>DALYJJ010000164.1:7013-12503 GCA_031969915.1 Bryobacteraceae bacterium | reverse complement strand
GGTGGGAATCAGTTCTGTCCGGCCACCGGGGCGGGGGTGGTTTCGGGCACGGAGGAGGGCTCACTGGGCGGCAACGAGGCGGGTGCGGGTGACTCTTCGACGGCGCTGAACTCGCCGGAGCCGAACTTGGCGGTGAGGACCCTCTGGACGCAATTCACGAAGCCGTTGAGCACGGCGATGCTCAACTCCTCGCCGCCGAAGGTCCACTGGAAGTTGACGTACTGCTGGAGGGGCAGCGGGACGCGAACCTGCCACCGGACGCTGACGTCATCGGCCGCCCAGGTGTGTTCGAAGGTTCTGCCGCAGGCGCGCATACGAACGCCGGTGAAGCCGAACGCGCCGCTGCTCTTCGCGACGGTGTTCCAACACTCATCGACGGACTGAGTGGCGGCGAGTTCCTTCTCGAAGGTCTGGAGGCGCGCCTGGGCGTCGATGATCCGGCGGAATCCGCCCTTGACGAACAACTGGCGGGCGAGCGCGAACTCGGTATAGCCGAGGTGCTGGACACCGATCCAGGTGGCGACACAGAAGAGCACGATCACCACGCCGCTCATCTGGTTCCGGGAGGCGTCCTCGATGAGCGAGATGCACGCGGCGAGGCCGGCGAATCCGTAGATCAACAGAGCCGCGCGCCGGGGCGTGAGGCCGCGGTCGAGCAGACGATGGTGGATGTGGCCGCGGTCTCCGCCGAAGATGGGCTGATGACGGAGGAAGCGGCGGACGATGGAGAGCCCGGTATCGAGCAGCGGGATGGAGACGGAGATGAGCGGGGCCACCATGCCGAGGATCGTCGCGGACTTCTGGCTCCAGAGCACGCCGTAGCAGCCCAGGAGAAAACCGACCGTCAGGCTTCCGCTATCGCCCAGAAACACGGAGGCGGGGTTGAAATTGTACCGAAGGAAACCGAGCAGCGCGCCGGCGAGCGGGACGGTGACGAGGGCCAACTGCATGTTGTTGTTGGACAGGGCGGCGATGAGCACAGTCACGGTGGCGAACAGCCCCACTCCGGCGGCCAGTCCGTCCAGTCCGTCAATCAGGTTGAAGGCGTTGGTGCAGCCAATGATCCAGAGCAAGGAAACCGGGAGGCTGATCCAGATGTCCCACGATTCGCCCGGGAAGAAGTGGATCTGAACGCCCGCTGAGTAGGCCATGAGCGCGGCCACCAGTTGTTCGCCGAGCTTTTCCCAGGGATTGAGCACCTTCAGGTCGTCAAGGAGGCCGGTGAGGAAGATCAAGCCCGCCGCGAGGCAGAGCTTCCAGACGCCGATCTGGACTTCGTGCAGGGTCTCGGCGTAGGAGAAGGGCAGGACGAGTCCGAACACGAATGCCATCGCATACGACACCATGATGGCGATGCCTCCGATGCGGGGCACGGCGGCATGGTGAAACTTGCGGACGTTGTCCGGCTTGTCCACCAGGCCGCGGCGGAGAAAAGCATCGCGCACGATCGGAGTCAGAATGATCGAGAGCAGAAACGAAATGATGCCCAGAGTTGCGACTAGGTACATGAGGAGGACTCTCTCCGGAGTACGAAAGCAGCAGGAGTCGACATCTGTCCGCCGAGGGCTCCAGCGAGTGTGAACCCTCTAACAGAAGATATCAAGATGCCTGTTTCAAAGAAATAGGAGCGGTACTGGGAAACGCGGTCTAGAGCTTAGCGATCGCTTCCCGGATTCGTTGGGCGTCGGAGGCCGAAGGGCTGGCTTTGAGAGCGGATTGAAACTCGGCCCTCGCGGCGTCGCGGTCTCCCTTTGCAGCCAGAGCCAAACCGAGGTGATAGCGGAACAACGCCGTGGCCGGGCTCCGCTTCACCAGGTTCTGAAACATGAGCACGGCGCTGTCCAGGTTCTTCCGCTTGAGGTAGATCCAGCCGACGGTGTCGGCGAAGTCGAGGTTTTCGGGGGCTTTCTGCGCGGCCGCCCGGGCCATGGTCAAAGCCTCATCGAGGTTGTCATTGGTTTCCGCCATCAGGAACGCCAGGTTGTTCATGGCGGCGGCATTGTCTGAGCGGATGGCGAGACTGCGGCGGTAAGTCGCCTTGGCCTCTTCGAGCCGGCCTGCCTGACCGAGCGCCTCGGCGTAACTGGCCAAGGCCTCGGAGTTATTCGGAACCGTTTCAACGCCCTTCTGTAAGTAGGTGAGGGCGGTTTGCGTATCCCCTTTCCGGCTGTAAAGAACGCCGAGCTGGAGATAGATTTCCGACGAGTTGGTGAACACCTTCGCGAGTTTCTCGTACTCGGCGATGGCCAGATCGAGATTGCCGACGCGCGCGGCGGTGGAAGCGAGCACGGTCCGCAGGTTATTGGACTGCGGGTTGCGGCGAACCTCTTCCTGCAGCAGGCTCATCGCTCGGGCGGATTGGTTCTGGGCGATATAGGCTTCGACCAAACCACGCAGCGCCCGAAGGTCGTTCTCGCCGGCGCGGTAATACTTGGCAAAGAGCGCTTCGGCCTCGGGGAAACGCTTCTGTGTAACGTACAGAAGTCCCAGTTGCAGTTGCGCCTCGCGCAGATCCGGGAAGTCCCTGACGAGCTTGGTCAGCGCGGCTTGGGCTTCGCTGACCTGGCCTCGCGCGACCAGGGCGGCGGTACGGACCAGGACCGCACTTGGTGTGTTCGGTTCGAGGGCCAGGAGCTGGTCCGCATACCGGAGCGCTTCGTCCACCTGCCGGCGGCGAATGTAGATCTCCGCGACGTGCCGCAGAGCTTCCCGATTCGTGCCGTCGCGCCGGAGTAACTCCAATAACTGGAGACGGGCGTCCTCGTCGCGGTCCCGGACGCGCAGGGCGCGGGCATAGTCGAGGCGGTAACGGGAATCCGAGGGATGCTCCTTGATCAGAGACTCGAGCGTGGCCAAAGCGCGCGTGGCGGGCTCCGGCTCGCCGCCGGCGAGTTGGAGCATCGCCTGGGAAGCGAGCGCGTCGGCGTCCTTCGGATTTGCGGAGAGGATACCGTCCAGTACTTTCTCGGCCTCGGGTTTCCGGCCGGCGGAAATCAGCAGGGCAACCTGACGCTTCTGATAGTCCACCTTCTGTTTGGGAAAGAGGGATTCACCGGTACGGTAGGCGTTGAGCGCCTCTTCCGGGCGGCCGATTTCCCGATAGAAGTCACCGGCGTCCATCGGGCCGTCGGGCACCGGGTTCTGGGAGGAGACGAGGCGGCTGATTTCCGACGCCATCAGATCCATCCTCTTGGCCCGGAAATAGTGCCGGGCGAGTTGAATCGCGAAGACGCTGGAACTCGGATTGCTGCTCACCTTCGACTGCAGGATCTTCTCGGCGGCAGCGGCCTGGCCGGTCTCCAGGTAGTGAAAGTAGAGCAGGTCATAGGCCGGCCCGAAGTGTTTCTGACGGGCAATGAGGGTGTTCGCCAACTCCTCCGCCTCTTTGTTCCGGCCCTCATAGAAGTACACTTGCACCAGCGCCGAAGAGACTTCCGGATGATCCGGCTTGATGGCCAGCGCTCTCCGGAAGAAGGAGATCGCGTCCTCGCTCCGGACATCGGCCAGGGCGAGATAGCCTTTCATGCGCAAGCCGGCGAAGGAGTTCGGGTCGGCCTTGAGCAGGTCATCGGCGACGCGGGTGATCCGGTCGTACAAACGGCGGGGCCTGGTTGGATCGCCGAGATAGGCCGGCACCGCAACTTCTCCGTAGCTGGCGGCGGCGTCGGTGCTCTGCGGCGTCAACTGCACGGCCTGGTCGAAGGCCGTCAGGGCCGGGCCGAGCCGGCCGAGCTTCACTTCCGCCAAACCGGCCCGATAGTAGGCGTCTCCGTAGTTTGGGCTCTTCTGCATGGCGCGGCGATACTGCAGCAGCGCGTCTTCGTACTTGCCCTGATCGAAGAACTTATTGCCGGCGCTCACCATGGACTCCGGGCTTGAGGCGCACGACGCCAGAAAAATCAGCACGATCAGAATCGAAAAGGAGAGGTATGAGCGGGACATAGTTCTCTCAGTGCGGCGCGGCGGCCTGGAGCCACCGCGGGCCGGCCTGGAATTGTCGCCAAGCCGTATCTTAACACCTTGCGGAACAGCGAACCGGGACGGTAAGGCGATCACCGCATTGGGACGGTAACCGGTTGACTAGTACAATTACGGACGAATGAGGCACACCACGCGGCTGACGATTTGCCTGGTCCTGGGCGCCGGCGCGGCTCCGAGCCCCGCCCAGCGGCCCCGGGACGAGGCCAGCAAGCGGAACCTGGAGGCTTGCAGCGCCGGGTTCTCCAGTTGCGATCTCTCGCAATTGACGCCGCAGGAACTGCAGGCAGTGGGACAGGCGGGCCGGCGCCGCAATCTGGAACAGTGTCTGAAAGGCAGCCCGGGCTGCGACCCCACCCGGCTGACCGCCGAGGAGAGCCGGAGCGTCAGTGCCGTCCGGCGCCGCCAGAACCTGGAGCGCTGTTCGGCGGGAAGTCCCCTTTGCATTCCGGCGGAGCTCACCAAAGACGAGATGGCGCGGGTTCGGGCCGGGCGCCAGAAGCGAAACTTTGAGCGGTGTCTGGAGGGAAGCGCAACGTGTGACCCTCTGCAACTGGCCCCCGCCGAGCTGCAGGCCACCCGGGCCACGGCGAAGCAAAGGAACCTCAAAGCGTGTATGGCTGGCGCGGCGGCTTGCGATCCACTGGCGCTTGACACGACGGAAGAGGCGGCCGTGACGGCGGAGCGGGCCAGGGTCAACCGGGAGGCTTGCCTGAACGGTGTCCAACGGTGCGATCCTCTCGCGCTCGCCGGAGCGGACCTGGAAGCCGTTCGCAAATCGGCTTCGAAGCGCAACTTCGACAACTGCATGCGTGGATTGTCCTCGTGCGATCCGACGCAGTTGACTTCGCCCGAAATGAGTTCCGTTCAGGAAGCCAATCGAGTTCGAATGGAAACTTCGCGCCAACAAAGGAAGCGATGACCGTGTTCTCGTCACGTGGACGGGATGTGGCCCTTCACCATCGGGTACAGCAGCTTCGCGAAACTGGCGGCCACATCGAACGCTTTCGCCTCCGTTGACTCCGCCATCGGTGCGATGATGCGGACCAGCGCGACGTCGGTGCGGCCGTGGCTCAGTAACTGCGGAACCGCGAGTAACTGCGCGACATATTCGTTTCCGATTGCCCAATCGGCCGACTGGTACCAATAAATGACCACCAGCTTGGTCCGATTCTTCTGAACCAGGAACTTAGTGACTTCGAGGTCCTTCTGACCCTCCACCGGAATTCTGGCGGTCTCCGCCCACACCGCTTCCCAGCCCGATCCGGGGAGGCAGTTCTTTGGCGAGTGCGGCGCCCGCCCGGTGCGCTGGGTGTTGAAGTAGCCGACGAACACGTTCACCGACGGCTGGGCGCCGCGCAGGGCATAGGTACGGCTCAGAAAATCGTCCGGGCGGAGTTGTTCGAGCACGACGTCGTCGATAGGGATTTCGGCGACGGACTGCCATTCGCCGACCTGCTGGGGAAACTGACTCCAGGGAGGAGTGTCCGGGATCACCTCGCGGTGGGCGTG
>DALYJJ010000164.1:0-7003 GCA_031969915.1 Bryobacteraceae bacterium | reverse complement strand
CGTGTAGTAGTAATAGGATTGCGCCGAGAGTGCGGCGCCCAGGATCGCAAACGCCGCGCGATTCATACGCTGGCCCCTTTTCTTGCGAACAGCTTCTCTCCGCGCATTAGACACCAATGCCAGAGACAGAGCATCCCAAAGGCGACGACGAAGACGCTCCAGCCGAGCATTTCGTGATAGACACCGTGCGTGTACTCCGGGTTGATGCCTCCCAGAATGGCGGTGGCGGTGACCCGCATGGAGTTAGCGACGATGGCGATGGGGATGATGGCGGCGATGAGGGCGGCGCGCAGCTTCCAGGTATCGGCAAAGAAGTAGGCGTACGCAAGGGTGAGAAACAACAGGGAGTACAGTGACCGCAGCCCGCTGCAAGCCTCGGCGACGGAGAGCGTCTGGCCGCTCAGGAACAACACGTTGCCCTCCCGCAGCACGGACACTCCCAGGGCGCTGAGCGAGTGCTCGGAGAGAATGCTGGCAACTAACTGGAGGGGGAGAGTTACGAAATCATAGAACGGAAACGGAATCATCAAAGGGAGGAGGCTCAGTGGATACGCGAGAGTCCAAAGGATGCGGAATCCCCCCAGAAACAGGAGGCAGCCGGTGAGAGAGAACAGAAACGCGACACGGCCGAGAATAATGAAGGTGGGGATGCTGGGCGGGCCGACGCAGAGCATGAGCCCGCCGAGCACCACCAGGAGCAGTCCGAGGTAGTTCGTCTTCCATTGAGCCGCCGCCAGTTCACCGCGCTTGAGGTAGGCGATGTAGGCCGCGGTCAGAGGGACGAAGAGACCATGGCTCATGTTGTCGTCGCTCAGCCAGACTTCGCCCAAGCGGTATAAGACCGGAGCGAACGAGGATATCAATAGGCCCCCGATCACCAGGAGGCCGGCGCGAAAGGGCCACGGCGAGGTGGCTTCGAGAGCGGGTGGAGGAGGCGTCAAGACAGGCTGACTACCGTTCATATGTTCCGTCGCTTCAGTATAAGTTAGTGTTTTGCAACTCGTCCCAGTATCCCGGCGGCCTGCTGTAGAAAGGCGTCGTCCGGCGCGGATGGATCGAACTCGCCCAGGAACTGTCCATTTGCCGGCCGTAACTGAAACCACGCCAGGTTCTGCCCCGGATGGGCGATGACGGGCATCTGCCCGAGAAACGCCGCCCAGCCGCTGAAAGAGCTTCCGCCGGTGGCGATCAGGATGGAAGCTTTCGACAGGAGCAACATGTCTCCGATCGAAGAGCCGGTGTTAACAAGGCAGACATCGTCGAGCGAGAGCAAGGGGGCCAGTTCCGCGGCGGAGCCGTCGGAGACGACAAAGGCGGGGACAGGCCATCCCGCCTCCCGGCGAATGGCGTTCAGGCTGGAGATGAACCAGGAGAGGGGCGTCCGCACGCAGCCCTTGGTTTTCATCTCGTCTTCACTTTGGGGCACCGAAAAGTCCCCGAGCCGCACGTGGATTCCGACCGGGTACCGAGTTCCGCCGCCGGCGGCATCGGCGCGGGCGACCCAGGGAGGCCGGGTCAGGGCGCGCAGCGCCGCGCCGAGTTTCTGATGGTGTCCGTAAAGCGGGCCGAAGTGCTTGCCCATGCCCGAGAACGTCACCAGGGCGGCCCGGCCCGGCTCTGGAAGGACGCTCACGCCGCCCTCGGGCTCGGCCACGGAAGCGGCTCGGTTCAAGATCCAGAGGCGGCGGAGGCCACCGATGTCCCCTTCTCCGTTTCGGAACAAGTTGTGATACGTCCGCCAGTCCTGTTGTCCGCGCAGAAGCGGTCCGATGCTGAACTGCGACCAGGAGGTTGCGAGCATCGGCACATCGTGCGTGCGGCTGAAGACCAGGCATCGCGCCCAGGGAAAGAGCTTGTTGCCCAAACCCGCACGCGGCAGCACGGCCTGACAATAAAGCATAGGCGACTTCCTACTTCGGGGTTCCCGCCGACTCCGCTTCCGCGAAGGAACGCCGTGATTCGGAGAACTCGGTGTTTTCTTTCTTGATCAGCAGGTGGTTGCCCACCGCAAGCACATCCATGCGCGTGCGCAGGAAGCAGTCCAGGGCCTGCTGAGGAGTCTCGACGATCGGCTCGTTCTCATTGAACGAGGTGTTCAGCAGGATGGGGACGCCACTCACTTCTCCGAAGCGGCGGATCAGTTTCCAGTAGAGCGGATTCGCGTCCGGCTCGACGGTTTGAAGCCGTCCCGTGCCGTCGGCGTGGGTGACGGCCGGGATGCGGTCGCGCTGCTGCGCTTTGATCTTGTACGCCATCACCATGAAGGGCGACGTATAGCTGCTCTCGAAATACTCGCCCGTGGCTTCAGCCAGCACCGACGGGCAGAACGGGCGGAACGGCTCGCGGAACTTGATGCGGCGGTTCAGGGTGTCTTTCATGTCGTGGCGGCGGGGGTCGGCGAGAATGGACCGGTTGCCGAGAGCGCGTGGGCCAAACTCCATCCGGCCCTGGAACCAGCCGACAATATCGCCGTCGGCGATGTGCTGCGAGGTCCGGTCGACGAGTTGATCCTGGGTGAGCGCATGGTAGCGCACGCCTGCGCCGTCGAGCACGCGGCGGATGTCCACGTCGTCGAACTGCGAGCCCCAATAGACGTGGTTCATGACGAACTGGCGCGGCTTACCCAGTTTCTGATGCCAGACATAGAGGGCCGCCCCGTAGGACGTCCCGGCGTCATGCGCGGCGGGTTGGACGTAGACATCGCGGAAGCCGGTCTTTTCGAAGATCATTCCGTTGGCCACGCAGTTGAGCGCCACGCCGCCGGCCAGGCAGACGGCCTTCATGCCGGTTTCTTTCTGGACATGGTTGAGGATTGCGAAGTAGCACTCTTCGAGCAGCGCCTGGGCGGAGGCGGCGAGGTCCATGTGACGCTGTTCGATCTCTCCTCGCGAGGCGCGGGCCGGCCCCAGCAATTCGACCATCTTCTTCGAGTAGACGTGGCCGAGCGTAGGCTCTCCGCCGATCCAACTCATCTCCACGCCTTCGTTGTGATGCCGGAAGAGGTCGAGGTTGAGGCGGACCTGGCCGTCCTCGACGCGCACGATCTGGCGCATTTGCTCGAGGAACCGCGGCTCGCCGAGGGCGCTCAGGCCCATCATCTTGTACTCGTCGCCGTACTTCGGAAAGCCGAGAAGCTGCGTGATGGCGGTGTAGTAGAGACCAAGGGAATGCGGATACTGCACCGAGCCCCGGACCTCAATCGTGTTGCCCCGTCCGGCGCCCCACATGACGCTGGTGAAGTCGCCGAAGCCATCCACGGAAACGACCGCGGCCTCCTCGAACGGGCTTACGAAGAACGCGCTCGCCAGGTGAGCGCGATGATGCTCGACAAAGTGGAACTCGGCATCCTTCACCGCGCCCACGCCCTGCTGCAGAAGGTCCGCGGGGAGCTGGGTCAGCTTGGCGCTGTTGAAGGCGCGGTTGGCTGCCTGTTTCCACGAGCCGGGCCGGAGAGCGATGCGCTTCAGCTTGTCGGCGAACCGCGCCTTCGGGTCGCGCGAGATGGCAAGGTGCTGGACCCGGTCCACACCGCCCATCGCCAACACCTGTTGCGCGGCGAGGCTGGGCAAACCGGCCCAGTGCTTGATGCGGTTGTACCGCTCCTCTTCGACCGCGCCGGCCAGGGCGCCATCCTTGAGCAGAGCGGCGGAAGAGTCGCCGTGGTAGGCGTTCAAACCGAGAATAGTCGTCATGTCAGTCCGTTTGTAGGGTTTCGTGAATTGGTTGCAGAGAGCGCGAGCGGGCGCCGGTGGTTACTGGCTGAGCACTTTTCGGTACAAGGCCACCATCTGGCGGCTGACCGCTTCGAGCGAATAGCGTTCGAGGGCCAAGGCGCGCGCGGCCTCGCCCATGGATTGGCGGAGAGAGGGTGCACGCAGGAGCTCGACCGCCTCCCGCGCAAGGGCCGTCACGTCGCAGGGAACGACTCGCCCCGCTTCGGCCGCGGCCACCTCCACGTGCACTCCGACGTGATCGGAGAGCAGCAGGGGCAAGCCGGCGGAAGCGGCTTCGATGGGCGCGACGCCGAAGTTTTCCGAATACGAGGGCAGCACGAACAGATCGGCATCGGCAAAGGCTTGCTCCTTGGCCGCGCCCTGTACGAAGCCGGGCCAGTAGATGGCGCTCTCGTCGAGCCCTTCGGCCCGGGCCAACGCTTTCATTCGGTTCGTGAGCGGCTCGTCGCCCGACCCGGCGATTACGAGCACGGCGTCGGGCAGAGCGGCGCGGACGTGCCGGAACGCGGGGATCAGCAGATCGAGCCCTTTCTTCGCATCAATGCGGGACAGGAAGAGGAGCAGCGGAGCGGACTCCGGGATCCCCAGGCGGCGGCGGAACTGGCCCCGAACGGCGGCGCTCACGGGAGGTACCGGATTCGGCACGATCGCGGCCGGGGCGTGAAAGCCCAGCTCTTCCGCCTCGATCCGCTCCTGTTCGCTGGTATAGTGCACCGCCTTCGAGGCTTCCAGGATAGGCTGCTCGCACAAACGCAGCGAGCAGCGTTTCAACAGCGGCCTCCGGTTTTGCACGCCCCAGCGGTTGAGCAGTCCTAGCGGCCGGACGATGTAGGGTACGCCCCGCGCGCGGCAGATGAGCCCCGCGGCGACCGGCGCGAAGGAGAACAAGGCGTGGATGTGGACCAGATCGAATTTTGCCACCTGCCGCCAGAGCCAGCCCGACAGAGGCGCGGAGGCCTGGTAGAAGGACGTTTGGCGAGGAAAATACCAGTACGTGACCCCGCGCTCTTCCACCGGCCGTCCGAGTTCCACCGGCAAGCGCCCGGGCCCGTTGTCATCGGTGGCGGCGACCTGGACTTCGACGCCCGCGGCGTTGAGACCCTCGGCGAGCGAGCGGATCACGAAACTGGGGCCGCCGCGGACGGGCCCGAGAGAGGGGATGACGTGAAGGACCTTCAAGGGGAACACAAAGTCACGGATTCAGACAGTGGGTCACGGCGCGGCACAGACGCTCGCCGAAAGCCGGGGCTGTATAGCGCTCTTCGTAGCGGTGGCGCGCCTGCCGCGACCACTGCTCCCACTCGGCGCCGGCCCCGAGCAAGCGCCGAACGGCCCGATGAAGGCCGGTGGTGTCGCCGGGATCGACGGCCAATCCGGCTTCGGGCGGCGCAATGACCTCGCTTCCGGCGTCGAGGGTGCTGGTCAGGCACGGCCGGCCAAGGCGCATCGCCTCGAGATAGACCAGGCCGAAGCCCTCGCCGCGGCTGGGTAGAGCCAGGCAGCGGCACTGCTCCAGGCGGCGGAGTTTCTCCTCTTCGGAGATGTAGCCGAGAAAATGCACGTGGCGTTCGAGCCCCTGTTCCCGGACGACGGCTTCGAGGGCGGGACGAAGCGAGCCGCCGCCCGCGATCCACAATTCAGCGTCCGGCACGTCCGCGAGCACGCGGGGCCAGACGCCGATCATCTCGCGGTGGCCCTTATAGTCTTCCTCAATGGCCATTCGCCCCAGCATGAGCGCGGCGGGAATCGCGCCCGGCGGCGGCGAAGCGGGGGCGGGGTGGCCGAGGCCCAGCGCGGTGGTCTCGGTCCGAGCCCGTGTCAGCCAGGGGCGCGTTCCCAGAAACCGATCCCGGGTGTAATCGCTGTTGGTCAGGAAGCAATCCACGTTTTTCATTGCGCGCTCGGACCACCAATCGAGAGGCCGCCAACATTCGATCCCGTGAAGGAAGACCGCAATCCGCGCTTTCGGGAGGTTGAAGAAGGGCAGCAGACGCAGCAGGTGGACGTGCCAGACCATGACCAGGTCTGCCGTCCAGCGGCCCCGTGCGGCCTGCCAGAGTGCGGAAAGACGAGTGGGAGCGATCACGTCGCTTGCAGGAAGCCCTTTCTCCGCGTCCGGGCCGTAGTAGAAGCAGCGGACCGTGAACGAGGAGCGGAGCGCCTGACGTGCGATCTGGCCGGCGGCCTGGATTCCTCCCCCGATCGGGCTTTCGAGGGCCGGGAAGAGAGCGAGTAGAGAAGGTTGGCCAGCCATATCGAAACGCACTCAGTGCGCGGGCGCAGCCACGGCGCCCAACCTCTGGGTGCGGCGGTTCCATGCTTTGAGGCCCAGGCGCAGCGCCGGGCTCATCACCAGCGCGGCCGCAACGCTGCCGGCGAGTTCAGCGAGGGAGTTTCCCAGGCTTGTGGCGGCGAGGGCCATGACGAAGAAGGTCACGAAGGTTGTGAAATCGCCGGTGACGAGCGCCCGGTATGCCCGGGTATCGAGAAATGCAAGCAGAAGTCCAATCAACAAGAAGCCGACGACAATGCCGATCCGCCCATAGTTGATGTAGAACTCCATGACTTGTCCGACCCCCACGCTGGTGCCTTGGGCGAACTCGATCCCTGTGTACTGTGAGACCAGGCGGCCGCTGGAGTTGGGCGGTTTGTCCGGCCAGACCAGCCTGGGGATCATCGCCATGAACGCCCCTCGAATGGTGGCGCCTTCCGCGAACTCCCCGGTGTTTTCGATGTACTGCACGGCCGCGCCAACCAGCCAATTCTGATTCAAACGGAGATCGAGCAGTTCCAGATGCCGGTTCTCATAGGGCGAGAACCCCTCGAAGGAGCCGAGGCTTTGGGTGACCGAGCCGACTCGATTCTCGAGCGATTCGCCGCCCCAAACTTTGCTCCGGATCTCAACTCGTGTCCCCAGATAGGTCACCACGAAGGAGAGGCCGAAGTAGAGAGCGATGGGTGAGAGCAACGCCGCGACCCGGAGGGTCTTTCCGGGAACACAGGTGAGGGCAAACATCGTGGCGAGCGCGGCCGTGCCCAATCCGTAGCCTGCGAAACCGATGGTGGCCATGGTGGTGAGCGGGATCAGGATGCTGGCCATGGTCCATAGGGCGGCAAGCGCCAACCGCTTCCGCAGGACGCAGCCCCAGATCTGCAGAGCGATTCCCACGATCAGCAGATGGGTTCCGGTGGAAAGCACCGCCGTGATGCTCGGGATCGATCCCAGTAGGGCGCCCAACAGGTGGGATGCGATGCCCAGGCCCATGCAC
>DALYJJ010000163.1:0-12650 GCA_031969915.1 Bryobacteraceae bacterium | reverse complement strand
CGGAGTTGGCGTGAGAACCACGGATGGGCGTTTACACAGAATGCTTGACACTACCCCCGGTCACGAACCGCGTGGCGGTCGTGAAGGTGAAGGACCGGCATCCTGCCGCCGAGATCCGCCAACTTTATTTCTCCCTTCCTTGCAACACCAGACCCCCCAATTCCCCCGAAATCCCACTTGACAACCTCCGGCACCCTGGAATTAGAAGGAGACCCAATCGGAATGTCGACTACCCCCAAGCGCCCGCGCACCGAGGCCCAGCGCGAAGCCGCCCGCCGCAACGGCGCCAAGTCCAAAGGCCCCGTCACCCCGCAAGGCAAAGCCATCTGCGCCGCCAACGGCGCCAAACGCTCCGCCCCCGTCCGCGACGCCCACACCCGCATCGAATTCCTCCTCGCTTCCGACAACCACGCCACTTTCATCGATACCCTCAATCGCCACCTCGCCGCCCTCCGCCCCACGAACGACGTCGAGGTTCAACTCGTCACCGAACTCGCCCGCACCCGCTTCAAAGTCGAGCGCTCCGAAGCCCTCCTCTCCCGCCTCATCGAACTCCGCTATACCGCCGACCTCGAACTCAACGCCTCCCTCCACCCAGACCTCTCCCCCGCCCACCACGTCGCCCTCGCCTTCAACGCCGAAGCCGCGCGCCCCGGCGTTCCCTACCTCGACCGCCTCATCGACCGCTCCCAACGCCACTTCGTCCGCCTCCTCAACACCCTTTACCGCATGCGCCGCGAATCCCGTCTCGAAAACGGCGCCCCCATCTCTTCTACTTATGACCCGATCCCTGTCCCCCACCCCGGCCCCGAGCCCGAGGGAGGCGGCGGCCTCGAGAAAAATCTGCGCGAACCAGACCCGGCCCCCAGTCATCTCCTTCCAGATCAACAAAACCCGCCGGGACCCGCCCACCACTCCGGCCCCCAGCCGTCTCTCCACCCAACGCACGGTTGCGAACCCGTTGCCGCGCGTGTTACTTTAGCAATTGCGTCGCCAAGCAGTCTGACGCCCAGTGGGAGGTGCGCCCTCACGCGCGCCGATCGCACCACGGAGGATTCATGGCAAGAAACCACGGCAAGAAATACGAAGCCGCGTTCAAACAGGTCCCCGAGCAGCCTGTCACCCTCGAAAGCGCCGTCCCGCTCGTCCAGAAGATCAAGTTCACCAAGTTCGACGAGACCGTTGAGGTCCACATGCGCCTCGGCGTCGACCCCAAACACGCTGACCAGATGGTCCGCGGCACCGTGGTGCTGCCGAACGGACTCGGCAAGTCGAAGAAGGTTCTCGTCATCGCCTCCGGCGACAAACAGCGCGAAGCGGAAGCTGCGGGCGCCGATTTCGTCGGCGGCGAGGACATGGTGAATAAGATCCAGTCGGAAAACTGGCTCGACTACGACGCCGTCGTCGCCACCCCCGACATGATGCGCTCCGTCGGTAAGCTCGGCAAAATCCTTGGCCCCCGCGGCCTCATGCCCAACCCGAAGACCGGCACCGTCACCAACGACGTCACCACCGCGGTGAGAGAAGTCAAGGCCGGTAAAGTGGAGTTCCGCGTCGACAAGACGGGCGTCATCCACGCCCCCGTCGGCAAGGTCAGCTTCGAAACGCCCAAGCTGCTCGAAAACGCCAATACGCTCATTCAGGCCGTTCTCAAGGCCAAGCCCGCCGCGGCTAAGGGCAAGTACGTCAGGAGCGTCACCCTGTGCTCCACCATGGGGCCCGGCGTGCACATCGACGTCAACGTGTTCAACGCCCGTCAGTAGAGCGGGGACGGAGCCGGAGGTTCACTCATGAAAGATCGCAATCAGAAGAAGAAGGATTTCGAAGCCCTGCACCAGCAGCTCGGCAAGACGCCCAACGTCTTCGTCACCAATTTCGAAAAGCTCACGGTCGCCCAGGATTTCGAACTCCGGAAGACCATCCGCGGCGCCGGCGGCGACTACGAAGTGGTGAAGAACACCATCGCCGAAAAGGCTTCCGTCGGCACCTCCGCCGAGAACCTGCTCAAGGGCCAGAAGGGCATGACCTCCATCGCCTTCACGGAGACGGACCCGGTCGCCCTCGCCAAGGCGCTCACCGCCTACGCCAAGACCAACCCCAATTTCACCTTCAAGGCCGGCATGGTGGAAGGCCGGGTGATCGATATCCGCGCCATCAACGAACTCGCCAACATGCCCCCGAAGGAGGAACTGATCGCCAAAGTGATGTTCCTCATTAATTCCTCGGCGCAGCGGCTCGCGGTTTCGCTCAACGGCGTGGCCCGCAACATGGCCGTCGCCCTCAATGAGGCGATCAAGGAAGGCAAGTTCCCGGGGTAAGGATTTTGATCGCGGGGGCCGGCTCCGTCGGGCCGCCGCCGCGAATGGACAACGAACACCGCGCTCGCGCGGCCAACGATTTCTCGAAGAGGGAGTTTAGGCAAGACAATGGCGGACGTTAACGCAATTCTCGAACAGATCAAAGGGCTGACGCTCCTCGAAGCGTCCCAGCTCGTCAAGGGTATTGAAGAAGCTTTCGGTGTCAGCGCCGCGGCGGCAGCCGTGGCAGCGGCTCCGGCTGGCGGCGGCGCTGCTGCCGCCGCCGCCCCCGCCGCCGAAGAGAAGACGGAATTCACCGTCGTCCTCACCGGCGCCGGCGCCAACAAGATCAATGTCATCAAGGCAGTCCGCGAGGTCACCAGCTTGGGCCTCAAGGAAGCCAAGGACCTGGTCGACGGCGCCCCCAAGCCGATCAAGGAAGGCGTTTCCAAGGAAGAAGCCGAAACCATCAAAAAGAAGTTCGTCGACGCCGGCGCATCCGTCGAGGTGAAGTAGTTCCTCCCCGGCTTTTCGAGACATCGTCTCGCCCCGGCCGCCTTTCCGGCGCGCCGGGGCCGTTGTCTTTGGGTTTGCGGTGCCGCCGCGGCTGGTTTGACGCCTCCGTTTCGGCTCTGTTAAGATAGGGAACGATTTCTACCGGAGTAGAACCCGGACCTCAATTGCGCTTGTGATTCTTCCATACCGCGACTCCGCCTGCGGTGGCCCGCGGGTCGTTGCAGGCCATCCTCTGCGCGCCCTTGCGACGGGACTCGTGTGTCCCGTCCCGTTCTCTACTCGAAGGGTCTTCGTTCCGCCGCCAGCAACTCCCCTTCCGGCTTGTGGACTTCGTCCCCAGCCGCCGGTCTTTGATCCGCCCGCCTTTCCCGGGCTTCCGCGCCGCGTCGGGTACGCCGAGGTCAACACCTCACCCGGCTGCGGTGCTTTCGTTTTCCGGGCTGCCGACAGCCCGTTCTTCCGGGCGCGCCGGTCCTGACGCTGGGCCGCCGCCGTCCCGCCCGCGGGCCTTGCCCGCCACCATGGGCCAACTGGCCCCAGTCGCGTTTGGGCCCCGTGCCCGGACGCACCGCGTTGCGCCGCGCCGCCAGTTGAGGCCGGCGCGGTTGTTGAGCGAACCGCAGTACTACGCCGCGTTTGAGTTTCTCGAGGGAGTGGACATGCAAAATCCGGTAATCGGTGCGCGAGAACGACGTGATTTCTCGAAGATCAAAACTTCCATCCCGATTCCTAACCTGATCGAAGTTCAGAAGCGTTCCTATGAGCGCTTCCTCCAGATGGACCTGTTGCCCGATGAGCGCGACGACATCGGCCTGCAGAGCGTTTTCAAGTCGGTCTTCCCCATCTCCGACTTCCGGGGCCTCAGCGAACTGGCCTTTGTCGATTACGCGATCGGCAACTGGGAGTGCAAGTGCGGCGCCCTCAAGGGCCTCAATCACCTCCGGACCGTGTGCCGGAATCCCGCTTGCGGCGCCACCATCCAAACCGACCCCTTTCACCCCGGGGACGTGCTGTGCGAGAAGTGCGGCACCTTCAACAAGAACATCGTCACCTTCTGCAACCGCTGCGGCGACCCCGTCGGCCTCCAGTTGAAGTACGACGTGCCCGAGTGCGAAGAGCGCGGCATGACCTACGCCGCCCCGCTCAAGGTCACCATCCGGCTCACCGTCTACGACAAAGACGCCGAAACCGGCGTCAAGAGCGTCCGCGACATCAAGGAACAGGAAGTCTTCTTCGGCGAAATCCCGTTGATGACCGACAACGGTACGTTCATCATCAACGGCACCGAACGCGTCATCGTCAGCCAGTTGCACCGCTCCCCCGGCGTCTTTTTTGAACGCGTCCCCGCCCAGGGCTACTTCCTCGGCAAGATCATCCCCTACCGCGGCTCCTGGGTCGAGTTCGAGTACGACAACAAGAATCTGCTCTACGTCCGCATCGACCGGAAGCGCAAGTTCTACGGCACCGTCTTCCTCCGCGCCCTCGGCCTCAAGAGCGATACCGAGATCCTCCGCGCCTTCTACACCGTCAGCGAAGTCGCCATCAAGGATCAGAAGCTGATGTGGAAGGTGGGCCCCAGCCTCCTCGGCCTCAAGCTCTCCTACGCCGTCACTACCAAGTCCGGCGAAACCGTCGTCCCGCAGGGCCGCAAGATCACCTCCAGCGTCTATAAGGAAATCCTCAAGCACAAGATTGAGGAAGTGGCCATCGCCTCCAACGACATCGAAGGCGCGTTCGTCGCCGCCGACGTCATCGATATGGAGACCGGCGAAGTCCTCGTCGAGTCCAACCAGGAACTCACCGCCACCACCATCTCCAAGCTCATTGAGTCCGGCATCGGCTCCGTCGAGATCTTCTTCCCCGAGCGGGACGAGGTCGGCAACGTCGTCTCCGTCACGCTGAAAAAGGACCCCGTCAAGACCCAGAACGACGCGCTCCTCGAGATCTACCGCAAGCTCCGCCCCGGCGATCCGCCCACCCTCGATACCGCCACCCAGCTCTTCCAGGGCATGTTCTTCGACCCGCGCAAATACGACCTCTCCCGCGTGGGCCGCATGAAGTTCAACATCAAACTCTACGACAAGGCCGACGCCACCTCCCTCGACAAGCGCGTCCTCGATCAGAAGGACTTCATCGACACCATCAAGTACCTGCTCCGCCTGCGCCGCGGCCTCGGCGCCGTCGATGACATCGACCACCTGGGCAACCGCCGCGTCCGCGCCGTCGGCGAACTCCTCGAAAATCAATTCCGCATCGGCCTGGTCCGCATGGAACGCGCGATCAAAGAGAAGATGAGCGTCTACCAGGAAATGTCCACGGCCATGCCGCATGACCTGGTGAACGCCAAGCCCGTGATGGCCGCCATTCGCGAGTTCTTCGGCTCCTCCCAGCTCTCGCAGTTCATGGATCAGACCAATCCGCTCTCCGAGATCACCCATAAGCGCCGTCTCTCGGCCCTCGGACCGGGCGGTCTGTCCCGCGAGCGCGCCGGCTTCGAGGTGCGCGACGTGCACCCCACGCACTACGGCCGCATCTGCCCCATCGAAACCCCGGAAGGTCCGAATATCGGCCTCATCTCCTCGCTCTCCTGCTTTGCGCGCATCAACGAGTACGGCTTCATTGAGAGCCCCTACCGCCGGGTGCTGAACGGCACCGTGGTGGACGAGGTCCGGATTCTCAACCCGGGCGACACTCACTTTAAGGTCGGCGACGTGCTCACCCGCGGCGAGATCGAAAAGGCCAACAAAGACGTCTCCGGCAAGACCAAGCACAACCAGCCCGCCGAGTTCGACGCCCACAGCGATTACCTCTCGGCCTGGGAGGAAGACAAGTACATCATTGCCCAGGCCAACGTCCAGTTGGACGAAAAGGCGGCCATCGTTCCCGAACTGGTCAACGCGCGCCAGGCGGGCAACTTCGTTCTCAAACACCGGGACGAGATCGAGTACATGGACGTGAGCCCGAAGCAGTTGGTCTCCGTCGCCGCCAGCCTCATCCCGTTCCTTGAAAACGACGACGCCAACCGCGCGCTCATGGGCTCCAACATGCAGCGCCAGGCCGTCCCGCTGCTCCGCGCCGAATCGCCCTTCGTGGGCACCGGCATGGAGGGCGTCACCGCGCGCGATTCCGGCGCGGTGGTCATCTGCAAGCGCTCCGGCATCGTCGATTCGGTGGATAGCGAACGCATCATCGTGCGCGTCGAAGGCGCCGCCCACGAGGGCCAGATGTCGCGCGAAGTCGGCGCCGATATCTACCAGCTCACCAAGTTCAAGCGCTCCAACCAGAACACCTGTATCAACCAGAAGCCCATCGTCCAGCAGGGACAGCGGGTCAAGAAGGGTGGCGTGCTCGCCGACGGGCCGTGCACCGACAAGGGCGAACTCGCGCTCGGCCGTAACGTCCTGGTCGCCTTCATGCCCTGGCGCGGGTACAACTTCGAAGACGCCATCGTGGTCAGCGAGAAGCTGGTGAAGGAGGACTACTACACCTCCATTCACATCGAAGAGTTCGAAATCGAAGCCCGGGACACCAAGCTCGGCCCCGAGGAAGTCACCCGCGATATCCCGAACATCGCCGAAGGCTTCCTCCGCAACCTCGACGAGAGCGGGATCATCCGCATCGGCGCATCGGTGAAGCCCGGCGATATTCTCGTCGGCAAGGTCACGCCCAAGGGCGAAACCCAGCTCACCCCCGAAGAGAAGCTGCTCCGCGCCATCTTCGGAGAGAAGGCAGGCGACGTCAAGGACGCCTCCCTCTACTGCCCGCCCGGCATTGAGGGCGTGGTGGTCGACGCCAAGGTCTTCTCCCGCAAGGGCGCGGATCTCGACGAGCGCTCGAAGAACATCCTCGACGATCAGATCGAGCGGCTCCACCGCAACCTCGAGGACGAGAAGCGCATTCTCAACGACGAGCGCGCCAAGCGCCTCGCCGGACACCTCGAGAACAAGGAGATCCTGGCCGATCTCCACGACGAAAAGACCAACAAGAAGCTGCTCTCCAAGGGTGCGCTGATCAACCGCGAAACCCTGGAAAAGCTCCGCGCGCGCGACCTCAAACGCCTGCGCATCAAGGACAAGGATCCGCGCCTCAACGAACTGATCGACGAGATCGAGGAGATGACCTCGCGCCAGATCGCGGTCCTCGAGAAGATCACCGAAGAGAAGATCGTCAAGCTCCGCAAGGGCGATGAACTGCCCCCCGGCGTGATCAAAATGGTCAAGGTCTACATCGCCATGAAGCGCAAGCGATGGCCTCGTAAATCTTGGCGCGGCCATAGACGTCATCGCACGGATCGTGCCCGAAGAGGACATGCCCTACCTCCCCGACGGCACCCCCGTCGAGATCGTGCTCAATCCGCTCGGCGTTCCCTCCCGTATGAACGTGGGTCAGATTCTCGAAACCCACCTCGGCTGGGCCGCCAAAGCCCTCGGCGTCAACTTCGCCACGCCCGTCTTCGACGGCGCCACCGAAGGCGACATCAAGAGCATGCTCGCCAAGTCGGACAAGCCCGGCTCCGGCAAGATCCAGCTCCACGACGGCATGACCGGGAGTCCTTTCGAACAGCCCGTCACCGTGGGCTACATCTACATGCTCAAGCTCTCCCACCTGGTCGACGACAAGATCCATGCCCGCTCCATCGGACCGTATTCGCTGATCACGCAACAGCCGCTCGGCGGCAAGGCCCAGTTCGGCGGCCAGCGCTTCGGCGAAATGGAAGTCTGGGCGCTCGAAGCCTACGGCGCCGCCTACGTGCTCCAGGAGTTGCTCACCGCCAAGTCCGACGACGTCTATGGCCGCGCCAAGATTTACGAGGCCATCGTCAAAGGTGAAGCCGCCGCCGAACCCGGCGTGCCCGAATCGTTCAACGTTCTGATCCGCGAGTTGCAGTCGCTCTGTCTCGATGTCGAGCTCATGAAGAAGGCGCGGGAGGTCCCCGACACCGCGCTCGCCGCGGACTAATTCATCACCCGGGCCGCGGCCGAATCCAGCCGCGGCTGCAGAGCGCCCCGGGCGGCGCTCGGACGAAATAAAGGTTTTCTTAGGAGGCAGCTTTGTACCGATCCTCACCGTACGACAGAGCCAACCTGATCGCCGACTTCGATTCCATTCGAATCAGTCTGGCGTCCCCGGAGAAGATCCGGAGCTGGTCCCACGGCGAAGTCACCAAGCCGGAGACGATCAACTACCGCACGTTCAAACCCGAGCGCGACGGCCTCTTCTGCGCCCGCATCTTCGGGCCCGTCGCCGATTGGGAATGCCTCTGCGGCAAGTACAAGCGGATGAAGCACCGCGGCGTCATCTGCGATAAGTGCGGCGTCGAAGTCACCCTCTCCCGCGTGCGCCGCGAGCGCCTCGGCCACATCGAACTGGCCAGCCCCTGCTCCCACGTGTGGTTCTTCAAGGGCCTGCCCAGCCGGATCGGCTACCTGCTCGACATCACGCTCCGTGAACTCGAGCGCGTCCTCTACTTCGAAGCCTTCGTCGTGGTCGACCCCGGCGAGCTTGCCGGCATCTCCCGCGGCGAGGTCATCTCCGACGAGCGCAAGCGCCAGTTGGACGCCGAGAACCCCGGCAAGTTCGTCGCCATGATGGGCGCCGAAGGCATCAAGGAACTCCTCAAGAAGATCGACGTCGAAGCGCTCTCCCAGGAAATCCGCGAGCGCATGAAGACCGAGACCTCGCAGCAGAAGAAACTCAAGTACGCCAAACGCCTCCGCGTCGTCGAGAGCTTCCGCAAGTCCGGCAATAAGCCCGAGTGGATGATCCTCGACGTCACCCCGGTGATTCCGCCCGAACTCCGCCCCCTGGTGCCCCTCGACGGCGGCCGCTTCGCCACCTCCGACCTCAATGACCTCTACCGCCGCGTCATCAACCGCAACAACCGTTTGAAGAAGCTCATGGAGCTGCACGCGCCCGACGTCATCGTGCGCAACGAAAAGCGCATGCTCCAGGAAGCCGTCGACGCCCTCTTCGATAACGGCCGCCGCGGCCGCGTCCTGCGCGGCGCCAACAACCGCCCGCTCAAGTCCCTCTCCGATACGCTCAAAGGCAAGCAGGGCCGCTTCCGCCAGAACCTCCTCGGCAAGCGCGTCGATTACTCCGGCCGCTCGGTCATCGTCGTTGGCCCCGAACTCAAGCTCAACCAGTGCGGCCTTCCCAAGAAGATGGCCCTCGAGCTCTTCAAGCCGTTCATCTATCACCGGCTCGAGCAGCGCGGCCACTGCACCACCATCAAGCAGGCCAAGGAACTCGTCGAACAGCAGGACCCGGTGGTCTGGGACATCCTCGAAGAGGTGATCAAGGATCACCCCATCCTGCTCAACCGCGCGCCCACGCTGCACCGCCTCGGCATCCAGGCTTTCGAGCCGGTGCTGGTCGAGGGCAAGGCCATCAAGATCCACCCGCTGGTCTGCACGGCGTTCAACGCCGACTTCGACGGCGACCAGATGGCGGTCCACATTCCGCTATCGCCCGAAGCCCAGATCGAAGCGTCCACGCTCATGCTTTCGGCGAATAACATCCTGTCCCCGGCGCACGGCTCGCCCATCGCCGTGCCCACGCAGGACATGGTGCTCGGCCTCTATTACCTCACCAAGTCGCGCCCCGGCACCAAGGGCGAGGGCAAGAAATTCGCCTCCATGGCCGACGTGCTCATCGCCCTGGAAATGGGCGAAGTCGAAACCCTCACTCCCATCAAGCTCCGTTACACCGGGAAGGTCATCGACCTCACCAAGGCCTTCGATTCGCAGAACGTGCTCCACACCGAACCCGCCGAGTACGTAAAGCAGGACATGGAAACCACCGTCGGCCGCGTCATCCTGAACGACGTGCTGCCCGACGACATGCCCTACATCAACGGCCTGCTCAAGAAAAAGGGCCTCTCCCAGCTCGTCCAGTATTGCTACCTGCGCTTCGGCCTCCAGGTCACCGTTCAGATGCTCGACCAGATCAAAGCCCTCGGTTTCCTCTACGCCACCCGGGCCGGCATCTCCATCGGCATCGACGACATGGTGGTTCCCAAGCTCAAGAAGCATCTTGTGGCGGACGCCGAAAAGGCCGTCATCGAAGTCCAGCAGCAGTACCAGGAAGGCGCCATCACCCAGGGCGAGCGCTACAACAAGATCATCGAAATCTGGACCAAGGTCACCGAGCGCGTCTCCGAAGAAATGTTCAAGGTGATGGAAGAGGACGACCGGACCGGCCGCTACCTCAACCCGATCTACATCATGGCGGACTCCGGCGCGCGCGGTTCCAAACAGCAGATCCGCCAGCTCTCCGGTATGCGCGGCCTCATGGCCAAGCCGTCCGGTGAAATTATTGAGACTCCCATCACGGCCAACTTCCGTGAGGGCCTCAACGTGCTCCAGTACTTCATCTCCACGCACGGCGCCCGTAAGGGTCTGGCCGATACCGCGCTCAAGACCGCGGACTCCGGCTACCTCACCCGCCGCTTGGTCGACGTGGCGCAGGACGTGATCGTCACCGAGAACGACTGCGGCACCGGCGACGGCATCTACGTCGAGCCGATCATCGAATCGGGCGAAATCATCGAGCCCCTCCGCGACCGCATCGTCGGCCGCGTGGCCCTCGAGGACCAGCTCGACTACGAGACCAATCTCATCGTCGGCATGAACGAGGAGATCACCGAAGAGAAGGCCGCGGCAATTCAGGCCGCCGGCATCGAACGCGTTAAGATCCGCTCCGTGCTCACCTGCGAGTCGCGGCGCGGCGTCTGCCGCCTCTGCTACGGCCGCAACCTGGCCACGGGCCGCATCGTCGAGCGCGGCGAGGCGGTGGGCGTCATCGCGGCGCAGTCCATCGGCGAGCCGGGCACGCAGCTCACCATGCGTACTTTCCACGTCGGCGGCACCGCCACGGGCGGCTCCGAACAGTCCAAGCAGGACGCGAAGTCCGACGGCTACGTCCGCTTCCTCGGCATCAACACCGTCAAGAACGCGCGCGGCGAACTGATCGCCATGAACCGCAACGGCATCCTCGCCATCGTCGACGAGAAGGGCCGCGAAAAGGAACGCTATCAGGTGGTGTACGGCGCCAAGATCTTCTTCGAAGACGGTGCGCCCGTGAAGACCAACGAGATCATCCTCGAGTGGGACCCGTACACGTTCTCGATCCTGACGGAAGTCAGCGGCGTCATCCACTTCAAGGACATGGTGGACGGCATCACGCTCCGCGAGCAGGTGGACGAAATCACCGGCATGTCGCAGTGGGTCGTCACCGACTCGCCCGACGAGAAGCGCATGCCCACCCTCATCGTGCGCCCGGTTTCCGGCTCGCGCGCCGATGAGCGGCGCTACCTCATGCCCACCAACGCCCACTTGATGGTGCGCGACGGCGACGAGATCCACGCCGGCGACGTGCTCGCCAAGATCCCGCGCGCCACCACCAAGACCAAGGACATCACCGGCGGTCTCCCCCGCGTGGTCGAACTCTTCGAAGCCCGCAAGCCGCGGGAAACCGCCGTGATCAGCGAAATCAACGGTGCGGTCAAGTTCGGCGAAATCTCCAAGGGCCAGCGCAAAATCACCGTCCAGGGCGACGACGGCCAGGTGAAGGAGTACTCGGTTCCGCGCAACTTGCACGTCAACGTGCAGGAGGGCGAGCGCGTCCACGCCGGCGACGCCTTCACCGACGGCCCCCGCAACCCGCACGACATCCTGCACGTGCTCGGCGAAAAAGAACTGCAGAAGTACTTGGTGAACGAGATCCAGGAAGTCTATCGGCTGCAGGGCGTCAACATCAACGACAAGCACCTCGAGGTCATCTCGCGCCAGATGATGCGCTGGGTCAAGATCGAGGACATCGGCGACACCGAGTTTCTGCCCGAAGAGGTTGTCGACAAGTTCAAGTTCCGCGAAGAGAACCAGCGCGTGATCGAGGCCAGCCAGCGCCCCGCCCAGGGCCGCCCCGTCCTGCTCGGCATCACCAAGGCGTCGCTCTCCACCGATAGCTTCATCTCCGCCGCGTCCTTCCAGGAGACCACGCGCGTACTCACCGAAGCCGCCATCAACGGTAAGGTGGATTACCTGCGCGGCCTCAAGGAGAACGTCATCATGGGCCGCCTCATCCCGGCCGGAACCGGTATGGATTACTACCGCACCGTGAAGATCGCGGGCGAGGACGTGGTGGAGGAGGAGGTGGTGCAGGAGCCCGAAGTCTCCTTCGCCGACTCCATCCCCGGCTACGACGAAGAGGCGCGCACGCTCTATTCCGGCGGCCTCAGCGAAGACCTCGGCCCCGAAGACCTGCTCACCGACGCCGAATAGCCGCGATCCGGGGCGTTCGCTTTTCTTGGGCGCCCCTAATTCGCTGGCGCAGGGCGAGCGAGCCGATCGAGTAGCGCTCGGGCCTCGCTTTCATAACCGTGCGGAACGAGAAAGCGGCATGTCGGATAAACGATCGGACTCAACACAAGGCGCGTCCCTGTCTCGTCGCCCTGGACCCAAAAAGGGATGCCCGCTTGCTCAAGCGAGCCCTTTGCCAGAGCAATGGCAAAGGTGTCGTTCGATTCGAAAACGGGTACCAGTCCCGGCTGCGTGTCCCGGACAGCCCCACAGCTTGGGCACCGCATGATTCCCTGGTCGTACTCCACGTCGCACTTCGGGCAGAACACCGGATTCGCCTCCTGCCGCCTCTAGAACGAATGTTATCAGGACCTTCTGCGACGTGCCGAAAACCATTTCCCTGCCCAGGTGTCAGCTTCATCTCCGCGGCATCCTTCCAGGAGACAACGCGGCGTACTCACCGAAGCCGCCATCAACGGCAAGGTGGATTACCTGCGCGGCCTCAAGGAGAACGTCATCATGGGCCGCCTCATCC
>DALYJJ010000162.1:0-12815 GCA_031969915.1 Bryobacteraceae bacterium | reverse complement strand
GCGCGCCGCCAGCGTTGATTCTGAGCCGGGATCAAACTCTCGTTTGAACCGTTTGAGTATATGGTCTCGATTGAGACTCAGAAATTGGCGAAATAAAACTTAGCGTCCAACTAGATTTTCAAAGATCTGACCAGCTCATCACCGATGTTTCCAAAGGCGACTCACTGGCGGCCTCGAAAGGCTTTCCGGCACGTGTCATTCCCGGCCCGCGTTCATGCGGGCACAGAATACCGCCGCCGAGAACTTTTGGGAACTCTAAAGAACTGCCAGAGGGTCCAATCTGAACTTCTTCAGCGAGGAAACTACCTTCACTGCACTCTGCAATTCAATCTTTCTTGCTGCCCATCAGCCAGTCTATCGAACCGAGCCCGCCTCTGCAAGAGCTTTTTTCACTTTTCTTTGCTCGCGAAGCAACTCAGCAGATCGACGACCGGGAACGCCTACCGCCCTTCCCACGCTGCCGCCTGTTTCCAGGACCGCTCGGTGTTGGTTGCGGATAGACTACTGTCAGGTTAGCAAAGGACTCGTCCATCCGCAACCTCCGACGCAAGTTTTCCCCCGACGGCCTTCGGCCGCTGCTCGCCCACTCTGGGTGCTCGGGGCACAGTCGCCCCGGCTATCGCTCTTAACATATTGAAAATAAAGGATGTTAGCGCCTCCTGAGCAGTGGGTTGAGAACACGCGCTCGCTGATGGCCCAGGATTCCGCTATCCTGACGGTTTCTCCTAAACCGTGATGAGACCTCTCCCGACTAGCCTCCTATGCGCCGTGCTCATTCCAGCCGCGGCCCATGCGCAGCCCGCCGCCCCTTCCTACGGCATCCGCGCCCACTACACCAAGTACGAGCATCGGATCCCCATGCGCGACGGCGCCCGGCTGCATACCGCCGTCTACGTCCCCAAGGACGACTCGCAGACCTATCCTTTCCTCATCGTCCGCACCCCCTATAGCGCCTCGCCCTATGGCGTCGACCGCTATCCCACCCGCCTCGGCCCCTCCGAACCGTTCGCCCGCGAAGGATTCATCTTCGTCACCCAGGACGTCCGGGGACGCTACCAGTCCGAAGGCGAATGGGTGGAGATGCGCCCGCACCTCGCCGCCAAGCGCTCGCCCAAGGATGTCGACGAGAGCTCCGACACCTATGACACTGTCGAGTGGCTCCTCAAGAACGTCCCTCGCAACAACGGCCGGGCCGGCATTTGGGGCATCTCCTATCCCGGCTTCTACGCCGCCGCCGCTCTCCCCGGCGCCCACCCCGCCTTGAAGGCCGCCTCGCCCCAGGCCCCCATCGCCGATCTGTACCGCGGCGACGACGCCTACCACAACGGCGCCTTCCTCCTAGCTCACAACTTCGGTTTCTACACCGCTTTCGTCGAGCGGAAAGGCGGCCCCGCGCCGCCCTCGGCCGCGCGCGTTCCCTTCTCGTACGGCACCCCCGACGGCTACGATTTCTACCTCCGCACCGGCCCCCTCGCCAACTTCAACGAAAAGCACCTGAAGTTCCAGAACCCCTATTGGAACGCAACCCTCGCCCATCCCAACTACGACGAGTTCTGGCAATCGCGCTCCCTCCTTCCCCACCTCAAAGGCATCGCTACCGCGGTGCTCACCGTGGGCGGCTGGTTCGATGCCGAAGACCTTGCGGGACCGCTCGGCGTCTTCCGGGAGATCGACAAGGGCGGCGCCAAAGCCCCCAACCACCTCGTCATGGGGCCCTGGACTCACGGCGGCTGGTCGCGCGATGGCCGCCGGGTTGGCAACCTCGATTTCGCCGCCTCCACCGGAGATTACTTCCGCGATCAGATCCTGCTGCCCTTCTTCACCTTCCATCTCAAGGATCGCAAGGCGCCGCAACTCGCCAAGGCCCAGACCTTCGTCACCGGTTTGAACGAGTGGCGCCGCCACGCCGAATGGCCGCCCTCCCAGGCGCAGAAACGAACCCTCTACTTCGCGCCTTCCGCCAGGCTGTCCTTTGACCGCCCCGGCCAGGCCGCCTTCGACGAGTACGTCAGCGATCCCGCCAAGCCGGTCCCCCACGTTGGCTACACCGCCCAGGGGATGCGGGGCGATTACATGTCCGAGGACCAGCGCTTCGCTGCCGCGCGCCCCGATGTCCTGGTCTACGAGACCGAACCGCTGGATGCCGACCTCACCATCGCCGGGCCGGTTGGCGTCACCCTGCACGTCTCTACATCGGGCACCGATTCCGACTTCATCGTGAAACTCATCGACGTCTACCCGGGTGACTTTCCCGATCCGGTGTCCGAGGCGGCCACGCCCGCGCCGGCGCCCGCCAACGCCGTCAAAATGGGCGGGTACCAGCAATTGGTCCGCGGCGAACCCTTTCGCGGCCGCTTCCGCGTGAGTTTCGAGAAGCCCGAGCCGTTCGTACCCAACCAGCCCACCGTCATCCGCTTCGACATGCCCGACGCGCACCACACCTTCCGCCAGGGCCACCGCGTGATGGTTCAGGTGCAGAGCACCTGGTTCCCCCACATCGACCGCAACCCGCAAACGTTCGTCGACATCCCCACGGCCAAAGCCAGCGACTTCAGGAAAGCCACCCAGCGCGTCTATACTGGTGGCGAGCGGGCGTCCGGGCTGACCCTGCTCGTCGACCAGACGTGGCGATGATCCCAACCGGAAAGCCCTCATCTTCCTTCGTTGTGCCGCCGGAGCGGGAAACCACCTACCGGCTCCTCATGGCCGGGGTTCTGCTCCTGCTGCTCTGGCCCATCGCCACCGTCGAGTTTCCGTCCATGGTCGACTACCCGTCCCATCTGGCGCGCGTTCGGATCCTTCGCGACTACGCCCAGGAACCCGTCCTCCAGGCGCGCTACGTGCCCGTGTACAAGCCGCATCCGAACCTGGCGCTCGAGATACTCAGCCTGTACGTCTTCCCGTGGCTCAGCAT
This sequence comes from Bryobacteraceae bacterium, assembly GCA_031969915.1. Lineage (GTDB taxonomy): Bacteria > Acidobacteriota > Terriglobia > Bryobacterales > Bryobacteraceae > DALYJJ01. Next base: position 9,901 of record DALYJJ010000162.1, on the reverse strand, counting down.
CCAGGCCGCCGGCAAAGCGGTGCTGGCTCTGCTCATGGTCATGACGGCGGCCGGGTGCCACTGGCTGGGACGCTGCGCGGGCGATGGCCGCCCCAGTTGGCTCGCACCGGTCGCGGCTCTGCTCGTCTACAACTCGACCTTCCTCTATGGCTTCGTGAATTACAACTTCGGGAATGCGGCGTTCCTGCTCAGCCTCGCCGCTTGGCTCCGGTTGCGAGGAGAGCCCTTCGCTCTCCGGTCTCTCCTGATGGCCGCCCTGTACCTGGCCACCTTCCTCGCCCACCTGATCGGCTTCGCTGCGCTCATGGTCTCCGTCGCCGCGCTCGCCGCAATCCACTGGAGGCGCGGACAACTCTCTTTAGGTCAGGCTCTCCTCCATTTGCTCCCCTTCACGCCTTCCCTGGCGATCTACATCGGCCTCCGATCGCTGGGCGAGGACCGCGGTGCCGTCGTGTGGGGCTCCTGGTTGCTCAAGGCCAAGCATCTGGCGAGTTTTCTCATCACGTACGATCTCGGCCTCACCTTCGTGTATGGCGCTCTGCTGCTTGCCGCACTCGTGATCCTGCTGGTCAAAGCGCGTCCGTGGGCGATCACCGATCTGCAGATCGCCGGCGCGGTCCTGCTGGCCCTCGCCGTGGCCATGCCGGGCCAGGAACTCTTCGGTGGATCGGACCTCGATGCGCGCCTCGCGATCCTGGCTCTCCTCGTCCTGCTCCTCTCGGCCGCCGCCGCCGTGCCTCCCGTCTGGGCGCGCCTGGCGTTCGTCCTCGCCCTGGCCGCTCTTTCCGCCCGCGTAGTCGAAATCCAACGGTCGTGGGTGGACGGCGACCGTCTCACCCGATCCCAATTGGAGTTACTCCGCGCGGTCCCGGCGCGGGCGAGCGTGTATCCCATCTTCGAGTTGCCGGCCGAAGCCGAAGCCGGAAAGCGGGAGCGCCACCTGCTGCATGCGCTCGAATACACCACCGTGGACAGGCTCGTCTTCTGGCCTCAGTTGATCGCCGTCGATGGGTTCCAGCCGGTCCTTTTTCGCGAACGCTCCCTGCAATGGTTCGGACCCAACCCCAATCCTTCCGCGATCCGATGGGAGCGCCTCCCGGCAAAATACGACTTCGTCTATTCGTGGGGCGCGCCACCGCGCCTGGAAACGATGCTCCCTCGCGCGTACTCGCTCGTCGGGCAGGCCGGCAAAGGCCGGCTCTACAAACTCGCGCCCCAATCCGTCAGTGAGAAAACGACTCCGTCAGACCACCCACCATCACCCGGAACGTCCCCGCCTCGGTAATCCACTTGTTGTTCAGCCCGACGAATGCCAGGTCCCGCGGCGTCAGCCGGAACTCCACTGTCCGCGCTTCGCCCGGCTTCAGTGCGATCTTCTGAAACCCCTTCAATTCGCGGTTCGGCGGAGAAACGCTGCGATACTCGTCGCTCACATAGAGCGCCACCACTTCCTTGCCCTCGCGCGAGCCCGTGTTCGTCACCTTCACGCTGGCCGTGATCGAGCCGCCCTGGGGCAGCTTCGTCGACGACAGCTTCAGGTCGGAATACGCAAACGTCGTGTAGCTCAGCCCGTGGCCGAAAGGCCATTCGAAGGACACCGGGTTGTCGCCCGTGTTCTCGAGCGGTTTGTAATCGTACGTCGAATGGCCGTTGGGCCCCCGCGGATACGTCACCGGCAGTTTGCCGCTCGGATTGACCTCGCCGAACAGAACGTCGGCCACGGCGCGCCCGCCCTGCTCACCCGGCAGATACGCCATGACGATGGCCTGCGCCATCGGCACGATCGGCCGGATCACCCGCGGACGCCCCTGGGCGAGGACCACCACCAGGGGCTTGCCCAGCTTCGCCAGCTCCGCCACCAGCCGGAGTTGCGGCTCATCGAGCATCAGGTTCTCGATGTTCCCGGGCGTCTCGCAATAGGCCTTCTCCCCGAGCGCGGCCACGATCACGTCCACGCTCTCCGCCGCGCGCACCGCCGCTGGAATGTCGATCTCCTTGTCGAATGAAGTTCCCGGCGCGTACGTCACATTCCCCGCCCCGGCCGCTTGCCGGATTGCCCCCAGGATCGTCGGCTTGTCTTTCGGATACAGGTGCTCCTGATCTCCCTGCCAGGTGATCGTCCACCCGCTGTTCAGCACGGAGCGCATGTCCGCCGTGGGGCCGGTGACCAGGATCTTCTTTCCCTTGGCCAAGGGCAGCACGCCGCCGGCGTTCTTCAGGAGCGTAATCGCCTCCCGCGCCGCTTCCAGATTCGCCTGGTGAAACTCCCCCCGCTCGAACTGGGCGCGCATCTTCGCGTCGCCCTTCGGGCGCTCAAACAGTCCCGCCTGGAACTTCACCCGCAAGATGCGCCGCACCGCGTCGTCAATCCGCGTCATCGGCACGGAGCCGTCTTTCGCGCACTCCAGCAGCAGTTCGTAGAAGCTGTAGTCGAGCGGCACCATGCTCATGTCCACGCCCGCCATCACCGCCATGCGCACCGCCTCTTTCGGCGTCGCGGCTACCTTGTCGCGCGTGTGCAGCCGCTTGATGTCCTCCCAGTCGGAGACGGTGAAACCCTGGAAGCCCCACTCTTTCTTCAACACCGTGGTCAGCAGCCAATGGTTGGCGTGGCCCGGTATTCCGTTGATCTCCGCGCTGTTCGCCATAACCGTGGGCACGCCCGCCCGCACCGCCGCCTCGAACGGCGGCAGCACATATTGCCGCATCGTTCGCTCGTCGAGCAGCGCCGGCGTGCGGTCCTTTCCGTTGTAGGGCATGCTGTAGCCCGCGTAGTGCTTCAAACACGCGATCACTTTGTCCGGCGCGGAAATGTCCTTCCCCTGCATGCCCTCGATGTAGGCCAGGCCCATCTGCGTCGCGATGTGCACGTCTTCCCCATAGCCCTCCCACAGTCGCGGCCACGCCGGATGACGGCCGATGTCGAGCACCGGATAGAAGTTCCACGGAATGCCCGATGCCCGCGTCTGCCATGCGGCGATTTCTCCCGCCCTCCGCGCGATGTCCGTGTTCCACGTCGCCGCCACGGCGATCGCCTGCGGCAGCAGCGCCGCGCCCCGCGTGTACTGCGCGCCATGCACCGAATCGATGCCATACAGAACCGGAACCTTCAGCCGGTTCTTCGCCGCCGCGTCCTGAATCGCGTCGATCACCTTGTGCCAGTGCTCCACCGGGAAGGCCTCGCCGTTCACGTTCAGCACCGACCCGACCTTGTACTTGTTGATCGCCGTCTCCACTTTCGACGGGTCCAGCTTGTGCGACAGACCGGTGGCCGAACCGGCCGAGAGCACGTCGATCGTAACCTGCGTCATCTGGCCGGCCTTCTCTTCCACCGTCATCTGCTTCAGCACCGCGTCGACGCGAGCTTCCAGGGCCGCCGAGGGCCGGGCGGCGGATGGAGGGGCGGTCTGTTTGGCCGGCTGTGCGGCGAGCGCCGCGGCGGCCAGAATCAGGCAAGACACAATTCGGGACATAGCGGTCCCATTCTATCGGAGTGCTCCGCGCCGGTTACTGGAAGAACGCGCGCCAGGTGGTGACCACGCACGCGTGCGTCACCATGGCGGCCCGAATCCCGCGGCCCTCGCGAAACGCAAGCCCGTAGAATACACCCGCCGCCGTGGCCAGCAACGCGAACCGCCAGTTCGGGAACTGCCGGAACCACAGGTGTGCAAGGCCGAAGCTGATCGACGCGAGCGCCAGCGCGGCCGGGAAACTCCCCGTCCATTCCGCGAGCCATTGCTGCAGCAACCCTCGCACAAAGAACTCCTCGCCGAGCGCTACCACCCACAGGATTCCCAGGAACGTCCCGAGGGCGATGCCCGCTTCCTGCCACCACGGCAGCGAAGGCGGCGCATAGTCCGCAAACCGCACCGCCGCGTTCAACGCCGCCGCCGCGGGCAGAAAGATCGCGAACCAGCGCAACCCGATCAGCCATTCCCGTTTCGTGGGGAGAAAGCCCACGCCGATCCCTTCGCTCCCGCGGAAGGAAAGGAACGCGACCATGCCCAGCCGGAACCACATCAGTTGGCCCAACACGTCGATGCGCAGCTTCTCGTATGGCCGCGGGTAGATGGCCTCGAACGGCTTATTGATGAGCACGGCGGCCAGCAGCGCCAGCAGCGCCACATCGGCCCAGCGCCGCTTCGGCAGCACCAAATACCAGAACGACACCGCCGCCGAAAGCGCCAGCAACAACCAGCCGCGCCCGCGCGCCCCCGTCAGTAGCCACGGCAGCAGAGCCGATGCCGTTAAACACGCGGCTCGCGCCACCGGGCCTGCCGCCGCTTCGAAACGCCGCCGCGCCGGCTCCGTCACCGACCCCAGGTATAGCGATAGTTCCACCAGGAACGCCGGCAACACCGCCAGCGCCACGGCGCGGGGGATATTCTGTTGGTGAGCGTAAACGAGACCGGCGATGCAGCCTACCACCCACAGCAACGCGACCGCGGCCCCAAAGCCGCGTAGGGATGGCTGCATTGGCTTCATCCTAGCATTCGCGTTGTCCGCCGCGCCTTTGTGCGCGCAGCCCGAAGGCCTCGCGCGGCGCGTGGCGAAAAACGAGGCCGCAAACCGCGATGCGCGCCTGCACTTTACGTACCGCCAGGAGGTTGTCGTCGAGGAGTTCGGCGCCGGCAAGTCGCCCGGCGGCCGGTTTCGAGAGGTGCGCGACATCGTCTTCTCGCCCGCCGCCGAACGCTCGGAGAAGATCGTCGGCGCGACGCAGAATAACCTCCAGCGGCTGCGCCTCACCGAGGAGGACTTTCGCGATATCCGGGACGTCCAGCCCTTTCTCTTCACCCCCGACCTGCTCTGGCTCTACCAGGTGACGCCCCGCGGCGAGGAGACGCTCGACGGTGTCGAGTGTTGGCTGCTGGAGGTGAAGCCGCGCCAGGTGCTCGACGAGCAGCGCCTCTTCGAAGGCCTGCTGTGGGTCGGCAAGAGCGAAGAGGTCGTCGTGCGCAGCCAGGGCAAGGCCGTGCCCGATCTGCTCGGCTCCAAGACCGAGAACCTGTTCCCGCGCTTCACCACCGTACGCGCGAAGGTGGACGGCAAGCACTGGTTCCCGGTCTTCACCCACGCGGACGACACGCTCCCCTTCCGCGCCGGACCCCTGCGCATGAGAATGCAGATCCGCTACACGGACTACCAGCGCTTCTCGGCAGACTCGAAAATCGAATTCAAGGAGTAGCCAGCCGCCGCTCGAACACGCGCCACGCCGCGCCGTTGCCCGCCTCGTAGTTCATTGCGTCCCAGGTGTCCTCCCGGAACGCGTAGAACAACCAGTGCCACCGCTCCCGGTCAAAGATACGAATCAGATCGGCCAGGTACTGCGGCGCCCCGGCGTTGCGCCGGTCGCATCCAAACTCACCCACCAAAACCCGATCCGGTCCCATGCCGTGCCGCCTGGTCCACTCACGCAGCGGCTCGAAATAGCGGTCCAGCCAGTGCACCGATACCTCTTCCACCGGGCCGCCTTCGGCCGCCGGGATCGGACCCGGATACTTCAACTTCCCTCGATGTTTGCGCCAGGCGGTGTATTCGTAAGGCTCGTACATGTGCACCGAGTAGAGGACGTTCGCATCGGCCACCGGTGCAAGCGGAGTGATCGCCTGCGGATCGGCGAACTGGGCGCACTCGAGCACCACCGGCACGCGCTCGTCGTTCGAGCGGATGGCCTCCAGCATCGCTCGATTGAAGGCGTTGAGGTCGCCGCCCTCCGGGCGCGGATGCGGCTCGTTGAGAACATTCAGCGCGCACACCGCCGGGTGGCCCTTCACCGCCGCCGCAAGGTCCTGCCAGAAGCGGCGCGATTGGTCCAGGTACTTCGGTTCCCTCCACAGCCGCCCGTCCCGGCGATCGTTGTTCATTTGCCGCCACCGTGCTCCCGGCAGCGTGATGGGAACCAGGATCACATCGATGCGCCTCGCGGCAAGGGCGTCGAGCGTGGCGATCAGTTGTTTCAAGTGGCCGGCGACGAGGCCGCGGTAGTCGTCCGCGGAACCGAGCAGGTAGTCGCGGCCCCCCCATTTCTCCCACGCAAGCCGGACCACGCCGATCCGCGCCGCCGCGGCGGCATCCATCCACGCCGCGTCCACCTTGGCGTTGAAACAGTTCGCGCCCGTTCGCTGGCGCCCCCACCCGGCCGGTGCGGCCTGCGCCGCAACCGCTCCCGCTCCCGCGCCCGCAAGAAACGTCCGCCGCGTCAAACGATTTCCGCGTGGTTGGAGAGCGTACCGATCTCCGGAACCGTGATGCTCACCACGTCGCCCGGCTTCAGCGCGTGCTCCTCGCTCACGATGATGCCCGTGCCGGTCAGCAGCACCGAACCCGTGGGCACCGCGTTCGAACGCATCAGGTACTCGATCAGCGTTTCGATGCGGCGGTTCAGTTGCGACGTGTTCACGCTCCCGGTGAAGATCGTCTCCTCGCCGCGCCGGATGGTGCATGTCATCTCGAGTTCGTGCGGGTTGGGCAATTCGTCGGCGGTCACGATCACCGGTCCCAGCGCGCAGCAGCCCGTGAAGACCTTCGATTGCGGCAGGTACAGCGGGTTCTCACGCTCGATATCCCAAGCCGAGACGTCGTTGGCCAGCGTGTAGCCAACCACTTGTCCCTTCGAACCCAGAACCACGGCAAGCTCCGGCTCGGGCGCGGTGAACTTCGAATCGCCGCGAATGCCGATCGGCTTGTTGTTCCCCACGCACACGCGCGCCGTGCCCTTGAAGAAGATCTCCGGCCGCGGCTCTCGATACACGTGGGCATAGAAGCCTTCGCGCGTGCCGTGTTCAGCGTCGCGAAACTCGGCGCTCTGCTTGTACGTGCAGCCGCAGGCCCAGACCTCGCGCGGATGGATGGGGATGATCGGCGGAGCAGGCTCCCGGTGATTGCTCACGTGCGTTTTCACCAGCCGGTCGAGCGGCTCGCGCTCCGCTTCGGCCCGCAGCAGCAGGTCGAACACAGTGTAGTCGGGGATCAGGCGCGCCTCTCCGTTCTCGAAGACGGCGGCAGTGATGCGGTTATTCCAACGGATCTGGCCCAGTCGCATGGATTTCAGGAGCTCCCGCGCGGCGGCCTCCGGGCCGCCACGCTTCAGTGAATCAGTATTTCAGATAAACGGTCTTGTAGTCGCTATAGAAGTCGAGTGCCGCCGGCCCTTGCTCCTTCGGCCCAAAGCTGGAGTCCTTGGTCCCTCCGAACGGCAACTGGTATTCCACCCCTGCGCTCGGCAGGTTCACCGTCAGCAGTCCCGCCTCCATGCGGTACACGTAGTCGAACACCCGCGAAACGTTTGTCGTCTGGATCGACGCCGAAAGACCGAACGGGATGTTGTTGGCAATGCGCATCGCGTCTTCGAAATCGCTCGCCCGCATCACCGCCAGCACCGGCCCGAAAATCTCCTCTTGCGCGATCGTCATCTGCTCCGTGACGTTGGCGAAGAGCGTCGGCTCGACGAAGTGGCCCCGGTCATAGTCGCCCCCGGTGAGGCGCCGGCCGCCCGCCACCGGCTCGCCCGCTTCCTTCCGCCCGATGTCGATGTACCGCAGCACCGTCTCCATCTGCCCCTGGTCCACGCACGGGCCGATCTCGATTCCCGCTTTCATCCCGTCGCCCACCTTCAAACTCCGCGTGCGCGCCGCCAGCGCCTCGACGAAACGGTCGTAGATGGCGTCCTCGACAATCGCCCGGCTGGTGGCCGTGCATTTCTGCCCGGTGGAGAAAAACGCCGCGTTGGCCACGTTCTCGACGGCGCTCGCGAAATCGGCGTCCGCCAGGACGATGGTCGGGTTCTTTCCCCCCATCTCGAGTTGGATCCGCAGCCGGCGCCGCGAAGCCTGCTCATGCAGATGAGCGCCGATCTCGCAGGACCCCGTAAACGAGATCGCTTTCAACTGCGGCGCGTTCACCAGCGCATCGCCCAACACGCCGCCCGAGCCCGCCAGGAAATTCACCACGCCCTTGGGAAGGCCCGCCTCATGGCAGGCTTCCACCAGCCGCCATGCGCTCAGCGGTGCGGCCGAGGCCGGTTTCAGAATCACCGTGTTCCCGCAAATCAGCGCGGGCGCGAGCTTCCAGGCGGGAATCGCACTCGGGAAGTTCCACGGCGTCACCAGCCCTACTACGCCCAGCGCCTTTCGGATCGCGAACATGTGCACCCGCTCGCGTTCGCTCGGAACCTGGAGGCCGTTGAGCCGCGAGCCCTCGCCGGCGAAGTAGCGAAAGATGTTGATCGCCCGCCGCACCTCGCCCTTCGCTTCCGGCAGCGTCTTCCCTTCCTCGCGCGTCATCTCGGCCGAGATTTCGTCGAACCGCCGGTCGAGAATCTCCGCCACCTTGAAGAGCAGCGCGCCCCGCGCCGGCGCGGGCATCGACGACCACTTCGGGTACGCCGCCTGCGCGGCCTCCGCCGCGGCGCTCACGTCTCCCGGTGACCCCTTCACGAACAGGCCCACCACTTCATCCGTGTTCGCCGGGTTGCGATTTTCGAATGTGGGCCCGGTCACCCACTCTCCGTTGATGTAGTTTGCGAATGTTTGCGGCATGATTCAAATCCTAGAATTTCAACTGCGGCGCGCGCTGCGCTTCCGGCGATGCCCGGTAGTAGGCGTCGTTGCGCGCGAAACCGAACAACGTCGCGGCGGCGTTGTTGGGAAAGAGTTCCAGACTCGTGTTGTAGCGCTGCACCGCTTCGTTGTACTTGCGCCGTTCCACGGCGATTCGGTTTTCCGTCCCGGCCAGGTCGTCCAGAAGCCGCAGGAAGTTCTCGCTCGACTTCAACTGCGGATAGTTCTCGGTGACCAGCAGCAGCCGGCCCACCGCCGTGTCCAGCCGCTGGTTCGCTTCAATCCGCTCCTGCGGCGAACGCGCATCGCGCAGCGCGCCGCGGGCGCTCGTCAGGTGGGCGAATACTTCCTTGTCCTCCCGCGCGATGCCCTTCACCGTGTCGACAAGGTGCGGAACCAGCTCCGCGCGCCGCTCGATCGCCACGTCCACGTGCCCCCAGGACGCCGTGATCGCCTCACGCTGGCGCGCCAGATCCTTGCGAATGCCCATCAGTTGGCCGCCGAACACCAGGACCCCTATCACCACCGCCGCCGACACGATCAGCAGGATCTTCATGATCGGGTCATTTCTCCAGACGATCGACGGCATCCACCAACACCTGGATCTCGCCAAGATACTTCTCAAACAGCGCCGCCGGCTTCAGGTCCCGCGCCTTCAAGCGCTCCTCGCGAACATCCAGCAAAGTGAGGAACGCGCTGCCATCGAGCCCCAGCGATTCGCGCGCCTGCGCCACCACGTCGCGCTTGAGATGCGGCGCCGGCGCCCCGTGCAAGCGGAGCGCATGCCGCGCCAGAACGCAGAATGTCGACACCGAATCGGCCATCAACTGCGTCAGCAGCCCGGCGTCCTGCAACACCCCCGCCGCCTTCTGGCGCAGCCGCAGCAGCTTCGCTCGCAGCTCGTGCTCCACCTGCGCCCGATAGAACGAATCGTCTACCTCCAGTCCGCCGACTACGTCCTTGCCATGCAAAATGCGATGGCGTTCGCGGATATCGTGAAACTCGATCGGAAAGCAATCCGTGGAAGCTCGCACTTCGCTCTCGGAAAGCAGCAGCGGCGCCGGATTGCCCAGTTCGCGCCACCAGTGAAAGACGCCCTCCGAAGCGGCCAGGCCGCGCGCGTCTACCGCGTCCACTACACACAGGATGTTGATGTCCGAGTACCGGCCCTGGTGGTCTCCGACCGCCGCGGAGCCGTACAGTACCACCGACACGAGCCGCTCCCCCTGCGCCTTGCGCAAACGCTCCACCAGTTGTGTCAACAGACGTTCCATCCGTTACCAACTTCTTGACGCGCCGCCGCCGCTGTCGCTGCCGCCGAAGCCGCCGAAGCTGTCGGC
>DALYJJ010000161.1:8415-12931 GCA_031969915.1 Bryobacteraceae bacterium | reverse complement strand
CGAGCTTGCCGCGCGTGGCGAGCACCGTGCCCGCGCCCGCCGCGCCGCCCACCGCCGCTCCGATGGCCGCGCCTTTGCCTCCTCCCGCAATCGCTCCGATCGCCGCCGCGATGCCCGCCGCCGCACCCACCTTGGCGGCGTCCTGCCTGGCGGATTTCTCACCCTCGCGCTCGAACGTCTCCGTGTTGACGTTGATCCACTGGCCGTCGGCGGTTTGCAGGCGGGACAGTTCGACACGTAAGAACGATACGCCCTTGACGCGGCCCGCGGGGTTCGCCTGCACGACGCGTCCCTCGACGGGTCCACCGCGCTCGGCCACTACGAAGCCGTCCACGATCAGCGGTTTGTCCAACACACCCTTGAACGTGTCACCCGACTTCGCGGTCTCGCTCGAGAGTGACTCGGAGAGCCGCACGGTGACCAGCGTGCCGGCGTCGATCGTGACAAAGCCCGGCTGTTGGATGGGCGGCGATAGCCGCTCCGCCGTGTGCTTGTAGGGATTCTCCGGTTCGGCGGCCGGTTTTTCGGGCTCGGCCTTCGCGACGGCAACCGGCTGGGGAGTCTCTTTCGGCTCGGGGGGAGCGGGAGCCGGGGCCGGCGTCTCGATCCGCGGCGCCGGCGCGGCGGGGCGGGCGGAGGCAGCCTTGGGACGCTCCACCGGACGCTTCGGCTCGACGGGCGCGGCCACCGGCTCCCGTGGAGCCGGCGCGGGCTCGGCCACAGGTGCGGGCGGCGCCGTTTCGGCCGGCGCTACGGGCGCGACTACGGCCTGAGTGACGGCCGGGGCCGCAGGCTCCGACGGGCTCCTGAGTAGGAACGCAAACAGCCCGGCGACCAGCAGTCCGGCAACGAAGGCAAGTCCAATCTTCATAAGGCTCTCCCGTCAACACTAGAATACGTGCCGCCCGCGTTTTGCGTTTCCACCGGCCGCGCGCGCCCCGCCCCGGGGCGGGTACAATGGAGGTTCGGCGAGGTCCCGCCGAAAACCAATGAAATTCCTACAAGACCTCTGGAAAGATACCGAAGCCGCGCCTCTTGCCGCGGACCCTCTGGAACTGTTGCGATACCGCTCCAACCTGTTGGGCGCGGACCTGAGAATCACCAACTTCGGCGGCGGCAACACGAGTTCCAAGTTTGACCTCGTCGACCCCTTCACCGGCAAGCCCGCGCGCGTGATGGCCGTCAAGGGCAGCGGCGGCGACCTGGGCAGCATCAAGGCCAAAGGATTCGCCGTGCTCTATCTCGACAAGCTGCTGGGGCTCGAGAACGCATACCGCGGCGAGCAGTTCGAAGACGAGATGGTGGCCTATTATCCGCTGTGCGCCTTCGGCGCGAGCAGCGCCCCGCCGTCCATCGACACTCCGCTGCACGCCTTCCTCCCGGCGCCGCACGTCGACCATCTGCACCCGGATTGGGCCATCGCCTTGGCCGCGAGTGCGAACGGCCCCGCGAAGATGGCCGAATTCAACCAGCGTTTCGGCCACAGGCTGGCTTGGTTGCCGTGGCAGCGGCCGGGCTTCGAACTCGGCCTGATGCTCCGCCGCGCCGTGGAAGCCAACCCGGGCTGCGACGGGATCGTACTCGGATCGCACGGCCTCTTCACCTGGGGCGACACGCAGCGCGAATGTTACCTGAACAGCCTGCGCATGATCGACGAACTCGGCGAGTTCATCACGGACCACGAAACAGGCAGGAAACGTTTCGGCGGGCCACGGTGCCAGACTCTCCCGGGCGCGGCGGAGAAAGCCGCGGAGATCCTGCCTTACCTGCGCGGCCGGCTGGCCACGACGAGGCGGACCATCGCGCACTACAACGCCGAGCCGGATGTGCTGGAGTTCGTCAACTCAGAGCAGGCGCCGGCGTTGGCCGCGCTGGGCACCAGTTGTCCGGACCACTTCATCCGCACCCGGATCAAGCCGCTGCTGATCGAATGGAATCCGCAGTCCGAGGACCTGGAGGCGCTGCGCCGGCGCATCGACGAAGGCGCCGAGGCCTACCGGCGCGACTACGCCGCCTATTACGAGGCCCAGCGGGAAGACGGCTCGCCCGCCCTACGCGACGCGAACCCGTCGGTGGTTCTGATTCCCGGCCTGGGCATGTTCACCTTCGCCAAGAACAAAACCGAAGCGCGGATCACGGGCGAGTTCTACCTGAACGCGATTCACGTGATGGCTGGCGCGACGGCGCTCGAAGACGGCCCGGCGCCCGTGCTGCCCGCCGGCTTCACGAGCTTCGCCAACTACGTTGCGCTTCCGCCCCGGGAAGCGTTTCGCATCGAATACTGGGCGCTTGAGGAAGCCAAGATCCAGCGCATGCCGCCCGAGCAGGAGATGAGCCGGCGCGTGTTTCTGGTGGCGGGCGGCGGCAGCGGTATCGGCCGCGCTGTGGCGGTGAAACTCGCGGAGAACGGCGCGCACATCATGATCGCCGATATCAACCAGGAAGCCGCCTCCGCCAGCGTCGCCTTGTGCGCCGCGAAGGCGTCGAAGGAGGCGGTGGCCGCCTGCCACATCGACATCACAAATCGCGAGAGCGCCGCCGCGGCGATGCGCGCCGCCGCCGCCCGCTTCGGCGGAGTGGACGGCGTGATCAACACCGCCGCGGTGTTTCTTCCGCCCTCGCCGGAAGGCGCGTTCGAAGACGACAAGTGGCGCCGCACGCTCGACATCAACGTCACCGGCAACTGGTTGCTCGCCGACGAGGCGGCAGAGTTGTTCCGAGAACAGAACCTGCCCGCGGTGATTGTGCTCACCGGCTCGGCGAACGCCGTTGTGGCCAAGCGCGGCAGCGAAGCCTACGACGTCAGCAAGTCCGCCGTGAACCACCTCATCCGCAGCCTGGCGATCGGCCAGGCGCCGCTGGTGAGAGTGAACGGCATCGCGCCCGCCACGGTGGTGGACGGCTCGGCGATGTTCCCCCGCGAGCGGCTGATCCCGTCGCTGAGGAAGTACGATATTCCGTTCGAAGACACGGACACCACCGAAGAACTGCGCCACAAGCTGGCGGAGTTCTACGCCCAGCGCACGCTCAGCAAGCGGCCCATCACGCCGCAGGACTGCGCCGAGGCGATCTACTGGCTGGCCAGCGAGAGGGCGGGGAAAACCACGGGCCACGTGCTGCCCGTCGACGGCGGCTTGCCGGAAGCGTTCCTGAGGTAGCTACCGTCAGAAGTTCAGCTTGCCCGGCAGGTACTCGTCGATGAGTTCCAGGTAATACGGCTTCAACTCCGCCACCGAAGGCTTCTTCTCGCCTTTCGAGTAGAGATCGTACGGGTTGAACTTGCGCACCCATTCGAGCATCTCGCGATCGTGATCGTCGAGCAGATGCTCGTAGGCGCCCTCGCGGTGGATCGGGTAGCAGGAGTGATACCGGATCATGTAGAGGCCTTCTTCGGGGAGACGGTCTTTCACGACGTGATACATGTACTCGTCGTGTCCCCAGGAGAGATCCACGTTGCGCAGCCCGCAGCCGGGTTCGTAGACGCCGTTCCCGGTCTGCAGGTGGGCAATCTGGGAGTCGGGGTTGTCGCCGAAGAACTCGTGGAAGACGATCTTCGCGGACCAGGCGCAGCCCACCGGAAACGTGTCTCCCACGACGGCCCATTGCGGCTCGCCGAACAGAACCAGGACCTTGCCCAGGTCGTGAATCAGACCGGTCAACTGCATCCATCGTGGATGGCCGTCGCGGCGAATGGCCTCCGCGGTCTGGAGACAATGCTCGATTTGCGAGAGGTCCGTGTCCGGGTCGCTATCGTCCACCAGCGTGTTGAGGAACTCGAGGCCCTCCCACACGGTCATCGGCTTGCGCGCGCCGCCCACGTACTCCCGCTGCTTGGCCAGAACGAACTCGCGCGTCTGGTGGGTATGGTTGAGCCGGTAGAATTCGCGCACGCCCGCGGTGGTGTGGCTGTAGTCGCGGAACTCTTCCTTCTTGCGGTCTTCCTTGTAGCGGGTGGCGACGAAGTCGTCCCACTGTTCGAGGCTTGCGAGTGGCCCAGTCATGATTCTCACTCTATCAAGCCGCCGCCTTCCGCCGATGGCGGTTGCGTGACGGCCGTCAGATCGACCAGCGCCAAAGGTTGGCGCCCACAGTGAAGCCCGCGCCGACGGCGGCAAAGACCACCAGGTCGCCCTTCTTGATGCGCCCTTCCTGGTAGGCGTCGCGCGTGGCCAGGGGAATGGTGGCGGCGGTGGTGTTGCCGTACTTTTCGATGTTCACCACCACCCGGTCGCAGGGCATTCCCAACCGCTCCGCGGCGGCGGAGATGATGCGGCGGTTCGCTTGGTGCGGGATCATCGCCGCCACTTGCGAGGGCTCGACGCCGGACTTTTCGAGCAGCACCCGGCAGCTCTCATACATCTTCCGCACCGCGTACTTGAACACCTGCTGCCCGTCCTGCTTGACGTAGTGCATGCGCTCGTCGATGGTTTCGTGCGACGGCGGCCTGCGGCTCCCACCCGCGGGCATGTGTAGGAACGGCGCGCCCGAACCGTCCACCTCGTTCTCAAAACCGAGG
>DALYJJ010000161.1:0-8404 GCA_031969915.1 Bryobacteraceae bacterium | reverse complement strand
AGCCTTCTTCGCCGTCCTCGCACGCCTCGACGATCATGGCGCCCGCGCCGTCGCCGAAGAGCACGCAGGTGGCGCGGTCGGTGTAGTCGATGATCCGCGACATGGTGTCGGCGCCGATCACCATCACGCGCTTGTGCGTGCCCGCCATCACAAAGTGCGCCGCCGTGGTCAGGCCGTAGACAAAGCCGGAACACGCCGCGATGAGGTCGAAGCCCCAGGCGCCCTTGGCGCCCAGCCTGTCCTGGACCAGACACGCCGTGGACGGGAAGAAATGGTCCGGCGTCACCGTGCACAGGATGATCGCATCGAGATCCTTGCCCTCGATGCCGCGGTTGGCGAGCGCCGCCTTGGCCGCCTCCACCGCCATGTCGGACGTGGCTTGGTCCGCGTCGAGAATGTGCCTCTCCCGGATGCCAGTCCGCTCCATGATCCACTGGTCGTTGGTATCGACCAGCTTCTCCAATTCCTGGTTCGTCAGCACCCGGGGCGGCACGTAGCAGCCCAGGCCGCTGATCTTCGCTTTCGGCAAGATGCCTCCAATAAGGTTAAGAACGGGCTCTCCTCCGCGGGTTGCGGAGCGAAAGCTCCAAAAAAGCCGTAACTACCCTTGATATGCTAATTGGCGAGGGGATGCAAGTCCAGACGGCGCTGTTCTTCGAAAGCCCGGAGCAGATCTACGCCCGCGTGTACCGCGAGATCCGGCCCCGCTCGGCCCCCGCTGAGGTGTCCGTCGAGTACTGCCCCTTCGCCAATGCGAACAGTTTCATCCGCTGGGAAACGGGGCGCATCGAAGTTCGCATGAGCGACGTCTTTCAGGGCGCACCCGCGCCGATCGTCGAAGCGTTGGCCTGGATTCTGATTTCGAAACTGTTCCGCAAGCAGGCGCCGCGGGTCTATTCTCATCGGTACCGCCTGTACTTGAACCGCCGCGAAGTACGCCGCCACCTGCACCTGGTCCGGCAGGAGCGCGGGCGAAAATACGTGTCGGGGCCGGCGGGCGAGCACTTCCACCTGGATGCGATTTTCGACGAGTTGAACTTCGAGTTTTTCCACGGACTCATGGCAAAGCCAGTGCTCGGTTGGAGCCGGCGCCCGTCGCGCACGTTGCTGGGCCACTACGATCCCTCGCACAACGCCATCATCCTCAGTAAGATTCTGGATCGTACTGGGGTTGCACCGCTCGCGGTCCGATACGTCTTATTTCATGAGATGCTGCATTTACGGTATCCGGTGGAGCACAAGGGCGCCCGCCGCTGTGTCCACACGCCGGAGTTCAAGGCGGCGGAGCGGCTGTTCCCGGGCTGGAAAGAAGCCAAAGAGCTGTTGAAGAAGCTGTAACTACGCCGCGGTTGGCATAGACGAATCGCTTACGAACGGATACATCGCGTTGCTGAGGCTCTCGAGCGGCCCCAGGAGCGCGTCGCCGTCCACACCACTCAGGCCCAAGGCGTGCAATAACAGCCGCGATTCCACCCGGAGCAACGCCAGCCGAAACGCCACGTTTTGCCGGAGCAGAGCCTGGGCGAGATCGGGACGGTCTACTTCCGAGTGCAGTATCATCAGCTTCCCGGTTTGCTGCAGCCGGCTGAAATCGGCGCGCAAATGACGAAGGTAGATCCGAAACACCTCACGGCGGCCCGCCCTGAACGCGCGGATGGCCTTCACCGGGATCCCGCTACGTATGAGAAGGTCCGCATCGTCTTGACTAAGTAAGCGCGACAGGGGTGCGTAGCGCTCCGAATGAAAGCGCTTACTGCCCGCGCTGTTGAAATTCACCGCAGGGATCATGGTCAGGCGATGCAGCACGTACGTCAGAATGGCAAAAGCCGCCACCAAAACAAGAAGTGCAAGAAGCATGGATCTTCCTCCAACTTAGGGAAGAATAACCGGAAATGCCCGGGAAAGTAAATCGCAATTTTGCACCAATGAGAAGCCACTCTACGGTAGCCGTGTCTATTTTCGAGTGGATCGCGATAGGGTCGCGTTGATGGAGTCCAATTGTTGGAGAAGGCGCCGCTCGTCCTCAGCGCCGAACCGCGGGCGTACGACCACGGCGCCCTGTTCGCCGGCGGGCTGAAGCAGCGCCAACCAGGCGAGGACCAGGATCAGACCGGAGACACCGAAGACCACATTGAGCCAGGGATTTAACGCGTAACCGCCGGAGTCGCGGATGAGAAGGGCGGCGGTCTGCACCAGAAGGAGGACGGAGAGCAGAAACGCGTGGCGCACGGTGTTGCGAGCGACTCGCACCGGACACCAGACAAGGAACACCGAGATCAGCAGGAGAAAGGCGAGGATGCTGCCGCAGACCGCGCGTGTGATCATCGACTCAGCCATCAGCCAGAAGTACTTCCGTGCCGATTCGGCCATCTCGGGCAGCAGGGAGGCGAGCGATCCGAGCACAGAAACCGGTGCAACGGCAACCAGAACCCAGCGTGCGACGCTGGCAATTCCCGGATAGCCGCGCAGCACGCGTCCGTAAATCTCCAAGGTGGTGAGGATGTAGCCTAGCCAGATCACGGGAGCGCTGGCTACGTAAAGGACTCCGTAGAGGGAGAGATCGCGGGAAGAGACCGCGAGCAGGACCGCTTCCCGGACGCTGCTGGCAAGCAGGAGGAAGAGGAAGCTCTGGTAGGCCCCACGCAGGCCGGACCGCACGAGATGGGCCACCAGGAGCAACTGGCCGGCAAGCTGCAAATACGAGAGGACGTCTAACAACTGGGGCGCGGACGGCATGTGAGCAGGGGGAATTCAGCCGTTATTCCCCCCGCAATTGTAGCATCGTGGCGCTCCGGGCTAGCGGTTGGTGCTCACAATGTTGCCGCCGTCTTTCGGACAGGGCAGGCAATCCGGTACCGGAGGGAGGATGGGAGCCGCGAGCGTTCCCAATTGCAGGGCGAAGAACAGCACAAGCAGGGCCTTTTTCATGATTCGAGTCTCCTTTGGATCGCGCTGGTGGGCCAGCCGCTTACGAATCAGCGTACTTGGGTAGTGGAAAAAACGGCGAGAGTGGTACTAGATTTTCCCAATTCGGAACAGCTCTCAATTCCGTATGCCGTTTAGTAGCAAATCCGGAGCCAAGACGCTGCTTTCGGCCTTCTTGCGCACCGGGGGAGGAATGGAGGTAAGATGCTGGGAATGAACGACATGACATCGGAGCTGGAACGCGGTCCGGCGGCGGGGTTGTGGCGGGAGACAGTGTTGAAGATCCCAACAGTTTACGGACGTCTAACACTGTTGTCGGGGTTACGGAACGAGAACACCGGCCGATACGAACACCATGGGTTGAGCCTGCGCTACGGCGACGAGACCGCAACTCGTGTGCTGGAACAGAGCCACTGGGAGATCTTTCAGCGCTGGCTCGCTCAGCCGCTCGAGGAGAAGAAGCGCGATCTGGCGGCCTATTGGAGCGGGTTGGAGCAGTCCCAACCGGACCTGGTGGCGGCCTGGCTGCGGCTCCGTCCGTACCGGCAGTTGGTCCCCGCCGCAGCCCGCGAGGCGGAACGGGAACTGTTCTGGCGCGATTGCGACGTGCTCCTGGAGGTGTTCAGGATCGAGTGCGGCGTCGACGCGCCGGATCCAGACGAGTAGCCACCCCCGTGACCTGTCCGATGATGTCGATTTCGCGTGCCCGCAGGATCTGCGGCGCTTCCTGCGAGGAGGGATGCGGTTGGAGAATGACGCGGTCGTCCTCCTGGAAACACCAGCAGCAGGCGTAGCCGTCGCGGTGCTCGATGAAGTAGATGGGCCGGTCGAATTCCGTCGTCCAGCCCTCATTCGCGATCTTGCGCCGGGTATCGTCGATGACCACGAAACTCCCGGGTTGGAGGAGCGGGTACATCGCCCAATCCTCGGTCCCGATGAAGCCATAGCGCTGGTGCTTAATATCCAGCGCGTTGAGCAACATCACCGGAAGTTTGCCCCACCGCTGGATCCACCGGCTGAGATAAGAGGTCTTCCGCAAATCGATGCCGGGGTCGATCGAAAGCGGGAGTTGCACCTCCCCGTAATCGCCCGTGTGGGCGCCCAACAGATGGGTCCTTTCGATTTGAACGACCGCCATATCCGCGGCCATCGAATTCATGTCCACGCCGTACCACTCCAACACTTCATAAAGGTCCAACCGGTAGATGGCGCAGAGCGAATAGAGCCGGTAAATCGTGGGCAGGGTGCCCTTGTTTTCGATGTCCGCAAGGCGGCTCAGCGCAATGGTGAACTCATCGTTGTTGTGGCGCGCCGCGATCTTCTGGCTGGCCTCTTCGACGTCCCGGTACCGCAGATTCAACCGCTCGCGGACCTTCTTCAGCCGTTGACCTGGTTCTTCCATATAATGAGAGGTCCGCTGGAATCTTCCATGGGCGTAGTATGAGACCCGCGCCGGGGGAGGCCGGTAAGTCGTGCACTGGCTTTGAATTATAGCCGCCATGGAGGCCCAGGGCAAGAGCGAATCGGGGGTTTTGTTCCGTTTTCAGAACAGACGGATAACGCAGGAGGCATTTTCTGAAAATCGTCGTTGGAATCTCGGGTGCAAGCGGCTCCATTTACGGGCTGCGCCTGATGGAAAAACTCGCACAAAGACCCGAAGTCGAAGTACACCTGGTGATGTCCCGCTCCGGTGAGCGCACCGCCCACCTGGAATTGGGTCTACGCGCCGCCGACTTCAAAGCGCTCGCCCGGCACGCCTATCCGGTGGAAGACATCGGCTGCCGGCTGGCCAGCGGGTCTTTTCCCGTGGACGCAATGGTGATCGCCCCCTGCTCCGTACACACCATGTCGGCCATCGCCTGCGGGATTTCGTCCAACCTGCTGGTGCGGGCCGCGGACGTCACTTTGAAAGAACGGCGCAAACTCATCCTGATGGTCCGGGAGACGCCCTTTCATCTCGGCCATTTGCGGACCATGGTCTCGCTCGCGGAAATGGGCGCCATCGTCTGCCCGCCGATTCCCGGCTTCTACACCCAGCCGGAAACCGTCGACGACATCGTGAATCACAGCGTGGACCGCGTGCTCGACCTGCTCGGCCTGCCCTCGGCCGACGCCCGCCGCTGGGATCTCCCCGGCGCGGGGCAGAAGACGTAGCTACGTACGGTAGCTGGCGTTGATCTCGACGTAGCCGTGGGTCAGATCGCACGTATAAAACCGCGCCCGCCCCACGCCGCGGCTCTTGATCGCCAGCCGGATGGAGCACTCTTCGCCGTCGAGCAGTTTCTTCAATTCGGGCTCGGAGAAATCGGCCGCCAGCCCGCCTTTGCACACCGGCACGCCTTGCAGCCAGATGTCGGTCTTCGAAGGATCGAACGCCGCGCCCGAGTAGCCTGCGGCGGAAAGGATGCGTCCCCAGTTGGGGTCCGAGCCGGCAATCGCCGTCTTCACCAGCGGCGAGTTGGCGATGGCCCGCGCGATCTTTGCGGCCGCGGCGTCGTCGGCCGCGCCCTCCACGTCGATCGTGATCAGCTTGCGTGCTCCTTCGCCGTCGCGCGCGATCTGTTTGGCCAGGCTCTCCATCACGGCGGCCAGCGCTTCCTCGAACTTCGCCGCGTCGGCTCCGCCCGCCTTGACCTTCGAAGCCCCGCTCGCCGCGAGCAGAACCGTGTCGTTGGTGGAGGTATCGCCGTCCACCGTGAGGCGGTGATAACTGGTCTCGCTGGCGCGCAGCAGCATGGTCTTCAGCGTGCGCGGACCGATCGCGGCGTCGGTCATCACGTAGCCGAGCGTGGTGGCCATGTTGGGCTGGATCATGCCTGAGCCCTTGGTCATGCCGGAGATGCGAACCGTGCCGCCGGCGAGTTTCACGGCCAGGTGCGACGTCTTCGGTTTCAAGTCGGTGGTCATGATGGCCGCGGCGACGTCGTCGAAGCGGTCCGGCGAGAGCCCGGCCACGAGCGCCGGCAGCGCATTCTCGATCTTCGCGCCATCCAGTTCCACTCCGATCACGCCGGTGGAAGAGGGCACAATGTGCAGCGCCGGGCAGCCCAGCGCTTTCCCAGCCGCGCGGCAGGTATCGAGCGCGACGCGGTCGCCGGTGCGCGTGGCGCAGTTGGCGTTGCCCGCGTTGATCAGAAACGCCCGCGCCCGGCCGCCCGAGCCCTCCAGATGTCGCTTGGCGAACTTCACGGGCGACGCCTGCACCCGGTTGGTGGTGAATACGCCGGCCACCGGAATCGCTTCGTTCGCGGCGATCAGCGAAAGATCGGGACGCGGATCCTTGCGAATGCCCGCGTATAAGGCGGAATAGCGGAACCCAAGCGGCAAACTCATCGTGTCATTCTCCCAATCGTTCCCCCGCCCGCGGCTTTTGCCCGTTCAGAAAGCCATCGGCGGCCATCCGTTTCTTGCCTTCCAACTGCACTTCGAACACTTCGAGCGCCGTGCCCCCGCCCGCGCCGATCAGCAGCCGGCGGCCGAGTGTGCACATCTCGCCCGGCGCGCCGATGTCGGTTTCCAGTGCGACGCCGGTACGGGCCAGCGCCAAATGCAGCCCGCGGAAACGCGTGAACGCTCCCGGCCAGGGCTGAAACCCGCGCGCCCGGTTGGCGATCTCGCGCGCCGGGCGGCGCCAGTCGACGCGCCCGTCCTCCTTGGTCAGAATCGGTGCCAGTGTGGCCTGGGCGGGATCCTGCGGCTCGGGCACGATCGCGCCTTCCTCCAGGCGGGTCATCGTTTCGACAATCAACGCCGCGCCCATCTCCGCCAGCCGCTCGCCGAGTTCCACCGCCGTCTCCTCCGGCCCGATCTCCGTTTCCGCCTTGAGCAGCATGTCGCCGGTATCCAGACCGGCGTCGATGCGCATGGTGGTGACGCCGGTCACGCGCTCCCCTGCGGCGATGGCCCACTGAATCGGCGCCGCGCCACGGTACTTGGGCAGCAGCGACGCGTGCACGTTGACGATTCCAAGCGGCGCCAGGTCGATGATCGCCTGCGGGAGGATCTGCCCGTAACCGACAATCACCATCGCGGGCGCGCCGATTGCGCGCAGCCGCTCCACCTCGCCCGGCGCACGCACGCGCTCCGGCTGCTCCACGGGCAGCCCGAGCCGGAGCGCCGCCTCCTTCACCGGACTCGCCGCCAACTGCTGTCCGCGCCCCTTGGGGCGATCGGGCTGCGTATAGACGGCGGCGACGTGGTGCCCGGCGCGCACCAGCGCCTCCAGCGGCGGAACCGCGAAGCGCGGCGTGCCCAGGTAGACGAGACGCATGGTGCCGGAACCTACGACCACTCGCCCGCTTTTTCGAGTTTGCGGACTTTGCGGCGGATCAAGTCGCGCTTGAGCGCGCTGACGTGGGTGATGTAGAGCCGCCCGTTGAGGTGATCGGTTTCGTGCAGAAACGCGCGCGCCAGCAATTCCTCGCCCGTCACCTCGAAGGTCTCGCCCTTCACGTTCTGGGCGCGAACCGTTACCCGCTGCGCCCGGCTCACCTTCTCGCGGAATCCGGGAATGCTCAGGCAGCCCTCTTCGCCCGTCTGCAATCCTTCGGTCCTGATGATCTCCGGGTTGATGATCACGATTTTCTCGGCCGGGTTTTCGCCCGCCGAACAATCGATCACCGCGATGCGCCGGCCGATGCCGATCTGCGGCGCGGCGAGTCCCACGCCCTTGGCGGCGTACATCGATTCGAACATGTCCTCGATCAGTTGGTGCAGCTCGGGCGTGTCGAACTCGGTCACGGTCGCGGCCGGCGTTTCCAGCACCGCGTTGCCGTACTTCACAATCGGATAGACCATCAGTAACTTCTCACCTGCTCCAGATACCCATCGTAATTGCGCCGCGTTTCGCGCAGCGAATCTCCGCCGAATTTTTCGAGGAACGCCTGGGCCAGGACGATCGCGACCATCGCCTCGCCGATCACGCCGGCCGCCGGAACCACGCACACATCGCTGCGTTCATAGGCCGCGAGCGCGGGCTCGCGGGTCTCGAGGTCCACCGATTCGAGCGGCTTGCGCAAGGTGGAAATTGGCTTCAGAAAACCGCGCACCAGAACGTCCTGTCCGTTGGTGATGCCGCCTTCCAGGCCCCCGGCGCGATTGGCGCCGCGCGTGAAGCGCCGGCCTTCACGGTCGTAATGAATCGTGTCCTGGACCCTGGAGCCGAACGACTGTGCGCCCTCTTCCGCGCGGCCCACCTCGACACCCTTCACTGCCTGCATCGAAACAATGGCCTGCGCCAGGCGCCCGTCCAGCCGCGTGTCCCAGGCGATATGCGACCCCAGTCCCACCGGCGCCCCGTGCGCGACCACTTCGAAAACGCCGCCCACGGTGTCTCCCGTGCGATACGCCTCGTCGACCACCGCCTTCATGCGCAGTTCCGTCTCCGCATCCACGCAGCCGAGAAGGACCTCGTCGCGCGCCGCCAGCGCCTCCAACTCTTCCCATGCCGCGGCCCGCTCCAGCCGCACCGCGTCGTCGC
>DALYJJ010000160.1:0-13209 GCA_031969915.1 Bryobacteraceae bacterium | reverse complement strand
GTATCGAGGATGCGAGCCAGTATGTCGAAGCCGTCCGCGGCACCAGGGCGCGCATCCTCGATACCCGCAAGACGACCCCCGGCCTGCGCCGCCTCGAGAAGATGGCCGCCGCCGCCGGCGGCGCCACCAACCACCGCATCGGCCTCTTTGACGCCGTGCTCATCAAGAACAACCATATTGCCGCCGCCGGCGGCGTCCGCGCCGCCCTCGATGCCGCGAGGGAGTCCATCGTCCCCGTGGAGATCGAAGTCCGCACCCTCGACGAACTCCACGAGGCTCTCGCCTGCGGCGCGCAACGCCTCCTCCTCGATAACCTCACCCCCGGCCAGGCCAGGGAGTGGGTCGCTATTGTCGGCCGCCGCGCTTCCACCGAAATCTCCGGCGGCGTCACTCTGGAAACCGTCCGGGACTATGCCGAATCCGGCGCCGACTTCATCTCCGTCGGCGCCATCACCCACAGCGCTCGAGCCCTCGATCTGAATTTCAGGCTCCAATGGCACTAGACGTACCTTTCCTCCAGGCGAAGCTCGCCAACCGCCAGGTGCAGTGGCTCGAGTCCGTCGACTCCACCATGTACGCCGCCTCCCGCCTCGCCGCTGCCGGCGCTCCCTCCGGCTCCGTCGTCGGCGCCGAGGAGCAGACCGGCGGCCAGGGCCGCTTCGGCCGGACTTGGTGCTCCGAGAAGGAAACCGGCCTCTATTTCACCGTCGTTCTCCGGCTCCCCCTAGAGCCGCGCCACGTGCCAGTCGTCACTCTCGCCCTCGGGCTCGCCGTCTCCGATACCCTGCGCCTCCTCGCCGGCGTTCCCGCCGACTTGCGCTGGCCCAACGACGTCATGCTCAACGGCCGTAAGTGCGCCGGCATTCTTACTCACTTCGACAACGGCGCCGTCCTCGCCGGCATCGGCCTCAACGTCAACCAACAGTCGTTTCCCCCGGATATCGCTCCCCTCGCCACGTCGCTCCGCATCGAAACCGGCCGCGAGCACGCCCGCGAGCCCCTCCTCGTCTACTTGCTCGGCGCCATCGATAGCTTCTCCCGCGTGCTCACCACCTCCGGCGTCGAACCCATCCTCCAGATGTTCGAGAACTCGTCCAGCTACGTCCGCGGCCGCCGCGTCGCCGTCGATCAGGCCGAGGGAACCATCACCGGAACCACCGCCGGCCTCACCCCCGGCGGCTTCCTCCAACTGACAAAGGACTCGGGCGAAACCGTCACCATCCTGGCCGGCGGCGTCCGCCCCCTCGGGTAAACGCCATGCTCCTCGCTCTCGACGCCGGCAATACCAACGTCACCATCGGCCTCTTCGACGGCAAGCGGCTCCTCCGCCGCTGGCGCCTTCGCACCGTTCACGAGCAGACCGCCGACGAGTGGGGCATCAAGCTCCGCAACCTCTTCGCCCTCGACGGCGTTGCCTTCGACGCCGTTCGCGGCGTGATGATCGCCAGCGTCGTCCCGCCCCTCGATACCACCCTGGGCGAAATGTCCCGCCGCTATTTCGCCTCCGAACCCAGGTTCGTCAACTGGAACACCACCACCGGCCTCACCATCCGCTACGACAACCCGCGCGAAGTCGGCGCCGATCGCATCGTCAACGGCGTCGCCGCCTTCCATAAGTACGGCGGCCCCTGCATCGTCGTCGACCTCGGCACCGCCATCACTTTCGACGCCGTCTCCGCTCAGGCCGAGTATCTGGGCGGTATCATCTGCCCCGGCGTCGGTATCTCCATCGGCGCGCTCTTCTCCAAGACCGCCCGCCTTCCCCTGGTCGACTTCCGCGAGCCCGAAAAGCTGATTGGCACTAACACCGTAGGTAGTATTCAGTCCGGCATTTACTACGGCGCCATCGGAATGATCGACGGCATCATCCAGCGCCTCATGGAAATCATGGGTCCCGATACCAAGGTCGTCGCCACCGGCGGACAGGCCCACATGATCCTTCGCGGCTCGCGCTACCTGCAGTCCGTCGACGAGGATCTTACTCTCGAAGGACTCCAGTTACTCTGGGAGCGGAACGGCACGCCGTGAGCACTAACCAGGACTGGACCCCTTCCAATTACTTCAATTACTACACCGAAATCGAGGAACGCTTCCAGCAGGCCCGGGGCTCCGGCCTCTTCCTCCTCTCGCCCCTCGATTGGGCCCTCGCCGAAGGCTGGAAGGAATCCGGCGTCCCCCTCGAGGCCGTCCTCCGGGGCATCGACGCCGCCTTCGAAAAATGGCGCTCCCGGAAGTCCCGGACGCAGATGGTCAACTCCCTCGCCTACTGCGCCCAAGCCGTGATGCAGGAAGCCCAGGCCGCCGCCTCCGGCGCCCAGCCCCCCGCCCAGCGGAAGGTCGAAGCCCCCTTCACCCTCGACGAACTCACGGCCCACCTGCGCCGCTGCCGCGAAACGCTCGCCGCCCGTGGCGGCTATGGCGAAGTCGAGGCCGCCCTCGCCCGCCTCGAACAGGAAGCCCCCGCCCACTACGACGGCCTGGAGGAATTAGAGCAGCGCCTTACCGCCCTGGAGGACAAAATGAAGGCCGTCGCCCGCGCCTCCCAGCCCGAAGAGAAACTCTTCGCCGCGCGCCGCGATCTCGAGTTACAACTCCGCCCGCATCGTGGCAAAATGAGTACAGACCAGCTGGCAATGCTGGAACGCCAATACCTCGACAGGCGTCTATTGGACGAGGCTGGGCTGCCTCGCCTGAGCCTGTTCTACTTACGTTGACGATGGTGCGATTCGTACTTACTCTCTTTCTGATTCTCGTTGTCCCGGTCTTCGCTCAAAACGGCAGTGACTCCCCCGCCGGCTTCTCCTCGGCCGCGGCCATCGCGCCCCGCCCCGCGCCGGACGGTTTCCAGTGGAAATCCGCCCTCGCCCAATCCGGCCTCTTCCTCGGCATCCAACACGCCTACCGGTTCTCCGACCAGCCCTACACGCGGGAAGCCATGCGCGGCCCGTTCCTCAAGGACTACTGGCGCTCCATCACCGGCCTCCGCGGCTGGGACGACGGCGACTCCGTGCTCGCCAACTACGTCGGCCACCCCATGGAGGGCGCCGTCGCCGGCTACATCTACGTCCACAACAGCCCTCGCTCCCTTCGCCAGGAGTTCGGCATGAACTCCGCGTACTGGTCGAGCCGCCTCCGTGCCATGGGCTTCGCCGCCCTCTACAGCACCCAGTACGAACTCGGTCCGCTCGGCGAGGGCGCGCTCGGCAACGTCGGCATGACCCGCGGTACCAAGGGCGCCGTCGACCTCGTCATCACCCCCACCCTCGGCATGGCCTGGATGGTCACCGAGGACGCCCTCGACAAGCAACTCATCGAGCGCCTCGAGTCCAAGACCGGCAACGCCTACGTCAAGATGATCCTGCGCACCGGCCTCAATCCCAGCCGCACCTTCGCCAACCTCCTCCGCTTCCGCGTGCCCTGGTACCGCGACACCCGCGCGGGGGTCTTCCAACGCCAGGCACACGGGCGCTGATACAGTAGCGTGGTGCGCGACCCGTACCAGTTCCACCCGCAGGACGTAGAGGAACCGCCCCGCCGCCTCGCCTCTATCCTTCGCCGCATCGGCCCCGGCATGATCCTCGCCGCCTCGATTGTCGGTTCCGGCGAGCTGATCGCCACCACTACCCTCGGCGCCGAGGTCGGCTACACCGCGATGTGGATCATCGTCCTGAGCTGCATCGTCAAGCCCGCCCTCCAATCCGAGATCGGCCGCTACTCCATCGCCACCGGCGAGACCGGTCTCGCCGGTTTCAACCATGTCCCCGGACCTCGTTGGCGCGTCAACTGGATCGTCTGGGCTTGGGCCTTCATGGTCTTCATGACCCTCTTCCAGATCGGCGCCATGTTCGGAGGCACCGCGCAGGTCCTCAACATCATCGTGCCCGCCGTCCCCGTCAACGCCTGGGTCGCCGTCCTGCTGGGGATCACGCTCGCGCTCCTGCTCGGTGGCGGCTACGAACGGATCGAACGACTCGCCACCCTCAAGGTCTGCCTCTTCACCATCCTCACCTTCCTCGCTGCCCTGTTGCTCACTCGCATGCCGCAGTTCTTCTCCTGGAGCGAGATCGCCGGAGGCTTCCAGTTCAACCTTCCCGCCGGCGGTCTTGTCACCGCCATCGCGGTCTTCGGCATCACCGGTGTCGGCGCGAGCGAGCTCTTCATGTACCCGTATTGGTGCGTCGAAAAGGGGTACGCCCGCTTCACCGGCAAGGAGGAAAAGACCCCGGCTTGGACCGCTCGCGCCAAGGGTTGGATCCGCGTCATGCACGTCGACATCCTCGCGTCCATGTGCATCTACACCGTGGCCACCGTCGCCTTCTACCTGCTCGGCGCGGGCATCCTCCATCCACAGGGACTCGTGCCCGCCGCCAAGGACATGATCCCCACGCTCTCCCGCATGTACACCCAAACGCTCGGCGCGTGGGTGCTACCGGTCTTCTACGCGGGCGCGATTGCAACTCTCTACGGAACCATCTTCGCCTCCACCGCCGCCCACTCCCGCGTCTTCGCCGACATGTGCCGGCTGCTCGGCCTGTTCCGTTCCGACGACTACCGATCCCGCCTGAAGTATCGAAACCGTTTCGTCTGGATTCTCACCGTGTACCCGGCGGCGCTCTTCGTATTCGTTCAGTCACCGGTTTGGATGGTGAAGATCGGCGGCGCTTTTCAAGCTCTGATGCTCCCGATTATTGCGATCGGCGCGCTCCACCTTCGGCACAAAGGACTTCCGCACTCCGTCCGGCCCGGCAAACTGGAAACTGCCGGCCTCTGGCTCGCCGTGATCATCACTTTCATGCTGATGTCGTATTACGCCGTCCTCACCTTCGCGAAGTAAACCTGCAACAAATCCGCCTGTTGGTGCGTCTATCCGGGTGGGTGAGGCCGTTTCGCGGAATGGTCTGCCTGATAACCGGTGAGCATCTTCCTCCGAGTGCTCACCGGTTCCGTCATTTCGGTCGCGTGGCGTGGAATAGAAGCGCCGCAGGCGCCAGCGGCAGTAGGGCCTCCGCCCATCCCGATGCCAGCACTTTCCTGAAGGCGGTAGACGCCGCAAACGCGCGTCCCAGCCGCGTCCGGCAGTAACGAAGATGCTCCGCGGGGGACCGCCCGAGCGTCGCGCATCGCCCCGCGCTTTGTCCTCCGATCAGCGCCGACAGCATGCCAGTGCCTGTGAACGGATCGACGAAAGAGAGTGCGTCCCCCGCTAGGTAACTGCTCTCGTCGAAGCGATGGCGGAAGACCAGCGGACCTGTGTGCAACCAGGCGAACTCTTGCGTCATCCCCTCCAACCTCCGCCGCAGAGCGGGTAGGCGTTCGATCACCGAGTCGGGGGGCAGCAGGCGCTCGTCGCAAAGCCCGCAGACATTGGTAACGCCGCCCTCCACCGGATTCACGCCTACATAGCCGCCGCGGAAGAAGTAGAGCTCCACCGCGTCGTTCGCTGGCCCCACGAAGTGCGCCTTGAAGCCGAACAGGCGCTCTCCCCGCGGCGCCGCGTCCGTCCGCCCAACGGCCCACACAAAGGGCGCGGGCAGAGCGCCCTCAACCTTGCGCCGCACCAGCCGTGCGCCGCGTGCCAGCGCGTTCTCGAGCAGCAACTGGTCCATCCGGTAACGGCTCAATCCGTAGGCCGGCGGATCCAGGCGCCAACGCTTCTCTGCGCGCCCCACACGTAGGGTCACACGACGCATCGCCGCCGGCCCCGCGGCAAGGAAGCCCTCCCAAACACCCAATTCTCCGAGCACGCCGGCCGCTTCTGGCGACAGAAACTCCCCACACACTTTGTGACGAGGGAACGGCGACTTCTCGTACACGCAGACCTCAGCCCCGTGCGCCAGCGCCGCTAAGGCCGCCGCCGCGCCGGCCGGTCCACCTCCGGCGACGCTGACCGCCATGGCTCTATTGGTAGAAGTACAGAACGTCTGGGCGGACGCCGTAGTTCGCCTCCGCGCACGGTCCACACTCGATCTTGTACGACGAGACCGTCTCTCGCACAATGCGGGGAATGGTCACCGGGTGGTCCGGCGCGTGGTACACCGAGAGCGACATCCGCGGTTTGAACTTGCGAATCGTCTCTGCACCGCCGCGTAGCGCATTCGGCTCGGCGCCCTCGATGTCCATCTTCACGTAGTCGACTTTCTCGAGATTCAACTCCGCTACCAGCTTGTCGATCGTGGTGAGCGGCAGTTTCTGCACCGCCACCGAGCCTTCGCGTTGGATCAGGAAGCTGTCGGCTGCGGAGTTCTTCGGATCGACGTGCATGGTCAGGAAGTCGTCTTTGTCCCACACGCCCTTCGGATACACAACAAGGCGTCCCTGCTCGATCTCCGCCTTGAAATTGCGGCGTAGGCACTCAATGTTCTCCGGCGCCGGTTCGATGGCCACCACCTTCGACGCGCCGCGGTTCAGCGCCATGCGCGCGAAGGTGCCGACGTTGGCGCCGCAATCGAGCACCACGTCTCCCTTCTGGATATCGCGCTCGCCTGTGCCGTAAATCTTGCGCTTCATCTCGGCCAGATTGAAGGGCAGCACGTACTCGCTTCCTTCGGGAATCCAATACGGGCCGTCGGGCGTGTCGTAGAGGCGGTAGCCGGCGGAGTCCTTCTGGATGAGCTTGCTCGCTTGCAGGATTTCGTCCTTCACGGCGATCTGCTGCTTCAGGTTCCCGGCGGCCTTAACCGCGTTCGCCATCGGGCACTCCGGACTGCGGCCCACCAACGCGTAGGCGGCCAGGCGCGCCGGCGGCCACACCGCCACCGCAACGCCCAGGGCCGCGACAATCAACAGGATCTTGAGCTTCACTGAGTCGAGGATAACAGAGCCGTCGGGCCGCATATAATGGCTCTGCCCATGGAACCGGTCGTCGCGCACCTGCACACCTACTTCCTGTTCCCGTTCTCGATCGACCGCGATGTGGTCCTTGAGGAGCACTCCGAATTGTGGGCCGGCAGCAGTCATTGGATCGCCGGCCTCGACCGCTGGATTGCTGCCCACGACAAGTCGTCCAACGGCCTCACATCGCGCTTCGCCACCTGGCGGCGCGCCCCGTACAGCCGGTTCGACCGCGAATCTCAGGCCTACGCCGACATGGTCTTCTTCCACCCCTTCGTGCGGCGCGTTTTCTTCGACACCACGAACATGTGTTCCGCGGAGGAGCAGGAGTCGCTGCTCCGCACCTACGACATGCCCACCGAGGGGCGAGGCCTTCAGTTGACGGCGGCGGACGCACGGGGGCGGACATCCACGGTGGATGTTACGGATGTCCGGCTGTTCCTCTTCGCCAACGGCATCGGTGTGCTGACCCTCGGCGTGGAAGCCACCGGACGGCCACTCGACGAAGTGCTCTGGATCAACGAACAGATGCGCAAGGTCTATCCTTCGAGCGGCCGCCAACTCCGCGAGGGCCGCGTGCCGTGTCTCGTCAAGCTCACCATGGGCGAGGAGCAGACGGTACTCGTCGAAGAGAGGTTCGAGACCGGCGCGATGCGCGATTTTCTTCCCCCGCTCTCGAAGCTCATCACCTCGCTGCTGTACTTCACCGACTATGACCGCCAGGAGTACGAGCCCGTACTCGACGAGCGCATGATCGTCTACACCTACGTTGCACTCGACCCGGACTCGCTGCCCAAGGGCATCACCAGCGCCGAAGAATACCAGATCCTCTTCAGCCGTATTCTCTACGTGGACCGTCTCGGCACGAACTACCGCTACGATCCCGCCTTCACTCGGGACCGGATGAATGAGCATGTCTACCGGCGTTGGGCGCACCAGGGCACGCTCTACGGCTTCACCAGCTACAGTTCGGCGACCCTCGCGCTCGGCACCTTCGACTGCGACAATCACCTGCTGCGCGAAGGCTTCCTGATCCACCGCATGTTCGACACGCGATACTATCTGATGGCCGTCGTCGCGCTCTTCTACCGGGCCACGGTGCTCGATTTCGCCGAGCGCACCGCGCTCACCTCCAAGCGCCTGTACAACGATTACGAGGACGGCAAGTACTCAGCCGAGAACATCGCCATGGTGGGCGGCCTGCGCGCGCAGTTCCTGCACTTCTCCAACTACTGGCACTTCGACGAGCTCGCCAACAAGGACGAAGAGATCGAGCACTTCGAGATGATGTGCCGCGTCTACCGCATCGCGCCGATGAAGGCCGAGATCGAGAATGAAGTGGAAAAGCTGAACTCGATGCTCACCGAATACTACACACGGCAGAGCACCGAGGCGGTGAACCGTTTGGCGGTGGTGAGCATGGTGCTCGGCGCGGGCGCGGTGGTCACGGGTTTCTTCGGCATGAACTTCGGCGAGAGATTCGGGGCGGTGTTCTTTCAGCCCGCGGGGAACAAACTGGCGCATTGGGCGGCCATCGGCGGCGTGAGCTTGTTCGCCTTGGGCGCGCTCAGCTTCGCCGGCTACCTGCTGATCGCCAACTGGTCCGATTACCGCAGCATTCTGGTTCCCGGAGCGCTGCGCCAGTCGCAGCGCAGCCTCCGGAAGTTCGGCTAGGCCCGGGGGCGGCTACACCTTTTCGGGCACGACGAACGGCTTGCGGTAGTTGCGCGTGAACAGTTTGTTGGCCTCCGGGTCGCCCTTCACGGTCATCGTTTGCGAGTCGAAATGCAGTGTGCGTCCCACCTGGTAGGAGATATTCGCCAGGTGCATCAGCGTCGATGAGATCGCACCCTCTTCGATGTCGTTGTTCTGTATCGCGCGGTCGCGCTTGCGCAGAACGTCGATGAAGTTCTGCCAGTTGCTGCCGCCCTTCGACAACGCCGGCCCCGGCTGCTGCTCCCGGCCCAGGTACGTCTTGTAGGTGTTGTAGCCGTCGATGGCCATGTAGCCCTTCGAACCGTAAAAGACGTTGCCCACAGTGTTGTCGCCCGGGCCGCGGCCGATGCCCGCCTCGTTGTTCGACATCCAGTGCCGGACCTCAAAGACCATCATCCGCCGCTTGCCGCCTTCGTTGAATTCGTAGCTCGCCACCATCGTGTTCGGCGTCTCCTGGTCGTCGTCGAACATGAAGTGGCCGCCGATCGCGGTGACCTTCGACGGGTACTTCACGCCCAGGCCCCAGCGGCAAATGTCCACTTCGTGAATGCCCTGGTTGCCGAAATCGCCGTTCCCCGTGTCCCAGAACCAATGCCAGTTGTAGTGGAACCGGTTGCGTGTGAACTCGCGCTTCGGCGCGGGGCCGGTCCACAGATCGTAGTCCACGCCCGCGGGCACGGCCTCCACCGGCGTGCGCTTGATGGTGTCCCGCCACTTGAAACATAATCCGCGCGTCATGTAGACGTCACCGATCACCCCCTCGCGCAGCTTTGCCACCGCCTCCTGCAAGCCCACCGAGGAGCGTGCATTCACGCCGTGCTGCACGATGCGGTCGTACTTGCGGGCGGCGGCCACAATCTGGCGCGACTCGAAAACGTTATGCGAACACGGCTTCTCGACGTAGACGTCCTTGCCCGCCTGGCACGCCCAGATGGTTTGCAGCGTGTGCCAATGGTTCGGTGTGGCGATCGACACGGCGTCGATCGATTTGTCCTCCAGGAGCTTTCGAAAATCCGTGTACGCGGCGGGCTTCTTCTTGCCCGCCTTGTCCAACTCCGCCATCCGTTCGTTGAGCACGGATTGATCGACGTCGCAGAGCGCGGCAATCTCGACGTTCTGCATCCCGGAGTAGGCGCGAATGTGGCTCTTGCCCTGGCCTCGAATGCCGACGCAGGCGACGCGCACGGTGTCGTTCGGGCTCGCGAGAGAGTGGGCCGTGGCGCCGGCCGCGGCGGCTGTGCTCATCAAGAAATGTCTGCGTTCCATGGGAATCCTCGGCTTTCTCTGTGGCGAATGTGCCGCCGGGGCGGTTACAGATTTTCTACCGCAAACCAGCCGCCGGTGTCATCTCTCCACCGGGGCATGACGTACGCTAGAGCGAGGCTGTGGGTGGGTGTGTGCGGCGTGGGGACGATCGTCCTGGCGGCTTGTACGGCCCTCGCCTTGGGCCTTCCTTCGCGTCTGCCGGCGGACGATCTCGCCGCCTTGTCCGGCGTGCTAGCGCTGTACATCGCGCTGAGCGGTCCCTTCGATCTGTTCGGCGGATATCTGCTGCCATGCGGTCATGGAAGGATGTGCCGCACGTTTCCGGCGTTCCTCTGGTCGTGGGTGCGCGGCGTGACCGTGCATGCCGTCTGTCTCGGCCTGTGCGGATTGGCGGTGCTCTCAGCGGGACGTGTGGGCGGCTTCGCCGGTGCCGCCGGTGCCGTCTTGTTGCTGATGCTGGTGCTGCTCGCCGCGCAGTCGCCGCTCGCGAAGCTGGTGGGCGGGCTGCGCTCAGCGCCCGCCGAACTCGAGCCCGCGGCCACAATCTTGGGTCAGTGGCGTCTCCGCCCGCCCGCCAACGTCGCGATTCTGGCGGGCATCGATGCGGGTTTCGTGGGCGGGCTCGCCGGCTTGCCGGGCTTTGAGCGCCTGGTCGTGCCGGGCCTCTGGGCCGGCCACCTTGGCGCGGAGTCGATTGCAGTGCAAATCGCCCGCCGTGCGGTGGCGCTGGCCACGGGCGCGCGGCGGCGCGGAGTGCTGCTCGCCCTCCTGTGGAATCTGGCCGGATTCTCGCTGGCGTACCTGATGCCGGGCGCTGGCGTGAACACGGTTGCGGGGCTGGTGACGCTGTCGCTTTGGTTCACCCTTTGGTCGTTTCTTGGGCTCCTCACCCTTCCTTCGCTCAGCCGCCCCGGTGTCTTCGAAGTGGATCGCGAAGCCGCCGCGGCAGGCGCGCCGCCCGAACTCGTGGAGCGGGCGGCGGCCGAACTCGATCAGTTGCAGGACGACGAGCCGCACCGGCCCAAAGGAATCGAGACGATTTTCCATCCCATCCCTTCGGTCACCTCGCGCGTCGAGCGGCTGCGGGCTGGCGGCCGGCCGCGCGGCTGTTGGCAGGGCGCGCGGATGGCCCTCTTCTTATCGTGGGCGAGCCTGGGCTTCCTCTCGCGCGCCGTGCACTGCAATGCCGGCCGGCCCGAACTCTGGGTCCTGTTCCCCGGCGACTGAAGGCCCACGTTACGGCGCGGGAGCCAAGGCTTCGATCAGCGCGGCCTGCTCGCTTTCCAGAACTCCCTTGCGCTTGCGCGCGGCGCTGAGGCGATCCCGCAACGCGGCCATTTGCGCTTCCTGATCTGCGAGTTGCTTGGCGTACCGCTGCACCTGTTCCTGCTGCCCGGTGACGCGATTCAGCGCGTTCAGATTCTCGCGGAGGCGGCTCTGGTCCTGGTTCAGTTCATTGATTTCCACTTCCGTCCGGCGAATCGAAGCGTCGTTCTCGGCGACCTCGCGCTTTTTGGCGAGGATGGCGTCCAGACGTTGGCGGCCGTCTTCGGAAAGTGCCTTGTTGCGCGACCACAGGGCGACGAGGTCGGGCGTGAGGCTGGCCACGGCGATCGTGTTTTCGAGGAGCCGCTCCTCCATAATGGCGAGCTTCGCTTCGGAATTGGGCGTGAGCTTCACCTCGAAGCGATAGAAGTTGGCCGTCGTTTCCACCGGCTTCGGCGACAGCAACTTGAAACCGGGCCGCTGCCGGTGCTCAATGAGCAGCGTTTTCGCTTTCGCGTCGATGTTCTTGATCGTGTATGTGCGGGTTTCAGCCAGCGCGCTGCGGGTGAGAATCGCGCCCCGGCGAAAGATGACTTCACGAACCAAGTCCTGACGGGAGTCGTAGTTCGTGGTGAGGCGCGTCCCGAGGTCGACGGCGTAGCTGATCAGGCGCTTGTCGCCCGCTTTGAACGTCTCAAACAGAGCTTCCCCCGCGTAGGAGCCGGCGTCATACACGGTCACCGGGCCGCCGTCGAGGGTCTTTCCGGTACCGTTCACGATTTCCGCCGCGGAGGTGGGGTGAATGGAGCCGGTGTCGGCGTAGATCAGCAGCTTCCGTGCCTCCACTTTCTGCTGCAGGAAAGGCAGCATGGCGGACTGATTCTTCCTGACCACCACCGGCTTGTCGAAGCGGTACTCAAACAGGTCACCGGCTTCGCGCCCGTAAGCGACATTTGCGACGGTGCTGGGGCGGTCGGCGAGAACCTCCATCCTCTCGGCGGGCGCGAAGCCCGCGGATGCCTCCAGACGCGCGGCTGCGGGCGGCGGGGGCGGCGGGGGCGCAGCCTTGGCCATGGCGCGGTTTGCGCGTACGCTCATGATCGCGCTTTGGTGCAGGATGGGCGCGGCGGCGGCATCGTCGGGCAACTCGCTTTCCTGCCGCTCCCGGTAGCGGGGTTCGTAAAGGCGCGAGATGAAGGAGATGGGACGGCCGGAGACCACGGCGAGACGGACGTTGTCCCAATCCTCGTTCGTGGTGTTGTCGACAATCGCCCAACCTTCGAGCGTGGCCGCGGTGTCGCCGGTCAAAATGAGACGGTAACTCGACTTCCACACCGGCATGGGGATCATGTAGCCCGCCTCCACCGAGCGCGGTTGCGCGCCGGAGAAGTCGAGGTACACGCTGCGCTTCTCCTGCGAGCGCGCGCCGCCGAGCGCGGAAAGGTAGTCCTTCAGTTGTGCCTGCAGGGAGGGGTCGGCCAGACGCGCAGCGAGCGCGGCGGAGAGGCTCAGCGTGCGGAGGTCGCCGGAATCGAGCAATAGTGTGACCTGCTCGAAGGCCGGCTGCTCCTGCGTCGCGGCGATCAGCCGCGCGGACACGATGACACCGGAAAGCCGCGCCCCGCCGGGCATCTCGAGTTCGAGGCGCGCGCCCTTCAGTTGGTCGAGCAACGACGCCAGCGGCTGCTGATTACCCAACGCGAAAGAGAACTTCCCCAGCTTGCCCTCCAGCGGCTCGCTCGAATCGTACCGCAGGGCGGACACCCCGGCGCCGCCGCCATCGCGGAGCACCAGGGACTTCAGGACGTCGTCCATCTGCGCCGCCTCTAAATCCAGCCGCACCGTCTCACCGGGTTTCACGTTACCCGCCCGGCCGAAGTAGCCCACGCCGTGCTTGAACAGGATGACTTCGCGCACCGGAAGTTCGGCGGCGAGAGGAAGAGCGCAGAGAAACAGCAGTTGTGGTTTCATCATTCACCCATGCATTTGATAATGACGCGCTTGGCGCGCTGTCCGTCGAACTCGGCGTAGTAGATCTCCTGCCAGGGGCCGAGATCGAGCTTGCCCGCGGTGACCGGCACGATGACCTGGTGGTGCACCAGCAGGCTCTTGAGATGCGCATCCCCGTTG
>DALYJJ010000159.1:0-13244 GCA_031969915.1 Bryobacteraceae bacterium | reverse complement strand
CGAACATCCTGGAGCCGCTCGAGGTGCTGGGCGTCGACAAGTTCGCCGACAGCGCGGTGATCCTCAAGGCGCGGCTGAAGACGCTTCCCCTGCAGCAGTGGCCGGTGGGCCGCGAGATGAACCGGCGGTTGAAGAAACGGTTCGACGAACTGG
The DNA here is from genome assembly GCA_031969915.1 of Bryobacteraceae bacterium. Classification (GTDB taxonomy): domain Bacteria; phylum Acidobacteriota; class Terriglobia; order Bryobacterales; family Bryobacteraceae; genus DALYJJ01. The sequence continues at coordinate 13,091 of DALYJJ010000159.1, read as the reverse complement.
GGATCGAGATCCCGTTCCCGCAGCGAACGGTGTGGATGCGGGAAGCGCCGTCGAAGGAGGATCTCCGCGAAGAGATTCGCGCCGCGGTGCGGGAGGCGCTGCGGGAGCCGAAGGGGTAGCGGCCCTTGCCGGGCCCCTACCGTCCGAACTCGAGAAAATACTGGTGCGGCAGCATCTCGTGCCGGCGCTTCAACTCGAAGCCCGCGGCCTTGAGCTCGGCGATCACTTCGTCGTCGGTCAGCTTCATCGCCGGCGGCGGGCCCACCGGCAGTGGACGCTTGTGGAAGTCCACCATGACGATGCGGCCACCAGGCTTGAGCGCGGTAGCGAGTTTCCGGTAATAAGCAGGCCGCCCCTCGATATGGTGAAGCACGTTGCAGAAGAAGACGGTGTCGACGGAGGCGGGGGCGAGCTTCGGATCGTCCGGCGCGGCGAGGACCGTCTTCAGGTTCGGCGGCGCGTCCTTCGCCGCCTGCTCCAGGAGCTTGGCGCTGATGTCCACCGCGAACACCGTCCCGGCGTGGCGCGCAAACCGGCGCGCGAAGTAGCCGGTGCCCGCGCCGATGTCAGCCACCGATTCGGTGGGCTTCAGAGCCAGGGCCATCACCACCTCGTGCGGCTTCTGCCAGGCGTCGCGCGACGGGTCCTCCAGGACACGCGCGTACTCAGCGGCATCGCGCGGCGGGTGGTGCTGATGCTGAACCTGAAAGAGAAGCAGCCCGGCCAGGAAGAGCGTCATGCCCTTACTGTAGCGTCTCCGCCGCGTGCTTCTTGCTGAAGAGGAAGTAGACCGCCATGCCCAGTGCCAGCCAGACAAAGAAACGGAGCCAGGTAGCCAACGGCAAGCCCAGCGCCAGGATGACGCAACAGGCGATGGAGATCATCGGAAGCCAGGGCGAAAGCGGCACGCGGAAGCCGCGCGCGCGCCCGGGGTCCCGCTTGCGCAAGACGATCACGCCGGCCGAAACCATCGCGAACGCGAACAGCGTGCCGATGTTCGATAGTTCGGCAAAGGTACCGATGTCCCAGATACCCGCCGGTATGCCTACGGCGAAACCGGCGATCCACGTGCTAACGTGCGGCGTGCGGTGTTTTTTGTGAATGCGGGCGAAGAAGGGCGGCAGCAGCTTGTCGCGCGACATGGCGAACCAGATGCGGGCCTGCCCATACTGAAACACCAGCAGCGAACTGAGCATGCCGCCCAATGCGCCGATGGTGACCCAGCGCCGCAGTTCGTCGTAACCGATCGCCTTGAGCGCGTTTGCCACGGGAGCGTCGTTGCCCAGCGTCCTGAACGGTACGATTCCCGTGAGCACCACGGTCACTGAGACGTAGAGGACGGTGCAGATGACGAGCGTCCCGATGATGCCCAACGGCAGGTCGCGGGCGGGTCGCTTGCACTCCTCCGCGGCCGTGGAAACCGAATCGAACCCGATGTAGGTAAAGAACACAATGGCCGCGCCGGAGAGCACGCCGGAGAACCCGTTCGGCGCGAAGGGATGCCAGTTCTCCACCTTCACCGCGCGCGAGGCGCCGAAGACGAAGATCAGGATCGCGGCCACCTTGATGACCACCATCAGGTTGTTCGCGCCCGCGCCTTCCTTCACGCCGCGCACCAGCAGCCAGGAAAGCGCGATCAGGATCAGCAGGGCCGGCAGGTTGAAATAGCTGCCCGTGAACTGGCCGTTGACGATCATCGGCTCGGAGAGAGCTTTCGGCAATTGGACGCCAAACACCCCGTCGAGCATGTCGTTGAAGTAGGCCGAGAAACCGACCGCCACCGACATGTTCGACACCGCATACTCCAGGATCAGATTCCAGCCGATGATCCAGGCGAAAACCTCCCCGAGCGTGGCGTACGCGTAGGTGTAGGCGCTGCCCGAGATCGGAATCATGGACGACAGCTCGGCGTAGCACAGCGCGGCGAAACCGCAGGCCACGGCCACCAGCACGAACGACAGGGACACCGCCGGACCCGCGCCGGGCCGTCCCACGGCGGTGATGTTGCTGAAGCCGGAGAGGACCCAGTCGAGAAAAGGCGCGTGCCAGATGGAGGGGAAGGACATCACCGTCCCCGCCGCCGCCGTGCCGGTGAGCGTGAAGATCCCCGAACCGATCACCGCGCCGACACCCAGTGCGATCAGGCTCCAGGGGCCCAGGGTCTTGGCGAGGCGGCGCTCGGGGTGCTCCGCCTCGCGCACCAGCGCGTCGATGCTTTTGGTCCGGAAGAGCTGGTTCATCCAGCCAAGGTTAGCGCTTGCGCTGACCCTTCGCCATGATTTTCACTTTGCGCTTGGTGGAACCGCGCGCCACGCCGGCTTCGCGGGGCGGCTTCGGGGCCGCCTTCTTGCGCGAGGCGCGCTTCAGCTTCTTACGTTCAACCTTGTCGGCAACTTTCTTGGTGTTCATTCCTCTACCGTAATTCCCGCGTATTTCGCGACTAACTTCTTCAGGCCGTAGCCTTGAAAACTAATGGTCAGCTTGGCTTCCTCGCCGTCGCCTTCCTGCCGCAGCACCGTCCCGCGGCCGTACTTCGGATGGCGCACCGTGGCGCCGGTCCGCAAGCCACCGGGCTTCTTCTTCGCGCCCGTGCTTACGCCCGGCGGAAGCGAAAACCCCTGCCCGCCCGATGGCGCGCGCGGCGGACCCGAAGGCGGCGCGGGCGCGGACGGCTTCACCGGGGCGCTGGCCCCGCCGGACGCGCTCCGGGGAGCGGGCGGCGGCGGAGCGGGCGATGACAGGTTCACCTGCCGCCCTCGCTCGGCGAAGAACTGCTGGATGTTCTCTAGAGAATTGTACGTCTTTCCGGTGTACGTGTTGCGGCGCACCGATTCCCGCACCTCATGCTGCTCGCTGAACAGGTCCACCTGCGGGATGTTCGGGCCGCGGTTCTGGCTCAGCTTCTCCACCAGATGGGCGGGTACTTCCTTCAGGAATCGCGATGCGATCGTGGCCTCCGGCATCGCGCCGCCAAAGCGTCGCCGGTACCGGGCCCAGCTCAAATACAGCCGCGTGCGCGCGCGCGTCATGCCCACGTAGCAGAGCCGCCGTTCCTCTTCCATCTGGGCGGGCGAGTTGATCGAACGCTGGTGGGGAAACAGGCCCTCTTCCAGCCCCGCGAGAAACACCACCGGGAACTCGAGGCCTTTGGCGTTGTGAATGGTGAGCAACGAGACCGGGGCGCGCTCATCCACCTGGTCCGCGTCCGACACCAGCGCCGCATGGTCCAGGAAGTCGGCCAACGTCTCGCCCCGTTCGGCCGCTTCCGCCGACGCGCTCACCAGCTCTTCCAGGTTCTCGAGCCGCGATTCGCTCTCCGGTCCAGGGTCGGCGGCCAGCATCCGCTTGTATCCCGTCCGGTCCAGCAGCTCGCGGAGAATCTCGTCCAGGCGGCGCTCGACGCTCGACGCCCGGAGATCGAGAATCAGGCGGAGGAATCCTTCGAATGCCGCCGCCGCCCGGGTGGGGAAGGCCTTCTCTTCGAGCATCCGTTCGATCGCCGTCCACAGAGAGATGCCGTGCTCCTGCGCGTACCGCTCCACCTGCTCCATCGAGGTCTTGCCGATGCCTCGCGCGGGCGTGTTGATCACCCGCAGCAGCGCGATGGAGTCGTTCGGACCGAGCAGCAGCTTGCAGTAGGCGAGCAGGTCCTTCACCTCCGCACGCTGATAGAAGCTGAAGCCGCCCACCACCAGGTACTTCCGCCCATAGCGGCGCAGCGCTTCTTCTATCGGCCGCGACTGGAAGTTGGTGCGATAGAGCACCGCGATGTGCTGGTCCGGGCTCTTCCCGAGGATTTTGTCGATCGTGTCGGCGATGTACAGCGCCTCGTTCTCGCCGTCGAAGGCTTCGTACAGGCCGATTTTCGAGCCCCCCTCGGCCTCCGTCCACAGCCACTTCCCCTTGCGCTCTTTGTTGTTCGCCACCACCGAGCTCGCCGCGTCCAGGATGTTCCGCGTCGACCGATAGTTCCGCTCCAGCCGGATCACACGCGCATCCGGGTAGTCACGCTCGAAGTCCAGAATGTTCCGAATGTCCGCGCCGCGCCAGCCGTAAATCGACTGGTCCTCGTCGCCCACCACGGCCACATTCCGGTGCGCATCCGACAACAGGCGCATCAGTTCGTACTGGCTGCGATTGGTGTCCTGATACTCATCGATCATCAGGTAGCGAATCCGCTGGTTGTACAGAGCGCGAGTGGCCTCGTCGTGATAGAGCAGCCGCACCGTCTCCAGCAGCAGGTCGTCAAAGTCGAGTGCGTTGGCTTTCCGCAGCGCTCCTTCGTACTGCTCGTAGATTGCCGCCAGGCGCGTAGTCAGCGGATCGGTGGCGGCCTTCGCCACGTCGTCCGGCCCCTGCTTGTGGCTCTTGGCATGGCTGATGCGCGAAAGCACCGCGCGGTACTGCATGAACGACTTCTCGTCCAGGCCGAGATTCCGGAAGATCGACTTGATCAGGCTGAGCTGATCGTCGTCGTCGTAGATGGTAAATGTGCGGGTGAAGCCGGGCCGGATCTGCGCGAGAGGATCGCCATCGCGCCGGAGCAGCCGGACGCAGAAAGAATGGAACGTGGACAGCGTCGGCCCCGCCCCGTAGTGACTGACTCCGCTCAACAGGTGCTGGACGCGTTCGCGCATCTCCTGCGCGGCTTTGTTGGTGAACGTGACCGCGAGGATCGCCGGCCCGGGAACGCCCTGGTGGGAGATGAGGTGGGCGATGCGGTGGGTGATCACCCTCGTTTTTCCGCTACCCGCGCCCGCCAGGATCAGCAGTGGGCCTTCATGGTGCTCGGCGGCGACCCGTTGTTCGGGGTTCAGTCCATCTAGGAAAGTCATGAAAGGATGGGCGTTGCAAAAGCAGGTCCACCAACGAAGTACCCCTTTTCGGGGGTATTAGGATACCCGCAAACACGACAGTGGCATACCCCCTCTTGCGGGCGTACAGCACTCATGTGACTAATGGTACCTAAGGTATATGCACGGCAAGAGTAGCTTCTTCACTGCCAAATGTGGACACATTCGGTCTCAATTGTATCACCTCTATCTGCGGCGGGCGGCCGTCGATCGGTTGATTCAGCAACTCGAAAACAGGCCGAAAGCGACTTTGCCGGCGTCGCGAAGCGCCCTCCTCGACCAACCATTCGACGGGTTCCTTGAGGGGCAGCCATAGCCCCCGGAACCACCTTCCTCCCGATATTACACCTTTGCATTTCCCCAGTGATGCTCGTAACCTAGGTTAGGGTCTGGCGCGCCTCAAGAAGTGGCAGAGGTCCCGACTCTTGGATCGCCTGAATGCTGGTCGCCTTCGAACTCGTACAAAGCGCCAAGGAAGGGAATGCAAGCGCGTTCAACGCGATTGTGTCCGCCTACCGGAAGCGAATACTGGGGACGATTGCGCGTCTCATCGGGCGGCCCGAGGATGTCGAAGACGTCGGCCAGGAGGTGTTCCTCCGGCTATACTATTCGCTCGATCAGTTGCGGTCGCCGGAGGTGTTTGAGCCCTGGTTGTACCGGCTGACGGTGAACGCTGCCTACGACTACCTCCGGCGCGCGCGGCGGCGGCAGGAGTCGCGGATGGCCGATCTGAGCGAGCAGTCGGTGGTGATGGCCGACGCGCAGGCGGGCAACCGTCAGAGGGACGAAGAGTTGGAGCGCACGAAGGTGCGCGAGATGGTGAACGAACTGTTGGGCGCGGTTTCTGCGGAAGACCGCATCCTGCTCACCTTGAAAGAGGTGGAAGGCTTGTCGCTGAAGGAGTTGGAAAGGGTGTACGGCGTGAACGAGAACGCGCTGAAGGTCCGGCTGTTCCGGGCGCGGCAGCGTGTGCTCAAGGCCTATCAGGCTGGTAGGCCTGAATCTGCGGCGATGGCTTCGGCCCAGGCGCAGGGAGGGGTGTGAGAGATGCCATTCGACGAGGAACGAAAGCTGGATCAGTTGTTCGCGGCCTACCGTGAGGCGATTCCCGATCCGGAGGCCAGCCCGGACTTCATGCCGGAGCTGTGGCAGAAGATCGAGGCGCGGCAGTCCCCGGCGGTGTATTGGAGACGGTGGGCGAACGTGTTCGTGACGGGCGCCCTGGCAGCGAGTGTGCTGCTCAGCTTCGCGCTTTTCTCTCTCAACTCGGGCCCGGGCGTGGGCTACGTCGATTCTCTGGCTGAAGCGGACGCAACGGAGATCGCCTTCGTGCAGGTAAACCAAGAGGGACCGGTCAAGTGATGACAACGACGCGCCGCATGGTTGGGCTATACGTTGCGCTGGTCTTTGCCAGCGGCTTGCTGGTGGGTGTCGTCGGCCAGAAGGTCTACAGCGCCACGTCGGTGCGCGCCAACTCGCGGCCCAGCCCCGAGGAGTTCCGCAAGCGCCACATGGAAGAGATGCAGACCCGCCTGAATCTCTCCCCGCAACAGTTGGAACAGTTCGGCAAGATCATGGATGAAACGGGCAGCCGCTTCAAGGCGTTGCGCGAGGATCACACGCAGCGTGTGAACGCGATGCTCGACCAGAAGCAGCGGGCCGAATACGAGGTTCTGATGAAGGAGCGGGAAGAGCGCAAGAAGCGCGGCCGGCATTAGGCTTTGTTGAGTTCGCTCCCGCAGTAGGCACAACTCTTCCATCCCGCCTCCACGGCTTTCCGGCACACCGGGCACGCCGGGTGAACGGCAGCTCCGCACGAAGGACAGAACGCGAAGTGGCCTTTCACGGCCGCCCCGCACGCGGGGCACGGCGCCACCACCGGTTCCCGCAGCAGAAAATAGAGGATGATGCCGATGCCGTTCGGAATGAAGACGGCGAGCAGAGTCCACATTACGTGGCGCATGCCGCGCCGCTTTGCGTCGTTGAAGATGTAGCCGCCCACCAGCGCGTAGATGGCCACCACCAAGGGCGGGAGCGCCGCGAACGCGACTCGCTCGGCCGGCGGAAACCTCGGGTCCGCCAGCACCACGAACCACAGGAAAGCGGCGAAGCCCGAATAAGCGCCCGCCGCGGCCAGCCACACGCCGGCCGGAATCGTCGCGATTTCATTCTTGAATCGGCTCATGACACACTCCACGGGCGGCGCCGTCTAAACAGCAGGACGGCCACCGCCACGCCGCCCGTGATCCAGCCGGCGGCCGTCCACAAGAACAACCAGAACGCGAGCCCGCTGGACATCCCCAGCGATTGCCCGACGGCCCAGGGAAGCCCGGTGACCGTCCAGGCGAAGAGCACCAGGAACACGAGAATCGCGTCGCTCATCCGCCGTTCTTCCGCCGAACCGCGCTCAACCGCGAGGCGCGCCTTGGTGCGCGCGGCGAGGCCCTCCGGGACGACGGTCGCCGGAACGGCCTGGAGCCCCTCCGCCAACGCCGACAGCAGCGCGAGTTCTTCGCGGCAATGCGCGCATTCACGAAGGTGCAGGCGGAGTCCACGGTCTTCGTCTTCGGAGAGCAGCCCGCACGCGGACAATTCGAGCAGCCCGGTTGGATGACTCATCGCGCCGCTCCCACCTCCGCCCGCAGTTGCCTGAGCCCACGCGCCAGGCGGGTCTTCACCGTCGTCACGGGCGCTCCCAGCACCACGGAAATCTGTTCGGGCTTCATCTCTTCCTCAAACCGCAGCGTCAACACTTCGCGATAGAGAGCAGGCAGCCGGTCCATCGCCCGGAGCAATAGCGCCGAGCGTTCGCCGCCCAGCAGCCGTTCCAGGGCGTCGAGCGCCGCCGACGGCACCGCATCCGCATGCGAACCGGAGCTGGCCTCCATTGGCTCGTCGAGACTCTCCGGCTGCCGTCGCCGCAGGTGATCGACGGCGAGGTTGCGCGCCACCGAGAACAGCCAAGGCTCGAAGTCCCGACGGGCGTCGAAGCTGCCTTGCTTGCGCAGTACCTGAAGCCAGGTCTGCTGGAACAGGTCCTCGGCCGCTGCGGGGTCCTTCACCAACCGCAGGAGGAAGCGGTAGAGACGGTGCTGATAGCGGTCGACGCACTCGTCGAGCGGAAGCAGATCCATCGTCTCCTCATCATCGCCGGTCATTGCGAGTGGAATCGCCATCGCGTTCACTCTGCATACGGACGAGGAAGGGAAACGGAGTCAGGTTTGGTGTCCGCCGTTCTAGAAGCGCGACGACGCCAGCGCCGCCACGCCGGCCTTGCCCATGTAGCGCTCCAGCATCCGCGGATTGGTTGCCTTCAGGTCCACCACGATCAGCCCGTCGAGCGCGTCGGAGAACTCGGCGTCCACGTTAAAGGCCACGAGTTTGCCGCCCACCTTGAGGTATTGGCGCAGCAACACCGGCACTCCCTTCTGGTCGGACTCGATATCGCCGATCACCGTGGCCAGATCCTCAAGATCCCATTGGACGGTCCGTCCCCAGCCGGGAACCGCCCGCTTCTTGAACGGGCGCCGCGGACGCACCAGTTTCGCCAGATCCGGCTCCTGCTCGTGCCGGCGAAGAAAATCCACCATGATCTGGCGCGATGCGGGTTGGTAGTCGTTGCTGATGCTCACCGGGCCGAACAACGTCGTGTACCGCAGATCGCCCGCGACGAATTGTCCGATCCCCTTCCATAGCAGCAGCAGCGGCTGAAAGCTCTTCTGATACTCCGAACGGACAAAAGAGCGGCCCAACTCGAGCGCCGGCCCCAGGCGGTCGAGGAACGGCTGTCCGTAGGAAAACAATGTGCGCGTGTACAGGCCGTCCAGGCCGAGCCGGTCCGTCGCGCCCAACCGGTACGCGCCGGCGATCTCGCGCGCCTCGCGGTTCCAAAGAAACAGGTGCCAGTACGTTTCATCGAAGCGGTCGAGATCGAGCGGCTGGCCTGTGCCCTCCCCAGCGGACCGGAACGTGATCTCACGAAGCCGTCCGATTTCACGAAGCGCGTGGGGGATCTGCGGCGCGGTGGCGAGCGCCACCTGGTACGGCCCGCTTTCGAGCAGAATGGCGGACGCCGGCAAGGCTGCGAGTTCGCGCTCGATAAGGTTGGGCGGTGTGGCGGAAACGATGGCGCGGCCGGTGGTCTGCGAGCGCTCCTGTTTTTCCGACTGCCGGTTCTCCAGAAGGAACGTGCGGCTGCGCAGGTAGTCCGTCGCTTCAGCGTCGCCGGGCATCTCCTCCAGCCGCTTGCAGGGCACCGGAGTGCCGACGCGCAACTCCACCGTGCGCCCGTGCTTGTTCAGAAACTCGTGCGGGAGGAGCGCCGTGCGGAGGCGCGGGTGGATCAGTCCCGCCAGATGGAACAGCGGCCCGTTGCCGCCGCTGAAGTAGACCGGGAGCGCGGTGGATTTGGTCTTTCTCACCAGCCGCGCGATGCTCCTGCTCCACTCCGGATCCGTGACCGCACGCCGGATCACATCGAGATGCGCCACCTCGCCCGCCGGGAAGACCACCAGCATGCCGCCGCGTTCCAGCCACTCGATCGACTCCTTCATGCCGCGCAGGTTCGCGCGCACCGATGTATCGCGCCCGAACGGGTCCACGGGAATCGTGATTTCGCGCAACTCCGGCACCGAGGCGAGCAGATAGTTGGCCATGATCTTCACATCCGGGCGCAACGCGCGCAGCACGGCTCCCAGGATCACGCCTTCGATGAACCCGAACGGATGATTGGCCACCGCGACCACCGGGCCCCGCAGCGGCACGCGCCTCCGGTCCGCGTCGGTGATCTCCACGCGAACGTTCAGGGCCGAAAGGAGATTCCCGCAGAAGCTCTCACGCGGCTCGGACCGGACACGATCATACAGCCGGTCAAGCTGGTCGATGACCAGCATCCGCTCGAGCGCCGAGCCCACCGGCGGCGGCACGCTCGGCGGAAGCATCTGTTGCAGCGTGCGCGAGAAAATCGCGGACGGCTCCCCTATGGGTCGCGACATACTTTGCCTTGTGCCCCGATTCTAGAGGCCGGTTATGACGCTATGTTTACGGCCGCATCACGGGCCGCTTACTGAGCGATGCGGAGAGAAACTCCGCCCGGCGACATTCGATTGCCGGCTTCGATGGCGATCAGTTGATCGCCCGGGGAAAGGCCGCCCGGGATTTCAAGATTGACCTGGTACAGCCCGGCGTTCACCAGGCCGGAATAGAGCACCCGCGCCGGCACGCCGCCGATGGTCGCGCGCACCACGCCCGTGGTCGCGTAGGCGCGGGTCAGGGCTTCGCCCGCCGGATAGGAACCCTCCACCGGACCCAGCCCGCTGGTGTACAACTCGATGATGTCGCCGCGCCGCGCCGGGCGGCTCACGATGCCCGGCAAGGCGCCTTCCGGCGCGACGTACACCCCCGTGCCGGCGTGCAGCGCGCTCGCGTAGCGGACGTTTCCCAGCCCGTAGCCGAAGATCCCCGGCGCAAAGGGGCTCACCTCAACATCGACCCGCGCCGTGCCGTGCGGCGTCGTCACTTCCAGCGCCCCGGAGGTGGCGTCCGGCGGCACGAGCACATTCAGTTGGAACGGCCCGGCGTAGTGCAGATGGCACTCCTTGCCGTTCAGCCGGACGCGCACGCCGCCCAGGTTCGCGGGAAGCACGCGCCCGTCCCAGATCCCGTAGGACCAGGTGAGTTCCTTGGGGCTGAAGTGCTCGCCGTAGACGCTCAGCAGCGAGCCGGGCGCAATCGGGCCGGTCCCGGTGGCGGAGCTCGAGAACCGGTCGATCCGCGGCGGCGAGCCCCGCCCGATCAGTTCGTAGAGCCCCTGGAACTTCTCCGTAGTGCGGTTGACGATATCCTCGGTGAGCCCCCAGCAGCCGAACCGGCTATAGGCGCCGCTCAATGTGAAATACATGTAGAGGTCGCCGCCGTTCCCGAAGAAGACGTCCCGGATATCGCTCACCACCATCTCCCGCATCTCCCGGCCCCGGTTGGCGAGGATGTGCTGTCCGACGTTCCGCACCAGGACGTTGTTCGGCAGCGTGTAGTTTTGCCCGTTGTCCGGCCCACCCTCGTAAATCAGGAACTTCACGCCGAATTCGTCGGCCATCGCCTTGTACTGCCGGTTGAGCAGGGCCGAAGCCTCGCTGGTTTGCCGCATCGCGGCCAGGATCTCAGGCATGGCCGCCGTCTCCGGTACGCGCGCTCCGAAGTAGTGGGCGGTGGACAGTCCGTAGAAGTACTGGGACACCGGCCCGTAGGTGGCGCGCATGTAATTCAGCGCATCGCGGTATTCCTGCGTGCGGCCCGGCCACCACGCGTAGACCGGCCGGACACGGCGGTTGATTTCGCCCGTCCCGAACACCTCGCCGAACAGGCGGGAGATTTCGTAGAGCCGCCGGGCGTGCCGCCGCAGCGGCGTGATCGCCTCCGGCCCCGCGGCGGCGAGATTCCAGCGTTGCTGCGGGAATCCCGGGTTCCACACCTCGTTGCTGTGCTCGATGTAAATCGTCGCATCGGGTCTGAGCGTTGCGTTCAGCAGCCGGGCCAGTTCCCGGATGTAGTTGTCGGTGGCGGGCGCCGGAACGTTGATCCATATGTCCTTGCCAGTAATGTTCGCCAGGTGGATCACATATTCCCAGGACACGCCGATTCTCTTGCCCAAACGCTGCTGCGTGGCATCGGCCGGCGTGTGCCGCTCGTTCCACTCCAGCGTTTCCGGCCAGCGGGCGAAGTCCGCGTTGGTTTCGGTGAAACCCATGAATCGAAGTACCTGGAAGGGCGGAATCGCGTCCAGGAATTCGTGGGTATACGGCTGGCGGGACCCCGCGTAACCGGGCCGCAGCACGCGCAGGTTCCGGAAGCCCGTGTTCGTGGGCCCGCCCACGGCGCGGCGCGTGCTGCGAAATACCAACTGGAGGAGCGACGTCCCGCGCTCGACCACCAGGTCCGCCGTCGTCAGGTTCGCCGCTTCGTCATAGCGCAGGTTTTCGATGCTCGAACGGCCGTCGGACGAAGTGGTGAGGTCCGCACGGCCTTCGAAGGAGACCGCGTAACGGCCGCTCCAATCGGGCGAGAAGCGATCCGGATCGTCAATGTTGTTCTCCCAGGCGGCTACCGGCCGGATGTCGAACAACAGAACCTGGGCGTCGGTGGTGGGCCATCCCCGGTCGTCCACGGGCGTCGTCAAGGGGCGGAATCCGCGCCCCAGGTCCACGAAGGCGCGCGACCGCGAGCCCTCATTCGGTCCTTCCACCTCAATGCCGATGCGTCCGGCGAAGGTCTGCGCCGCCGCTCCCGATACGAAAAGAAGGCCAAGCCCGAGTGCCCGCGCAAGCATAGCGTCCTCAGTATAATCGCCTTGAGATGACCAAACGATCCTGGTTTTCCGCTATCGCGGCCTGTGCGTTCGCCTCAGTTTTGCTCGCGCAGGCGCCCGCCACCGCCCCGGCAAAGAAAAAGTCCGCGGTTGGGGCGAAGAAGAGCGCCGCTTCCGCCGCCATGCCCGACGTGTGGCGAGCGCGCTTTGACACTACCAAGGGCCCCTTCGTCGTCGAGGTCCGCAAGGCCTGGTCCCCGATCGGCGCGGAGCGCTTCTACCGGCTGATTCGCTCCGGCTATTACAACGACTCCGGCTTCTTTCGAATCGTCCCGAATTTCGTCGTTCAATTCGGCCTTGCCGCCGACCCCGCGGTCACCAAGAAGTGGGACAACGCCATCAAAGACGACCCGGTGACCCAAACCAACAAGATGGGCACGCTCACGTTCGCCACCGCCGGCGCCAACACGCGCACCACACAAATGTTCATCAACCTGCGCGACAATGCCCGGCTGGACGGCATGGGCTTCTCGCCGATCGGCGAGGTGGTGGAGGGCATGGACGTGATCAAGGGCCTGAACCAGGAGTACGGCGAGAGTCCCGATCAGGGTGAGATCACGTCGAAGGGCAACGCGTATCTCAAGGCGAGGTTCCCGCGCCTGGACTTCATCACCAAGGCCACGGTGGTTCCCGCCGCCGCTCCCGCGGGCGGCGAAGCGCCGGCCGCAGCGCCTGCCCAGGCAGCGCCCGCAAAACCGGCGGCGGCCAAGCCGCCTGCGGCCAAACCGGCGGCAGCAAAACCCCCCGCTGCCAAGCCGGCCGCGAAAAAGGCCGCGACACCCGAAACCAAGAAGTAGCCCGCGTCAGATCTTCTCGGTGACCGGCACGGGTTCCTTGATCTTGAAGGAAACCCGTGTCTCCACCGGGAGCGTCGC
>DALYJJ010000158.1:0-13338 GCA_031969915.1 Bryobacteraceae bacterium | reverse complement strand
TGTATTCCTATGACCAGCACACGCTGCTCACCACCGCCGCGCCCACGCAGGTGACGGCGCTGGCGGCGGCGCGCGGGGGCGGGTTCTTCGTCGTGACGGGGAACATCGGCAAGCTCTTTCGCCTGGGGCCGGGGATGGAGAAAGAGGGCGCCTACGAGAGCGAACCGCTCGACGCCGGGAGCTTCTCCGATTGGGGCCGCCTCTCCTGGACGGGCAGCGCGCATGGCGGCACCGTGTCGATGGAGACCCGCAGCGGCAACCTCGACCGGCCCCAGCAGAACTGGAGCCCGTGGGCCCGGACGGCCGCGCGCATCGAGTCTCCCGCGGCGCGATTCCTGCAGTATCGCCTCACGCTGACCGCGGCCGCCGACGGCCGTTCGCCCGAACTGCGGGCCGTGGAATCGGCATACCAGCCTCGCAACATCGCACCCGTGATTTCAATCATCGAAGGGACGCCGTTCAACTACCGGTTCCCGCCCCAGTCGCTCACGCTCACGCCGTCCACCAGCATCACGCTGCCCCCCATCGGCGGGAAGCGCACCACGCCCACGGTGTCCGTCGGCACGTCACAGACCATGCAGTTCGCCAAAGGGTACGTGGGCGCGCGCTGGCAGGCGAGCGACGACAACGGCGACGCGCTCGGGTACAAGGTGGAGATCCGAGGCGTGAATGAGCGCGAGTGGAAGCTGCTCAAGGACGACCTCGACGACCGCCAATACAGTTGGGATTCGACGGCCTTTCCGGACGGCGAGTACCTGCTGCGCGTGACCGCGACCGATGCGCCGGACAACCCCAAGGGCAAGGAACTCACCAGCCAGTTGGTGAGCGATCCGATCCTGGTGGACAACACCCCGCCCGAGATCTCGACGGTGGCCGTGGCGCGCAAGGGGAACCAGTTGGAGGTGCGGTGGACAGCCGCGGATGCGCTCACGCCGATCGAACGCGCCGAATACTCGGTGAACGGCGGCGAGTGGACGCTCGCGCCCCCCACCACGACGGTGTCCGATTCGCTCCAGCACGACTACGTGCTCCTGATCCCCGGCGCGCCCGGCGAGCAGGTGGTGACCGTGCGGGTCAGCGACCGGAATCAGAACACAAAGACGCGCGACGGGCGCGTGGGGCCGTAGCGGGCTATCGCGCGAGCTTGCCGGCGAAGGCGGTGGAGAACCCCGGCGGTGTGCCCTTCGTCGATCCGTCGGTGGCGGGCAACAGCGTGGAGTACGTCTGCCCCGTGACGTAGATGGCGCCGGTGGAGTCGGTATCCAGGCCGTAGACGATATCGGTGTTCTCCGCGCCCAGGTAGGTCGCGTCGGTGATGCCGCCGGCCACGCGCGGGTCGATCACCGCCAGGAAACCTTCGGCCCAACCGGACGAAGGGAGCCCCTGCAGCGCGCCGGGCGTGGCTTGCAGCCCGCCGGGCATCACGTAGCCCGAGATCGCAACGCGGCCGTCCGCCAGGGGGACCACCGCGTAGGGAACTTCAACGCCGGAGCCGCCGAAGTACGACGAGTAGGTGATGGCTTGCGACGGCGACAGGCGGGTCCCCACGCGGATCAGGAACGCGTCCGTCGTCCAGCCGAGCGTTCGCTGAGCGGCCGAATCCGTTAGCGGTAAGTCCGCCGACTGCGAGTAACCCGTGATCCAGAGATTGCCCAGCGAATCGGGGCGCAAGGCCAGCGCGGCGTCGTTGCCGCTGCCGCCCCAGAACGTGCCATAACGCAGGGCGTCGAGGCCGCCGCGGCGGAAGTCGATCACCGCCACCCAGGCGTCGAAGGCGCCGCCCTTGGCGGCCTGCTGCGCGCCGTCGGTGATCGGAAAGTCGCCCGAGTTGGTGAACCCCGAAAGCCAGAGGTTGCCGTCCGCGTCCAGCGCCATGCCCGTGATCGCGTCGACGGAGGCGCCGCCCAGGAACGACGCGTATGTCAACGGGGTAGTGGTAAACGGGTTCACGCGAATGAAGAAAGCGTCGGAGCCGCCGCGGTTGCTGCCCTGAAGGTTGCCGCTGACGTTGGGCATTTCACCGGAGAGCGTTTGGCCGCCAATGTACATCACGCCGTCGGGCCCGATTGTCATCGCGCGAACGGTCTCCGCCCCGGAGCCGCCGTAGTAGGAACTGAAGCGTAGCGAGGCCGCGCCCGCCTCGCGCGTGTCGAAGACCGCCACCCAGGCGTCGAAGGAACCCCCCAGGTCGGTTTGAAACGTGTCCCCGGCGCGCGGGAAATTGGTGGAGTCGGTGGTGCCGGCCAGGAACACGCGGCCGAGCGAATCGATTTCCATGGCCGCCACGTCATCGTTGCCCGAGCCGCCCAGCCAGGTCCAGAACAGGAGCGTCGCGCCGCCGTCGCCGTTCAGCCGGTACTGCGCCAGGAACACGTCGGCGAGGCCGTTGTTCTGGTTCTGGTAAGGATCGTTCGGCCCGAAGAAATCGAACACCGAAGTCGTGGAGCCGGCTACCCACACAGTGCCGTCCTGCGCCACGCGGATCACCCGCGCCGCGTCGGCATTGTTGCCGGGCAGATAGCGCATCCAGGAAACCTTCAGCGGGTTGGGCGAGACCGGACCCTGGGCGCGAACGAGAGAAGCGGCGGCCATGATCGCGGCCGCGCAGAACAACGACTTCGTAGACAAAACCTTTGCACCTTCCGCGAGAGCTTGAACTATCTATTGTAGACTCGCCGGGGCCCCGAAATGGGTACAGGGTTCAGCGGTAGGCGCGGTCGAGCACCTCGATCACGTGGAAGACGCTCTGGCCGCGGCCGTGGCGCTTCACACCCGCCTGCAACTGCAGCATGCAGCCCGGGTTGGCGGTGACGATCCATTCGGCTTCGGTGGCGTTGACCGAGGCCATCTTCCGGTCCAGGATCTGCATCGCCATCTCGTTCTGCACCACGTTGTAAATGCCCGCGCTGCCGCAGCAGAGATCGGAGAGGGCCATTTCACGAAGCTTCAACCCGCGCACCGCGGCCAGCAGCTTCCGAGGCGCCGAGCGGATGCGCTGGCCGTGGGCCAGGTGGCAGGAGTCCTGATAGGTGACCGTGACGTTGACTTCGCCCGGCGGCGGAGTGAGCTCGATCGAGGCGAGGAATTCGTTCACGTCGCGCATCTTCGCAACGAAAGCCGCTGCCTTGGCCGCGTAGGCGGGGTCGTGCTCCAGGAGTTCGTGATACTCCTTGAGCGTCGATCCGCAGCCCGCCGTGTTGGTAATGATCGCGTCGAACTGTGACGGGTCGATGGCGTCGACGTTTTGGCGGGCCAGCGCGCAGGCCTCCTCGCGCAGGCCCGCGTGAACATGCAGTGCGCCGCAGCAGCCCTGGGCTTCGGGGATGACGACGTCGCAGCCGTTCTTCTGAAGCACGCGCACCGTCGCTTCATTCAAACGGGCAAAGAAGACATTCGCGATGCAGCCGGCCAGGAAGGCGACGCGGTGGCGGCGCTCGCCCTCGGCGGGGAAGGTCTTGCCGATTTCGGAAAAGAAGAACGGCGGCTCGGGCGAGGGCGCCAACGCCTCGGCCGCGCCCAGGCGTCCCATCAACTTCAGCAACCCCGAGGATTGCGCGAAACGCCGGAGGCCGGAGCGTTCATAGACCGACAACAGAAGGCCCGCGATCTTGAGGTTGGTGCGCGAGGGCAGCAGGTGGCGGAAGACGATGGCGCGCGCGAGGCGGGTGAGGAAGGGCCGTCCGGTTTGCCTCTCGATTTCCGCGCGCGCGGCCTCCACCATGCGTCCATAGGGCACGCCGGACGGGCAGGCCGACTCGCAGCCGCGGCAGGCCAGGCACAGCTCGATGTGCTCGATGTACGACGGCGAGACAGACATCGCGCCTTCGGCCACCTTCACCATCTGATATACCCGCCCCCGGGGCGAATCCATCTCCAGGCCCAACTCACGGTACGTCGGGCACGCGTTCAAGCAGAGGCCGCAATGAACGCACTTGTCCAGGTCCACCTGCGCCGGGCCGTAGCCGTGCTGGCCGAGCACCGGAAGCTCAGAGGCGGCCATAGAGCCTCCCCCTGTTGAGCAATCCATCGGGATCGAACATCGCCTTCATCTGGCGCATCACGTCGAAATCCCCTCCCTCGAGCGGCCAGCGGTCGCCTGCGTAGCCGGCGTCGAACTCGATCACCCGCGGCCAGGCCGCCGCGGACATCCACGCGGCAGCGGCGCCCGGCTCCGCGAAGTAGCCGTAGGCGACACCCGAACCGGCGCGCGCCACGGCGGGTCCGGGAAACGACTCCATCACCTCGCGCATCTCGCGCAGCTTCGACGAGACGCGGGCCACCGCGCCGGTCGGGCACCCGGCCAGATACTCCGGCGTGAACTCCTCAACGCTGCGCCAGATGGTCTGATCCATGGCCTCAAACGGCGCCAATTCCCGGGCGTAGCGATCCAGCACCGCGGCGTTGCCGCCGGCGCGCACCAACAGCGTCCAGCCGGTGAAGCCAAGGCGCGCGGCGGCGGACGGGTTGCAAAGGTCGATCGCCGACGGCTGCAGCACACCTTCCAGAAGCCGGTCCCGCCAGTTGAAAACAGCGTCCGCCTCCGTCGAGTGGAACGCAAAGGTTCGCTCGGCTTCGGGCTGGGGCGTGAGCTTGAAGTTGACCGTGGCGATGGCCGCGAGCGTGCCCATGGAACCGATCATCATCTTCGCCATGTCCAGGCCCGCGACGTTCTTCACGACCATGCCGCCCGACTGCACCAGCTTGCCTTGCAGCGTCGCGAATTGCATACCAATCACCGCATCGCGGACACCGCCGAACAGCCGGCGGCGCGGCCCGTTGGTGTTGGCGGCAACCACGCCGCCGACCGTGGCTGTGCCCGCAAAGGGCGGGTCGAGCGGAATCATCTGGCGATGGCTCGCCAACAGCGCCGCCAGTTCGTGCCACGGGAGGCCGGCCTCCACGCTGATGGTCAGGTCGGCCGGCTCATACTGAATCACGCGGCGGAGCGCCCGCGTGGAAATCTCAACGTCCGCTTCGGCGACCGGACCGCCCATGGCGCGTTTGCTGAATGCGCCACCCAGATGGATCCGCCGCCCGGAGGCAAGCGCCTCGGCCAGTTCCGCGACGGTCGCCGGTTCAAGCTGCTTCATTGAGATATCTCCATTCTAGCGGTGCGGGCGGCGCGGGCCGCGAGGAGGCCCGGCAGGATACCCTGAAACCTTGGGGAACTTCTCCACTCTCCTCCGCACCAACAGGAACTACCGGAATCTCTGGCTCGGGCAGGTGGTCAGTGAGGTCGGCGACCATTTCAACACCGTCGCGGTGTTGAGCCTGTCGCTCACCATGACCGGCTCGGGCGGCGTTGTGGGCGGGGTGATTATTTCCCGCGTCCTGACGCTCGGCGCGGCGGGCGCCGTGGCGGGCGTGGTGCTCGACCGCTTCGACCGCCGCTGGGTGATGATCTGGAGCGACCTGTTCCGCGCCGTGGTGGCGCTCTCCTACATCGCGCTGCTCTACTGGCCGAGCGTCACCATGCTCTACGTGCTCAGCGGCGCGCTCTTTCTGGCGTCGCCGTTCTTCACCAGCGGCCGTTCGGCCATCCTGCCGCGCATCACCAGCCGCGAAGAGTTGCACACCGCGAACGCGCTGACCCAGACCACCGCCTGGCTGACCCTGGCCATCGGTGCCGCGGTGGGCGGCTTCAGCACCATGCGCTTCGGCTACGAGTGGGCGTTCGTGGTGAACTCGGTCTCGTTCCTGGTCAGCGCGGCGGCGGTGTTCGCCCTCCGCAGCGGTAGCGGAGATTTCAAACCCAACCGGGACCCGGCCGCACTCGCGCGGCCCTCGTTCGGGCGGGACCTCGCCGAAGGGATCCGTTACATACGTGCGACGCCTCTCGTCGCCGGTATCGCCTTCGCCTATGTGGGTTGGGCCAGCGGCGGCGGTGCGGCGCAGATGCTCTTCACACTCTTCGCCGAGCGCGTCTTCCACGCGGGCGCAGGCGGGCTGGGGATCCTGTGGGGCATGGCGGGCGCCGGCCTGGTCTTCGGCGGCATGATCGGTCACCGGCTGTACCCGCGGCTGCGCTTTTCACACTACAAACACGTCGTGACCTTCGCCTATTTCCTGCACGGCGCGTTCTACGTGCTGTTCGCCCTGATGCCCACGCTGGGACTTTCTTCCCTGTTCATCCTGCTCTCGCGCGTCGCCATGGGTACCAATAACGTGCTGAACCGGACCATGCTGTTGACCCATGTGCCAGACGGCCTGCGGGGCCGCGTGTTCACCGCTGTCGAAACCCTGATGAGCGTCACCATGATGCTCTCCCTCGCGGCGGCCGGCGCGGCCAGCGCCTACTGGGACGACCGCATCATCGGCGCCGCCGCGGGCGTGCTCAGTACGTCAACCGCCCTCTTCTGGGGCTTGGCGAACGCGATGGGAAAACTGCCCGAGCCGCCCGTGGAGGCGCTCAACCCGCCAGATCCCGCCGAAGACACGGAGGAAACGCGGGCTGCTGGATGAAGAAGTGGCCGCCCGGAAGCATGCGGCAGGTGAACGTCCGGGTGGTCTGCTCGCGCCACGCTTCCACGTGCGCCGCCGTGACGTTGGGATCGTTCTCGCCGCCGTAGGCGAAGATCGGGAGGTCGAGCGGCGGAGCTTCGGAATAGACGTAATTGCGGTACAGCCGCGCGTCCGCCAGCAACGCGGGCATCGCGAGCTTCAGGAGTTCGGGACGGTCGAGCACGTTGGCGGGAAACCCGTCGAGTTTCCGCAATTGCTCGAGGAACTCCCGGTGATGCGGCTCGGGGCCCGGTGTCCAGTCGCGGCGGAACTGCGGGGCGCGGGCGCCGGAGACATAGAGCCCCACCGGCAACGGCAGGCCATCCGCGCGCAGCCGGCGGATCAGTTCGAACGCGATGGCCGCGCCCATGCTGTGCCCGAAGAAGGCGAAGGGGCCGGCGGCGAGGTAAGGCTCAATGCGCGACCGGAGTTCGGCGATCAGCGCGCCCAGGTCGTCGATCAAGGGCTCGTGCGCGCGCGTTTCGCGGCCCGGCAGCCGCACCGGGCATACGGCCGCCGCCTCTCCGAGCACCTCTTTCCAGGCCCTGTAGGCGAGTCCGCCGCCGCCCGCGAAAGGGAAACAAAAGAGGCGTAGCGCCGCGCCTCCGGCTTCCTCCAGCCAGGGGAACCACGGGTCCTTGTCCTCGGTTCGCACCGTGGCGCGCTGCTTCATACGAAGAGCGAGCAGCTTGCGCTTCTCGTCCGTGAGCCCCGGCGCGGGCTTCGCTTCGCGCTTCGGCTTCCGGACGACGTCCAGCAAGAGCCGCTCGAACGGCTCGGCGGTGAGGTGTTCGGCATAGTCGAGCGCGGCGCGGCGCGACTCGCGCGAGATCTCCTCCCAGTGCGCGCGATCCCGGCACAGCCGGTCGAGCGCCTCCCGCCACGGCCCGGTATCCTGCGGCGGCACTTCCGCGATGGGCACCAGGTTCTCGTCCAGCGTGAGGCGGTAGCGGACCACCGGGTTCACCGGCAGCAGATACGGCACGCCCAGTTTCGCCTCGGGGATGCCGCCCACGTCGGAAGCGAGCACGGGCACGCCGCGCGACATCGCTTCGACGATCACGCGCGAGCGCGCTTCCGCCCACACCGAGGGAACGATCATGGCGCGTGAGATGCGCAGCAGGTCGTCGATGTTATCCACCGGGTCCATCACCGTGATGTTGCGATGGGCCCGCAACGCGGCCAGGTCCTCGGGCGTCGTGCCCCAGGTGGGAACGGCGGCGAACTCTTGATCCGGCATGCGCGCGGCAAGATCCAGAAGGATGGCGATGCCCTTCACCGCGCACGGATTCACCATGGTGATAAAGCGGCTCTCGAAGCGGCCCAGATGCGGGTACTCCTTCACCGGATCGAGCAGGGAAATCGGGACGTGCGTCGCATCGATGCCTCCCCACTTGCGGACGTAGTCGGCCACGTAGTTGCTAACGCCCACCACCAGGTCCGCGCGCCGGAGCATCTCGGTCTTGTGCGACGAACTGGACGACGCGTCGGGGCCGAAGGGCACCGCGATGGTGGCGCGCACCAGGTAGACCACATGCGCGCGCGGCGCGTTCAGCGCCGGTTCGAAGAGCAGATGTCCGGGGTCGTCCGTGGAGGTCACGATGACGTCGGGATCGAACGCGGCAATCTGGTTTTGAAAATAGCCGCGAAGCTGCGCGCTCAGCGCAAGGGTGTGCGTCTCCACCCCGTTCAGACGGAAACGCACGGCGCCCGCGGCGTTCGTCTCCGCCTCTACTCCGCGCTTCGACAGTTCGTCCAGCAGCCGCTCATGGCCCGCCTGGCCGAAGCGCTCGATGCGCGTGACCACGCGAACTTCGTGGCCGCGCGAAGCGAGCGCCTCCATCAGCAGACGGTTCGACCGGTCGCCGCCGCCGTGCGCCGGATAGTACGTGGAGTTGTGAGCGAGCAGAATGCGCATCAGTGCTGGATTCGTTCCCGGAGCCGCTTCAGTAGCAACGTTCGGCGGCGGTCGTCCAACTCGCGGTGCCGGGCGGGCGCGGGCGCATCGGCAGGGGCGAGCGAGAGCAGCAGCCGCTCGAAATCGGAGGCCGCCAGCCGCGAGACAAAACGCTCGGCCGCCCGCCGCGAACGCTCCGCCTCCCGCCAGTATTCGGCCTCGTCGGTGAGCAATCGGCGCACGGCGTCTTCCCAGGGCGCAATGTCTTGCGGAGGCGCCACGGCGCGCGGCATGTGCCGTTCGTCGAACGCGGCTTCGTACTTCGCGATGGGCTGCACCGGAAGCACGTAGCCGGTGCCCTCCTTCGCTTCCTGGAGACCGCCGGAATCGCTGGCGATCACCGGCAGGCCGCGCAACATCGCTTCCATTGCGATGAGGCCGAAGCCTTCGTACCAGACCGACGGCATCAACAGCAGCCGGGCTTTCGAGAGAACCTCGTCGATGCCCGGCACGGAAGAGAGCAGGCGCACGTTGCGCAGCCCAGCCAGCAGCGCCCGGTCCGCCGCGGTGGTGCCCCACCCTTCGAGCGCGGCGAACGGCACATCGGGAAAGCGCTCCGCGAGCGCGGCGAAGATCGCGATGCCCTTCACCACACACGGATTGATCATCAGCACATCGCCCGTGCCGAACGAACCGAATCGCGGGAATGGGCCGGCGCCGTACATGGGCGGATGAACGACGGCCGCCTCGGACCAGGCGTGCTCCTTGATGTAGCCCGCCATGTGGCGGCCGATGGCGACGATGGCACGCGCGCTGCGCACGATGTCGGTGGCGGACGGATCGGGGTGCCAACTCTCGGGGCCGAAGGGAAACCACTGCGGCGTGTGCGCCAGGTAGACCAGCCGCCCCGGCGCTTGCGCGGCGGCTTCCCGCAGCAGAACGTGCGCCAGGTCCTCGGAGGAGACCAACACCCAGTCGGGCTGAAAGCGTTCGATCTCCGCGCCCAGTTCACGAACGTGGCGCGAGAGCTCGCGCACCGAACGGATGGCGATGGCGCCGCGGTTGGTTTCCGCATTCAGGTCGCCCGCGCAGACGACGCGGCAGACGTGTCCCGCGGAGGCCAGATGATCCAGCCAGACCAGGTTGCTGCGCGTGGAGCCGCCGCGTGGCGGGTCATAAGAGGCGTTGGATGTGAGCAGAACGCGCATCTAGCCGTTGGCGCCGCTGCTCTGCTCTTCGGCGAGCAAAGCGCGCACTTCCTCGTCGGTGAGGCCTTCGATTTCGGCGAGCAGGGCGTGGTACTCGTCCGGGTCGAGTGCACCCAACTGGTGCATTTCAATCGTGCGTGCGAGGTCCTCGAGGGTGAGCGAACCGGAGTAAACGTCGTCCACCGGGAGCGCCACGCTGAACTCCTCCTTGATGCGCATGATCAGCAGGACCACGAGCAGAGAATGGCCGCCCAAGTCGAAGAAGTTGTCCTCGCGGCGCACCGGCTTTTCGAGCAGTTCGCTCCAGATCGCCGCCAGGCGGCGCTCGATCTCCGTGCCCTCGAACTGCTGCGCGAAGGCGTGCTCACGCGCTATCGCCGCCACGATCTCGTCCGCGCCGCCCAGATCCCGCGCGATGCGGCCGTAGTCGACGTCGCGGCGCGCGGCGGAGCGCTTCACGGGCCTCACCGGTGGCGCCGCCGCGGCAGACGGTCTCCAGCGCACGGCGCGGGCGGCTTCGGCGGCAATGAAGAAGTCGGTCTGGCCCACCGCGCCCAGGCTCTCGAGAAACTGCCACGCCGGCAGGTTCTTCTTGGTCGGGGCGAAGCGGAGCCGGATGGCGTGCAAACCGCGCGACAGCGCAAGCTCGCCCAGATGGGCGAGCACCCGATGCTCGACGCCGCGGCCCAGTGCGCGGCAACTGAGCAGGAACGTATCGACATCGAGCTCAGTGCGGTGCGGCGAGACGATCACGTCGCCGATCACCCCGTAATCGCCGAACCGGTCCGAAGCGTGGACCGTGAACACCTCCAGGCCGCGCAACTCCGCCTCGGTCCGGCGAATCGTGGTCAAGTTGAACTGGTTGGTCCGCTGGGTCAGTTGCGCGGCGCGCGGCAGCCGCTCGGCGGTGAGGGGCTCCACGGTCACCCGCAGGCCAAGGCCGGCCATGAACTCCTCGAGCGTGGCGGCCTGGCGGCGCGCGATGCCGAACTCCCGGCCCTGTTCGAAATACGCGCTCCGCTGGCGGTCTTCGTCGGTCACCACGGCGTGATCGAATGCCCACACGCGGCGCAGGAACGCGGGCAGTTGCGCGATATCCTCGGGCAGCACCAGAGGGAGCACCTCGGGCGCTCCCTCCGCGACCTCGGCGCATTCCTTCGGATTGTCGTCGACGAAGATGAAACTGTCGAGACCGAGCGAAAGCTCCTCGGCGAGCGACGCCAGGTTCGCCGGCTTGGAATCCCAATTCAACCGCCAGGAGGCGAAATGCCGCGGTTGCAAAGGCCATTCCGGATGCGCGGCAAAGGTCTCCAGCACGTCCGGCTCATTGTTCTTCGAAGCCATCACCAGAAGCATGCCGGCGTCCCGCTGTTCCAGCAGAAACTCCTGCAGCGCGCGGCGCGGCGGGTCGAGTTCCACGCCTTCGGGACCGTCCTCGCCGCAGATGCCCCGCCACAGCGTGTTGTCGCAATCCACCGCGATCACCTTGTACGGCGGGCGCAGCAATGCGTCCGTGCGGCGCGCGATGGCCGTGCCCAGCGCGGCGAAATACGCTTGCGAATAGGGAATCCGGCCGAGCCGCTCGCCCTCGGTGCTGTGCCAGCCCTCCACCGGATACAGGGCGGCGATCTCGCCGGCGGTCAGCAATTGCAGGCCGGGCACGTCTTCGAACTCCTGCGCGATCCAGAGGCGCAGCCGCTCGTGCAGCGCGCTGGCCTCCGGCGTGGGCGGGCACAGAACGAACAGGAGCGGCACGTGAAAACGGGGCGGCGCGGAACGGACCTCAGCCACCAGGTGCCGCGCGTTCGCTTCAATCGCCCGATCGTCGTGCTGTTCGAACTGGCCGAGGTCTTCCAGACGAACCAGCAGGACGTTCATCCCATGCTGATTCCGCGCGAATACGCTCGCCGGGTCGAGCAGCGTCTGCAGCGGTTGGTTGTAGGGTGCGAAGGCGACCTCCGCCGGCTCGCCGAGAACGCGGCCCCAGAATGCAAGAGGCGAACGCAGGGGCTCGGCGGTAAAGCTGGCGCTGATCGCATACCGCAGGGAATTCGCTGTGCCCAACTTCGATTGTAACGCTCCTACGCTAGGATAGAAGGTACAAGGGGTACTATGAACTCGCGCCGATCCTTCATTGGCCAGGTAGCCGGTTTCGCCGGCACGATGGCGGTTCCCGGGCGCGTCCTCGGCGCCAATGACCGGGTGCGCATCGGCATCATCGGTCCCGGCGACCGCGGCATGCAACTGGTTCGCGAAGTGATGGCCTGCGCGAACACTGAGATGGTGGGCTTTGCGGATGTCTATACCCGGCGCCTGGAGGCCGCCCGCCAACTGGTTCCCGAGGCGAAGACGTACCTGGATTACCGCAATCTCCTGGACGACAAGAGCGTCGACGCGGTGATCGTCGCCACGCCCCAGCACCTGCACTGCGAGCACTTCGTGGCGTCGCTCGACGCGGGCAAGCACGTCTACCAGGAAAAGACCATGGCCTTCACCGTGGACCACGCCAAGAAGATGCGCGAGGCGTACAAGCGCTCGCCGAAGCTGGCCGTTCAGATCGGCCACCAGTCGTGTTCCACCGGCATGATGACCGACGCGAAGAACCTGTTGGGCGAGCCGGGCTTGGGCAAGATCACCGCCGTGCATGCGCACATGTTCCGCAACACGCCTCACGGCAAGCCCCAGTGGTCGCGGCCCGTGTATCCGGACATGACCCCGGAAAATGTGCTCTGGAAGAGCTTCCAGGGCGAGGCGCCTCCGCGCGAGTTCGACGCGAACCGCTATGCGAACTGGCGCTTCTTCTGGGACTACTCGGGCGGCAACGTCTATGAGAACATGTGCCACCAGGTGGCGTTCTGGTACGGCGCACTCGCACTGCAGATCCCCAAGGCCGTGACCATGACCGGCGGCGTCTACCTGTGGAAGGACGGCCGCGAGGTGCCGGACACGATGGCCGTGTCCATGGAGCAGCCCGAAGAGATGCTCTTCACCTGGGACTCGGGTTTCGGCAACAACCATCTGGGCGTCGAAGAGGAGATCCTCGGCACGGACGGCACGCTTTCCAAAGGCAGCCAGGTCCGCTACACGCCGCAGAAGGTGAACCGCGCGGCGGGCGTGGAGCAGGCGCCGAATTCGCCCACCCCGCGCAACGCCCATATGCAGAACTTCCTCGACTGCGTCCGCGGCGGCGCGCAGCCCAATTGCCCGTTCGATCTCGGCTACCGGGTATCGATCGCCTGCCGCATGGCCGTGGAAAGCTACCGGCAGGGGCGTACGGTGAAGTGGGATGCGGCGAAGGAAGAGATCGTCTAGCAGGGTCCCATGAACTTCGGTTTTTCGGAAGACCTCGAACATCTGCGGCGCGAGGTGCGCGAGTTCGCGGAGTCGGAGATCGGCCCGCACGTGCTGGAGTGGGACGAGGCGCAGACGTTCCCGCTGGACGTGGTGAAGAAGTGCGGGACGCTCGGCTATCTCGGAGTGATTTTCCCCGAAGAACTGGGCGGGGCGGGCTTCGGCTACATCGAGTACGCGACGATCATCGAGGAGTTGTCGCGGGTCGACCCCTCGGTGGGGCTCATCGTGGCCGCGCACAATTCGTTGTGCACGAATCACATCTTTCAATCCGGCGACGACGCGCAGCGGAAGCGGTACATCCCGAAACTGGCCTCGGGCGAGTGGATCGGGTGTTGGTCGCTGACTGAGCCGGAAGCAGGGTCGGACGCGGCGGGCACG
>DALYJJ010000157.1:9768-13360 GCA_031969915.1 Bryobacteraceae bacterium | reverse complement strand
ACTCCGGCGGGGGTTCAATGGGTGGCGGATCGCGCGGCGGCGGTGGGGGTTACTCCGGCGGTGGCGGTTCCCGTGGCGGCGGTGGCTACTCCGGCGGCGGCCGTAGCCGCTGAGCCCGCGCCTGGCGACACGACAAGTTCTTCTTCCCTCAGAGCCTGCTTCCGGTCCTTCCAGCCGGGAGCAGGCCTTTTTTTCTTTATCGGCCGGGTCGCCGGGCCCGTCCTATGTGGGCCAGGTTGCCTGCATCCTGCGCCGCAGTGCGTCCCAATCTCCCTGGCAGCCGTGTTCGGCCGTCCGGAGATCGCTGCCGGTCAGCTTGTAGATGAAGGGCTCGCCGTCGTAGAGGCCCTCAAACGTCGCGGTCGCCGCATCGTTGTCCACGTGGGGCCGTATGTCCGTCGCGCCGAGGCCCTGGAGGCATCCTGTCATGCGATCCAGGGCGGTTTCGAACGGATGACTCGTCTTCATGCCCAACTCATCGTCAAGATGGGGAAAAGCCTTAATACTCCCAAGCCGCGAAATGGAGGAGGGAGGATGACCTTCGGTTCTCGCAGCCGCCGCAGAAAACGGTTGCCCATGCGTTTTGGGCAGTGGGGTGGCGCATTTGGTGAGCCACCCATGAGGCTCGGGCAAAGGCGGCCACGGCGTGCAGCGGCGGCGTCGAGCACTGCTGATAACGGATAGTTAGGTATGGATTCATACCCGCGAGAGCCCGAGCGCGTCTGGCAAGGCACTCTGAGCAACCATCGGGTGTTGAACTGAGCTACGCACCTGAGGCTCGTTTTGGGGGCCCGGTTGTGGTAGGCTACAGGCATCTTGTTGTACCGGGTCGCCTGCGTGTCTTGGCTAAAAGTAGCGCGGGCGGCCCTTTCAATTTCTAGGCCGACGAACGGATGTGTTGATCCTACATCAGCGAGACGCGGGACACAATCCGGCCCGGCGAAAAAGCTCACACTCACCTGAAATTGGCGCGGACTATTGCAGTGTACGATGTCTGGCTGCGACGTCGTGAACTACGGCCTGTGACAGAAATTCGGCGGATTTATCCTCAACCCAATCCAGGCGATGGCTGGCGAGCAGGTCGAAGAGGGCTGAGAAAGCGACCTGCCGGGCGTCGATATCGAGCTTCCGCAGCTCTCCCGCCAGGGTCTCTGAGATCGCCTCGACCAGGATCACGATTTCGTCGTAGGTGGAGTGGGCGGCTTTGCCTAGCGCCTTCCGGGCCACGACGGCGAACGCATGAGGCCATGTCGCATGGTCCGACACGCTACGCATGATTTCGTCCCACTTCTGGTGTTGGCGGTCGAACCTCCACAACAATCGGAGACTATGGCCGCGTTGCACTGGAGGCCCCGGCCAGCCTGCGATTTCCAAGAAAACCAGCTTTTCCGGGAGTTCCGATTCTTCGATTTGCGCGCCTGGCCGGACGTGCCGGCCGATGAAATCGGCCGCACTGAACGGGTCCGGGTGGACTTCGGAGAGCAGGATTCCGAACACGATCTGTCCCCGCCGCGCCGCCGTCCGGGGAAATCGGATCTTCGCCATTCGACAGTGTTTCGGTCGCTTGGCTGAAGATCTTTAATCTTGGCGTACAATCGAAGGCGCGGGTGCAACGATGGCAACGAAGCGAAGCGTTCGAAATCCGGTTCCGGGCGGGTCGAAAAAGATGCCGGAGAAGTTGGCCGCGCTGAAGCTGCTCCAGCGCAACGAAGAAGAAATGCGGCGGCGCGGAGAGAAACCGCCGTCCCGAGCCGAAATACTCCGCGAACTGGGGCGCGCTTGAGTCGGCTTGTTTACCTCGATTCCTCGGTGATCATCGAAGCCGCGCGCGGGCGCTCGGCGCTAATCCGGCCTTTGCTGGAAGATCCTGAGGTCCGGTTGGCTTCGAGTGTGTTCGTGCAGTTGGAGACCCTGCCGAAGTGCGTTTATACGAATCGCCGTCAGGAAGTGGAGGCCTGCGCTACGATCTTTTCCGCTGTCGAGGAGTGGAGCGCCAATCTCGGTGCTGTGACCAAGGCGGCGCTTTCTCAGGCCCAACACAGCGGTCTTAGCGGAATGGACGCGTTGCACGTCGCAGCGGCCTTCGACGTCGGGGCGGATGAGTTGCTGACGATTGAAGGGACAGAAAAGGCCCTCTACCGGAACACGCTCATCAAGGTCCGTCAGTTGATCTGAAGACGCCTGCTCACGGTGGCGATGCTGACCCCCAGTTCGGCGGCGATGCTCGCGTAACTTCTGCCCGCGGCGCGAGCCGAGCGGATTTTTTCCCGGTCCACGATGCGAAGGGGCCGCCCAAGTCTGGTTCCTTCGCGGCGTGCGCGCTCAAGGCCGGCCTTGGTCCGCTCGGAGATGCGCTCCCGCTCCTGCTGTGCGAGCACGGCGAGAATCGAAATCACTGCTTCGGCGAAGATCCCGCAAGAATCGATGTACTGCTCGGTGAAGCTCCGGAACTGGACTCCGTAGCCGGTGAGGCGGTTGAGGTGCTGGAGTGTTGCGAAGGCGCCTTCGCGGCTGAAGCGGTCCAGGCTCCAGAACAACACGACGTCGAAAGCACGGCGGCTGGCGTCTTCGAAGAGCTGCTGGAATCGCGCCCGCTCGGAGTGCTTGCCGGATTCGCGATCGATGTACTCGGCTTGCGGTGTCCAGCCTTGGAGCGCGGCGAAGCGGCGGAGTTGGTGGAGTTGGTTGTCGAGGTCCTGGCCTTTATCCCGCGTCGAGATGCGAGCGTAGAGGGCTGCGTTCATGCCTTAGAAGGGTACCTGTTTGTCAGTGCTCTTGCGCCGCCGTCGGCTCCAGATCTCGTGGGCGAATTCGCTGCGGGCGTCCGGGCTGGTGGCCCGAATCATGGCGACGGCGTCGGACACGCTCATGGCATCGGAGAGGCCTTTGGTTGCCATCACTGCCGTGAGCCACTGCCCGAGGCTTCTTGCGCCGGCGCCGGCCTTTGGGTTGAACTGGCGCGTTCGGCGGCCGAGTCGCGCTTTCTTCATGATCACGCCCATTTTCGTGTTGCAGCTGCGGCAGGCCCAAGCGAGGTTCTCCGTAGCGGTGTCTTCCTCGTGGCCGTTGACGTGGTGCACCTCGACGTTTCTTCTACTCCCGCACCAGGCGCAGATCCTTGGCTTCGGAGGGCGCACGCTCGGATGGTTCGCGCGATACCGGAGCGCGCGGTCTGTGACCAGGTGCACGGGCTTCCGGTGATGCGTCGGGCTGGAAGGGTTGGGAATGTAGGCTTTCATGCTGGGTACTTCGGTCTGGTCCATTTTGTGGTTGCGCCGCCGAGGAAGATCGGCCGGCGATGGCGTGGCACGTCGAGGTAGTCCTCAGTGGGGAACAATGGAGGCTGGGTCGCTAAGAAGGCACGCCCGAGGGTGACCTCCACACGATACAGCGTGGAATAGAACTCGCCTCTGCTGTGAGCGCCGAGCGCTTGCCAGTGCCTGTGTTCGATGAGGTGGAGGCGGAACAAGCGGTGCAGCGGCGGGCTCAAGGTTCGGCCGCCGATCCGCTCGACGTACGGCATCGCCAGCGTGATCAGGCGCTCGGGGTGGTCGTCGAGGTCGAGGGCGAGCAGCACCCGCGGCGCCGCCGG
>DALYJJ010000157.1:0-9758 GCA_031969915.1 Bryobacteraceae bacterium | reverse complement strand
CGTTGGCATAGTGTTCGAGGCGCCAGGCGCCATCGCGCAGCAGTTGGGCGGCGCGCCGGTAAGAGCGCATGCAGTGGCGGCAGACGCCCCGATAGACGCACGCGCACAACTCGGGGCCACGGGTCCGCGCGGGCTGCCCGGCACAGGTTCGCTGCCGTTCTCCGGTACCCTCACAGCGACGGCAATCAGGGCAGGCTTCGAGGCGGGCGCGGTCGTATGCCTGCTGCAGCATGTTCAATCCATCAGGAGGCTGATCGCGGCGGCGGCGGCAATAGCGACCGCGATGGGGAGGCTGCTCCCTTGGTCGAGCTCGAGGGCCGGGAGCGTCGCCCACGAGCTTTGCGAGGGCGGGGCGGCGAAGCTTGAAGTGTCAACGTGTCCAGTCGAGTGGAAATGTCGACTCCCAATCGCTTGCCGACGAACCGCGCATAACGAATCGGGTCGTTGCGGTCGAGGGCGGGGGCGTATCCGGCGTACACGCCCGCCTTGCCCCCGAAGAACTCTTCCAGAGTAAGTCCGCGGCCGATGTTTCGCGCGACCTGTTTTTCCAGCGCGCCCCATCCGGCGGCGGCCGTCGGAAACACGGCGTAGCCGTCGCGAGTGGGCAGCGTTCCCCAGCTTCGGAGGTTACC
This sequence comes from Bryobacteraceae bacterium, assembly GCA_031969915.1. Classification (GTDB taxonomy): domain Bacteria; phylum Acidobacteriota; class Terriglobia; order Bryobacterales; family Bryobacteraceae; genus DALYJJ01. The sequence continues at coordinate 9,126 of DALYJJ010000157.1, read as the reverse complement.
CGGGTTGTTGTTGCGCGCGGCGATGGAGCCCGGCTTGTAGAAGCCCTCCATGGTCGCGATGGCTTCGGCGAACGAGCGGATCATCATGATGCCTGGAACCTCACGTGTCCGGCTGCGTCGATCACCCGGCACGGCCGCCCGCCGAGGTGTCGGAGGCGCAGCGCCGCTCCCGTCGCGGAGGCGAGGCTTTGCCACGCGGGGCTGGTTTCGACCCAGACCGGACGCCAGCGGCAGAGATACTCGACGGTGAACATGGGGTGGTTACGTTAAGGCGCGGCCGTGCAGTCCACGCGCACGTTGACGTAGTAAGTGGTGGCGGCCGGGTCCCTGAGTAACTCGGGCCACAGGAGGGCGATTCTCGGTCCGAGATTGAGCGACGGGCTCGCCGGTCGTAGTTCGTAGTCCACTCCGGCTTCGGCGTTCATCCCGTTCAACCAGACCACCAGGTTGGTTAACGAGCAGGCGGGAGGCACGGCGTATTCCTGGAGCAGGCCCTGGTACGGCATGGCCGAGAGTCCGTACAGCCGGGCGGGCGCGGGCGCGGGGAGCGAGACCTCGATCTTGCCGTTGCGAATGGCGAGGTTCGGTCCGATCGTGTAGAAAGCAAGCCTGCCGGTCTGGTCTATGCCCATGAGGACGGTGGGCCGGGTGGGCGTCTGCGCGGCGGCGAGCGCGGCGGAGAGGAGCACCGGGAGAAGAAGGCGAAGCATAAACGTTCCTTTCTGAGGCGCGAAAAGAGCCCCGCGCGGACCCTGTGGAATCACCCCCGTAACTCCGCTCGCCGCGCGGGGGTTTTTGAAACGCCAGCTATTGCGGACGGGCGAACAAGATCCGGGGCCCACCGCGCAACGCTTCCTGGATGGCGGCCTCGACGGGGGGCAGCGCCATCAGATGGGCTTTCCAGCCGTCCGGCCGGTCGGGATGCCACTGTTCCCACAGCCGGGCCACGGCCGCAATGCCTCCACCGGCCTCGCGCCAGGTCTGCGCGACCAGGCCCGCGTTGTGGCCTTGCGTGTCCGCGAAGTCCAGGTGGATTTGCGCGGGCTGGTCAGGAGCGAGAACCACCTCGCTCAGCTCGACGATGCGCGTCGGCACGGGCCCGGCCGGGGCGCGCGGCACGATGTACCGTCGCTCGACGTGGAAGCCGGCGCGGGCGAGATCCAGTTCGAGCTCGGCCAGCTCGGCGAGCGTGATGTTCTGGTTGGGGGCGGCGCTTGAGAGCTCGGGCAGCGGCGCGTTGTTCCTGTGTCGGGCCATTTAGGGGCTTCCTTTCTTGCGCCGCCGCCGGTAGGGCTCGGCGGCGGGCGTTCCGTCGGGATTGTGGGAGTGTGCGAGTTGCGCGACGGCCGCTTGCGCGGCGGCGCCTGCGATCGCGCTGATCGCCTTGGCGCGGCCGTCCAGTTCTTCGCTGAGCTGCGCGCAGGCCTGCGCGGCGACAATCGCCACGGTGAGCCACGTGTTCTTGGTGCGCGTCATCGTCATGGCGTGGTCAGGCTGAAGGATCCGATCCAGAGCGCGGGACGCAGTCCGGATGCCGGGTTCGAAAGCTGATCCTCGAAGTAAACGCCCACGCGGTCGATCTGGCCGATGAAGGCGGCCACGGATTCCTGGCACACGGCGGCTTCCTTCCAGAGTTCGCGGTTGAAGCTGTAGCTGAACTTGAGCGCGTCGCCCACGCGCTGGACGCGCATCCAGCAGCCCAGGTACTTGCATTGCTGGCCGGTGAAGCCGCCCACCGCCAGGCAGCCCGCGCTGAACGCGGTCGGCGACGTGTAGCGGCGGCGGTAGAGATCGTTCTGGCAGGCAGTGCCTTGGACGCCCCAGTTGACCAGGCGCGAGTTTGCGGAGTTCTGCACGGTGATGCCCCAACCGCAGTCGTTCCCAACGTTCGTGCTGGAGTCCATCTTGAGGAACGCTTCAACGGTGAAGTCGGCTCCGGCCGTGATTGTGCGGTAGGCGATCCGCATGTTGTTGGTGCCGATGCCGCCGCTCGCGTCCGCCTGCAGCACGCCCAACCCGTTCGAGAGCTGCAGGACGGGCGACGATCCCGCGTTGAGCAACGTCCAGCCGGAGGTGGGCACGGCGTCCACGCGGTACAGCGGCCCGCGCCCGGCCGAAATCTGCGACGGGCCTTCGACCAGGTAGCGCCCGCTGTCGAGAATCACGTTCCCCAGCGGATGCGTGGACCCGGTGTAGTAGACCGTCATGGGATTGGATCCGGAGGCGGTGGCCACGTTCACGCGCACGAAGGGGAACGTCCCGTTGCCGCGCGTGATGGCGTACGCCATGGAGCCGGTGTAGGTTGCCGTCGCGACGTCCTGGGTGATCGGAAAGTAGGAGCTGCCGTCGTAGCTCGCTTCGAGCCTGACGACGATTCCCGTCACGTCTCCGGAGGCTGCCGGGAACATCACGGTCAGCATGTGCATGCCTTGGCCGATGTTGGGGAGGGCGCTGGAGGCCTGGGAGCTGGTGAGGCCCGTGAACACCTTGCGGAACACGGTCCCCGGCGCGGCCGGAGCGAGGGTGCCAAGACTGACGAGCAGAGCGATTGTTTTCATAGCAAGAACCGGTCGAGCGTTTGTTGGATCGCGGGCACGACGGGCACGATGTGCCCCGCATAGTAGACCGTCATCGCGGGCGTCGATGTGAGCGAACGCACGCGCACGTACGGCCAGGGCGCGTAAGCCACCGCGACCTGGTAGACCAGGCCTCCGAGCAGAGGCGCGGAGGTGATATCCCGTGACACGGGGAAGTAGGAACTGCCGTCGAAGCTCGCCTCGATGCGCACCTGAATGCCGTTGACGGGCGCGGCTTCAGAGGGGAAGACGACGGTGATTAAGTGCATCGACTGGCCGATGCCCGGCAGGGCGGCGGAGGCCTGCGCGGTCGTGACGCCGCTGAACACCTTTCGGAATACGGCCGGGCTCTGTGCCTGCGTGGGCAGCAGGATCGCGAGTAACAAGAGCGTGCGCATCACACCTCCGGATAGAACCATCCAAATAAACCGCAGACCACCTTGCCGGCCGCTCCCGTGCCGCCGGCGAAGGCGGCGTCCACCGAGACGGAGTACTCGACCAGTTGATTCGACCCGGCGAGGATCACGCCCTCGAGGCGTCGCGGCTGGTCGGCTGCGCCGAGCGAGGTCGTGATGTTTTCGAAGCCGGGCTGGTAAGCGCCGTCGACGGACACGCGCCAGATCAGATCTCCGCTTCCTTCGACGAAGCCCGATCCGATGTACTGGTTGGCGATGGAGCGGATCGCGGCCGTCCAGCCAATGGGCACCCGGAAGCTGGTGACTACGAAGTTGGATGTGCCGGGCGCTGGGCAGTTGACCGCGGCCTGGTAATGGAACGGCCGTCCGCCCGGAGGCATGACCTCGTAGGGCGGGAATCCGGATCCGGCGGCTGCTGCGCCGCCGCTTGTGCTTCCGGAGCCCGCGCCGCTTCCGGAGAGGATCTGTTTGTTGCGCACCGCGTGGCGCGCGAGCGAGGCCAGGCGGGATAACTCCGCGTTGCCAGGTGTGGGTGGATCGGGAGCTTTGTCGGGCCGTCCCGGCTCGGCGAAAAACAGGGCCAACTGGATGTCGTTGGCGATATCGGCTAGGTTGATCACCTGCACGCTGAGCATGCCGGGCTCGATGATCATGCGGGGCCGGGGGAAGACGAACATCGGGTGCGCCAGGCCGAGCGTGTTGCCTTGGCCGCTTGCGTTGTCCCAGCGCACCGGCTGCGACCAGAAGAACTCTTTCGTGCCGAGATCCTGAATCTGGAGCTTGAAGCCCGCGGCCTGGGCGGAGGTGGCGGCGATCGCGCACAGCATCGACTCCGGCTGGACGCTGATCCGGCCTTCGAACGTTGTCCTCGCCGGCACGCTCACGTTGGATTCGTCGGGCACGAAGCGGACCACCTGGTCGTAGTTGGCGGCGTTCTCGAGCGGGCGAAGCGCGGCGAGCGGCGTTCGGAAATAGGGCTGCCGGAACTGCTGAAAGAGTCGCGTGTTCATGACTGGGGATCCTTTACGTCCACGAGAACACCTCCGCAGCGGTTCATCGCGCGGAACTGCCTGCACATCGCCGCCGTCATGTAGTCGGTGATCAGCGTGCGGTTCAGACGGAGTTCCATTTCCGCGATCGCCGCTCGCATTTCGGCTCCGTTCTTGGCCGCGTCGGTGGAAGCCTTGGCGGCTTCGTGCGCCCGCATCGCGGAGACCGCGGTGAACATCAGGCCGACTACTCCCAGGAACGGTTGCAAGTCCATGGGGCGCTACCTGGTCTTGAACCACTTCTCGCCGGCGAAGACGATTTCGACGGTATTGGAGGAACCGGACAAGTCGACCAGGTCGAGGCCGATGGAGCCTCCGGCTGGGATGAGTTCGGGCCGGATCAGCGGCACCGGAAATTGCGCCGTGCCGACCACGTTGGCGTTCCGCGCGGCGGCTGAGTAGATGTAGCGGCCGAGGGCGTTGCGCAGGCGGATGGTGTAGTTGCCGGTTTGCGTGCCGTGAATTGAGAGCAACAGAAAATCGCTGTCGGCGTCGATGATTTGGCGCAGGTCTGGGAGCGCCTGGTTGCCGCTGAGCGTGCGTTGGAACACGTAGTAGGCAGATTCTTTGTGGGGCTCCGTTGGCGCGGGCGGTGGCTGAGCAATCACGGCCGCCTCCCCGAGTGCGAAGTGTCGTCGAAGCATCTGGTGTTTTCCTTTCTTGGAGCCGGGTCGGTCCCCGGCTCCGGAGGTTCAGGGACCACGTTGCGGCCCGAGGCTACTGCGGGATCTCGGTGATCAGGCTGTCCAGGTAGCAGCGGAGAAACAACCCGAGGTTGTACGGCGCCGTGTTGGACGTGGTGAAGGAGGTTCCTTGCAGCTCCACTCGGAAGCTGGTGCCGAACGGGATCTCGATGGGGTATTGGCCGAGGCCAAAAATCGCGCGTGGATCCGGCGCGCCGATGTTGTAGGCGAAGTCCTGAATGGTTGTCGTGGTGGCGGTGGTCGACGCGGCGGTCACTCCGGAAATGCCGGCGCCGCCCGGGAAGAACTCGATCGGTCCGACCAGAAACTCCTTTTGGGCCACGATGAGCTTGGCCGCGTAGTTCTTGAGCAGGGACTCGAGGTCCGGACGGCTCACACCGATCGCGGCGAAGCGCATGGCCAGGACCTTGATCGTGATGCCGTTCGACAAGCGGAAGGCCTCGGTCATGTTGGTGCGCTGGATGCCCACCGCGCCAGCGGTGTTTCCGAAGAAGGTGATGGTGGTCGGCGCGGCCGTGTTGGCGGCGAGCGTGTAGGTGTCGTAGATGGGCTGCAGGCGGTCTCGGACCTGGCCGGCCACGAATGCGGAATTCATGTGGTTCGTCTCCTAAGTGTGGGATGGGCGGGCCGCCTTGCAACGGCCCCGGCCGCCTGGCTAGCGGCTAGCGGCTATAGCGGTCCAGGCCGCTCATGTTTGTGGGAGCCGGCGTTGCGGCCGGCAGTTGCTGCCGCACGTAAGCAAGTGAGGCATCCAGGATTTGCTGCGGGATGATCGGGTTGCCGCTGTCGTCGTGCACGACGGGCACCGGGAAGTATCCCTTGCGGACCTCTCCCAAGCCGGCGGCCGAAGCGTCGCCGATGCCCGAGAGTGCGAAGTACTTGCCCACCGGCGAGAGCTGCTCGGTGAGAATGCGGCTCACCGTGTACAGGCTGCCGCCGAGGCCCACCGCAGCGCCGGCGTTCGGGTTGAAGCGCGAGACGATCCAGGCCGCGATGAGCGCCACCAGCGCGTTGGCGCCGTAGCCCATCCAGCCGCTGTTTCTCGTGCCCAGGGCGAGTTGCGGAATCTGGCGGGTGATGACCAGGCCTCCGAGCGCGATCGCGCCCGTCTTGGCCAGCTCTATCGGCTTTTGCAGAGCTCCGCCCCGCGACGGGTTACGGCGGCGCTTGGGTTGCGGTTGCGATTTGTTGGCCGCGGCTTTGAACCCCCAGGGATTCGTCTTCCGGCTCGCGGCCTTCTTGGTCGTTTTGTGCTTCTTCACTGTGTTCCCTTTCGTGTGGGGATTCACCAGGCCGAGCGTGATCAGTTCGGCCGGGTTGCGGCGCGCCTTGTGGGCGGCCCTCCGCTTCCCTTGCGGGTTGTAGAGACGTTTCTTCTTGACGACGACGGCCACGTGTTCCTCCTCAGTTCACGATTCCTTCGGGCTTGACAACATAGGAGCCGCCGACGAGATAGAGCTTCCGGCTGCGCACGTCGTAGCAGAGCGTGGGCAAATCTCCGCCTTCCTCGCCGAACTCATGCTCGTAGTCGGAGGGTTCGAAGCGATGAAAGGCTTTTGACGTGTGGTAGGCGATGGTCTGGCAAGGACCGAGTTGTAAGTGGTCCTTCTCCAGGCGCGGATTCGCGCCGAATTTCTTGAGGTCTTCAAGGCTCAGCGCCTGGTCTCCCCCGACGAAGTAGATCTGTCCGGCGCTGGGCGTGGCGGCTACACGCACGTTGCCTCGGGGCGTCAGGGTGAGGACGTCGTCCTCGCCGACCAAGACGCCGAGTTCTACCAGGCGGCCGAGATCGGCGAGCTGGTCGGGCTCGAAAAAGACCTCGGCGACGTCGCGCACCTGGCGCACAGGCCGCCCGTGGAAGGCTTCGCTTAACGCGGCGGCCGAGGCCTCGGTGTTCCGACGACGTCGTCGACCGTTCTTGCGACGGTAGAGGCGGTAGAGGCTGTCTTCCTTCGTGCGCCTCAATCCGGAACGGAGGGCCTCGGTATCGACGCCGGCGGAGCGGAACGCGTCCCGCATCTGTTGAGCGCGGCTCTTGGTGGGCGCCTTCTTGCGCCGGAGAAGATCGAGCAGGCCGTTTGCGCGGCGGCCTGCGGGCAGCATACCGAGGGCGCGGAGCTTGGCTTGGCCGAGCCCTTCGAAGTTCACCTTGATGTGGCTCCAGCCTCGTTCGCGCGCGATCGCCAGACGGTGATGGCCGTCGGAGAGCTGGAGGCCGTTTGAGCGGTGCCACGCGATCCGGATCGGCGGGAGGTCCTGCCAGCTCTTCGCCTGCCGGATCTTCTTCGCCCGTTCGGCGCTCCAACGCTCGGCCCTGACGTTCTTCAGTTTCGAAAGCGGTACGGTGATTGTCATCGCTAGAACCTGAGCTGTGGGCGGTAGGAGTACTCCGCCTTGATCCGCCGCAACTCCGCGCGGTGCCGGGAGCGTTCGCGCTCGAGGAGCGTTTTGCGGGCGTCGTGCACGTCTTTTGTCCGCAGGAAGATGTGCCACACCAGCGAGGCGAGCGCGAAGTAGCCGAGCAGCGTCATCAGGCTGAGATTGCCGAACACGCGCGCCTTCCAGTCGATGTTCTCGAGGCCCAGGAAGCCGAGTTGCTTGGGCGGCTGGTCTGGGCAAGCACAGGGAGGGAGGGTCGATCGAAGCATCGCTATCTCCTCACCAACACGACGATCAGGAGCACGGCCGCCGCGCCGAGGGCGAGTCCGAACCACGGGGCATCGGTCACGTTTGAGGCTCGATCGGGCTCGACGGGAAGCTGGGCGAAGAAGGACTGGATCCGGCGGCGGGTGTTCTCCATGCCGCGGCGGGCGGCGTCTTCGCCCGTCCAGCGGCCGGAAGTCATTTCCTCTCGCGTCTGGGGCGCGCCTGGCGGCGCCGCCGGAGGCGGCGCGGGCTGCCGGGCTTTCCAGCTTTCGTACTGCTGGTTGCGCTGCCAGAGGTCCCACAGATACCAGCCGCCTCCGGCCGCGGCTCCGCCTGCGACCACGAGCGGGAGCACTCCCAACTGCGGCTGGGTCGCTGTGCGGCGGAGGCTCATCGGTGCCTCCGGGGTCCCAGGTGCTGGCGGCAGAGTTGTTCGACGTGGGGCGCGAGCACAGGCCATTCGGCGGGGCAGAGCTGTGACGCGGCGAGCTGCGCCGCGCGAAAGGCGGCCACGTCTAGGCGGCCTTTGGGCGCTTCCCGATCCAGTGTGGTCGAGGGAGCCGCGGGCGGCCGCGCGATTGCTTGGGCGGCGTCGAGGAACGTGCGAAGCAGGCGCTTCATCGGCGCCTCCGCAGGAAAGCCAAGAGGAGCAACGCCGCCGCGCCCGCCATCACCGCCGTTTGGTGTTCGCGGAGCCAGGCCATCGCGCCCGAGCCCTCCCAACTGCGCGGCCCTGTGAACACCCATTGCGCCTTGCCGTCTGGGCCTTGGACGGGAACTACCTCGGCCGTGGGCAGAGTCATCCGGTAATCGGGGCTGCCGTCCGGCAGCCGGACGCCGAGATCGGGGCGGAGGATGGGGTTCGGAGGCAGTTGAGGGTAGGTCATGACATTCACCCGAGATACACGTAGCCAAGTCCGGCGAGAGTCTGGCCGCTGACGAGCTGGTGATACTGGGCGGCGGTGATGGGAGTCTCGCCATTGCCGCCGGGAAAGAGGGCCGGATCGATCAGCGCCGGGCCTGGCGCGGGCGCGCCCTTCGATGCGTAGTAGCGATCGCGGTACCAGTTCCAAGCGTGTATAGTGAGCCGCGTCTCTCCGCTCTGCGCGGCGCTGCTAGCGTTGGCAGCGGCGAGCATGAGGATTGGCTCGCCGGCGCGCGCTGGTGTGGGCGTCTCCGGCGGAGGCGGCGCGGCGCTGGTGGCGGGAATCCGGAGCGGCGGTGCGGAGATTGGTTGCGCTCCGGGTGTGGGCGCTGGATCGTCGATCAGCATTGGACCGCGTCCGGTGTGCGGCGCGTTGAGCAGCGAGCTGATCTGATCCCAGAAGAGCCAGAGGCCTCCACCCAGCAGCAGCACGGCTTTGACGAGTGGGTTCATGAGCGTCCTCGCGAAGAAACGAATGCGATGAGCCCGCCGCCGGCGGCGAGCCAGGCCCACCAGGGCAGGCCGGCCGCTAACTCGGCGATGCGCTCGCGCATTTCGCCCACCTTGCCGCTGATCACGACCGGCGGCTGGGCAGGCGGCGCGGCGGTCGAAGCAGCTTGATACTGCGGCGGCGGCACGGCGGCCGTGGGCGCGGCTTGCGCCGGAGGCGTAGGACTCGTGGTCGTCGACGCGGGCGGCGCCGAGCTCCGGATAGAGCAGCAGCGCGTTCATCGCCGTGCTGACCACGGAAGCGTTTCCGTGGTGCTCGCGCAGCGCGTTGCGCACGTCATCTTCGAGCTTCGAGTACGC
>DALYJJ010000156.1:0-13462 GCA_031969915.1 Bryobacteraceae bacterium | reverse complement strand
CGACGAAGTGGACGACGTGATCCTGGGCTGCGCCATGCCCTAGGGCGAGCAGGGAATGAACGTCGCGCGGATCGCCGCGCTGCGCGCGGGGCTGCCCGATATCGTGCCCGCCGTGACCATCAACCGGTTCTGCTCCTCGGGGCTGCAATCCATCGCCATGGCGGCGGACCGGATTCGCGCGGGCGGAGCGCACATCGTCCTGGCGGGCGGAACGGAATCGATGAGCATGGTGCCCATGGCGGGCAACAAGTTCGCACCGAACCCGGCATTGGTGGACGCGCGGCCGGAGGTCTATCTTTCCATGGGCCTGACTGCCGAGCGCCTGCGCGACCGGTACGGCGTCGACCGCCAGCAGCAGGACGCCTTCGCCTACCGGAGCCATCAACGGGCGCTCGCGGCGCAGCAGGAGGGCGACTTTACCGAAGAGATCGTGCCCATCGAAGTGGAAATCTCCGAACTGAAGAACGGCAAGCCGGCGAAGCGCAAGACGCTGGTGAGCGCCGATGAAGGACCCCGCGCCGACACAACGGTGGAGGCGCTGGGCAAGCTGCGGCCGGTGTTTCACGCGGCGGGATCGGTGACCGCGGGCAACGCGTCGCAGACCAGCGACGGCGCGGCGGCGGCGCTGGTGATGTCGGAGAAGAAGGCGCGGGAACTGGGGCTGCGCCCGATGGCGCGCTTCGTGAGTTTCGCGGCGGGCGGCGTGCCGCCCGAGATCATGGGGATCGGGCCCGTGGTGGCGATTCCGAAGGCCCTGGAGATGGCCGGACTGAGTCTGATGGACATCGGGCTGATCGAGCTGAACGAAGCCTTCGCGGTGCAGGCGCTGGCGGTCATCCAGGAAGCCGGGTTGGACATCAACCGCGTGAACGTGAACGGCGGAGCGATCGCGTTGGGCCACCCGCTGGGCTGCACGGGCGCGAAACTCACCGCCACGATCCTGCGTGAGATGCAGCGGCGCAACGCCAAGTACGGCATGGTGACGATGTGCGTCGGCGGCGGTCAGGGCGCGGCGGGCATCTTCGAACTCATGTAGGCAGGAGCCGGATCTGGGCGCAACAACAGGCGTTACTCTCCCCAAGACGCGGGGCGGCGCGTTTTTGCTTGAAGACCGAAGTCCGTCGGAGGTATTGACGCCGGAGGATCTGACGGACGAGCATCGCGCGATCGCACGCGCGGCGGATGAGTTCTGGAACAAGGAAGTCGTGCCGAACCTGGAGGCGATTCGCCACGCCGAGCCGGGCGTGGCGGCGCGTGTGGTCCGGAAGTCGGCGGAGCTGGGCTTGATTGCCGTCACCGTGCCGGAAGAGTACGGCGGGATGGAGATGGACCTCGCGTCCTCCATTGTCGTGGCGGAGCGGCTTTCGCGGGACGGTTCGTACGCGGGTTGGCACGGTGCGCACGCGGGTATCGGCACCCTGCCCGTGCTGCTGTTCGGCAACGGCCAACAGAAGCAGAAGTACCTGCCCAAGCTGACCTCGGGAGAGTGGATTGGTTCCTACTGCCTGACCGAACCGCACGCCGGGTCGGACGCGTTGGCGGCGCGCACGCGCGCCGATCTTTCCCCGGACGGCACGCACTACGTGCTGAACGGCCAGAAGATGTGGATCACAAACGCGGCTGGGGCGAGCCTGTTCACGGTGTTCGCAAAGATCGGCGGGGAGAAGTTCAGTGCACTCCTGGTGGAGCGGTCGTGGCCGGGCGTGAGCGTGGGCGAGGAAGAGAAGAAGATGGGCGTGAAGGGCAGTTCGACCCGCGCCGTCTACTTCGACAACGTGAAGGTGCCGGTGGAGAACGTGCTCGGCGAGATCGGGCGCGGGCATGTGATCGCCTTCAACATCCTCAACGTGGGGCGGCTGAAACTGGGCCCGTATGCGGTGGGCGGGGCGAAGGACGTGTTGTCGATCTGCCTGAAGTACGCGAAGGAGCGAACGGCGTTCGGCCATCCGATCGGAGACTTCGGACTGATCCAGCACAAGCTGGCGGAGATGGCGATTCGCATCTTCGCGGCGGAGACCATGACCTTTCGCGTGGTGGGACAGATCGAGGGCCACCTGCACGGCTGGAGTTGGAACCAGCCGGAGGCGGCGCGGCATCACCTGGAGGCGATTGAAGAGTTCGCCATCGAGTGCAGCTACATCAAGGTGTTCTCTTCGGAGATGCTCGATTACGTGGTGGACGAAGGGGTTCAGATCCATGGCGGCTACGGTTACCATCAGGACTACGCGGTGGAACGGGCCTACCGCGATTCGCGCGTAAACCGCATCTTCGAAGGCACCAACGAGATCAACCGGCTGTTGGCCACCGGCATGTTGTTGAAGCGCGCGCAGCGGGGGCAGTTGGCGTTGGTGGACGCGGTGAAGCATCTGGCGCCGGTGACATCCGCGGACGACGAAGCCGCGCGCCTGGTGGGCAACGCGAAGAAGCTGGTGCTCTTCGCGCTGGGTTTGGGGTACCGGCGGTTTCGCGACCGGTTGGAGAAAGAGCAAGAGGTGGTGGCCGGAATCACCGACCTGGCGATGAGTACATTCGCGGCGGAGTCCGTTTGGCTGCGGGTGCGGAAGCTGGGCGCGCGAGCGGGAATCGCGCAGGAGATGGCGGAGGTCTTCCTGCGCGACGCGATGAGGCGCAGCGAGGCGATCGCACGCGACATCGTCGGCGTATGTTCAGCGGGCGATGAGATGGACGCGGATCTGGCGCTCCTCGCGCAATTCACGGAGTTCCGTCCGATGAACGCGGTGGCTGCGCGCCGCCGCATCGCGGCGCGGCTGTTGGACGGCGGCCGCTACATCTTCTAAGCCGGCGTCGCGTATACTAATCCGCGCCATGCAGCGGTGCTTTCTACTTGCCCTGGTTCCGATGTATCTGTGTGCGCAGGATGCGCGCAACACCATCACTCCGAACACCGACACGCACGTGGTGATGCCGGAGTACAAGACGCTCGCGCAGTGGGAGGCGCGCAAGGCGGCGCTGCGGAAGCAGATCCTGTTCGCATCCGGGCTGTGGCCGATGCCCGTGAAGAACGACTTGAAGCCGGTGGTGACCGGGAAACTGGAGCGCGACGGGTACACGATCGAGAAAGTCGCGATCGAGACGTTGCCCGGCTACTGGCTGGCCGGGAACCTCTATTCGCCGCGCGGCAAACAAGGGCCGTTTCCCGCGGTCGTGCGGCCGCATGGGCATTGGACGTACGGGCGCCTGGAACATCAACCGTTGAACTCGCTGCCCACGCATGCGATGAACCTCGCGCGCGAGGGCTTCGTGGTATTCGCCTACGACATGGTGGGCTGGTCGGACACGGTGCAAACGCCGCACGCGTTCGCGAACAAGCCGGAGCAGTTGTGGGCGTTCGGGCCGCTGGGGTTGCAGTTGTGGAATTCGGTGCGCGTGGTGGATTACCTGACCTCGCTCCCTTCGGTGGACGCGAAACGGATCGGCGTGACGGGCGCGTCGGGGGGCGGCACGCAGGCGTTTCTTCTGGCTGCGGTGGATGACCGGATCGCCTTCGCCGCGCCGGTGAACATGGTGTCGGCGTACATGCAGGGGGGATCGCCGTGCGAGAACGCACCCGGGCTGCGCGTGGGAACCTCGAACCTGGAATTCGCGGCCATGTTCGCGCCCAAGCCGATGCTGCTGGTGTCCGCCACGGGCGACTGGACGAAGAACGTGCCGACAGAGGAGTTCCCTGCGATCCAGAAGATCTACTCGCTCTTCGGCAAGCCGCAGAACCTGGAAGTGGTCCAGTTCGACGCGCCGCACAATTACAACAAAGACAGCCGCGAGGCGGTGACCGGCTTCCTGCGGAAAGTCGCGTACGGGCGCGCGGAGCCGTTCCAGGAACGCAGCGCCACCATCGAGAAACTGGCGGACATGATGGTCTGGCATGGCCGCGCGCTGCCTGCCGGGGCAAAGAACTATGAGCAGATCTTCGGGATGTGGCGGCAGATGTCGCGCCAGCAGACGGACGCGGCGAAGCCGGAGGAGCTACGCGAAGGCTTACGGCTGGCGCTGGGTGCGGAATGGCCGTCGGAGGTGAGACTGGAGGGCGGCGCGATCACGCGGCCGGGGCTTGGCGACCGCATACCTTCCAGCTTCACGCCCGGCAAGGGAGTGCCGATGCTGGCCGTCGGCAACGTCCAGGTTTTTGCCACGGGGCGGCCCGTGCTGCGCATCGATCCGTTTCAGACCGGCGCCGCGGCGGGGCCGCGCGACCGCTCGCACACGCACTTCCTGACGTTCAACCCGAGCGACGATGCCGCGCGCGTGCAGGACATCCTGACCGCAGTCCGGTTTCTCGCCGGGCCGGAGGTGAGCGAGGTTGAGATCGCCGCAGACGGACCCGCGCGCGTGTGGGCGTTGTTCGCGGCGGCCGTTTCGCCGGTGAAGATCCGGTTGACCGCGCCGCCGTTCAAATTCGCGGGAACGGATGACGACTTCATCGAGCAGTTCTTCGTGCCGGGGATTCAGCGGGCGGGCGGCTTCGATGCGGCGATGAAGGCGTGGCGAGGGAGGTAAGCGGCTCTGTAACATGCTTGACATGCCGATCAGGGTACGCGTAGCATCGGCTTTCCGAGCGAATATGGAGCCCCACCCGGCTTGGCCACACTCCAGCGAACGGCACCAGCGCGCAAAGCTCTCGCTGGCTGGCGGCGTCAGTAGTCCGTTTCGAGCGAAGTACCCGGTCCCTTTGTATATCGCCGAGGCCCGGGGGTCGCGATTCCGCGATGTCGATGGACACGAATACATCGACTACGGGCTGGCTTGGGGACCGTTGATCCTGGGACATGCATACCCGCCACTGGTGGAGGCCATCCGCCGGCAGGCGGAGCGTTCCCATTGCCTGGGATTGCAGCACGATCTCGAGATTGAGGTGGCCGAGGCCGTGCAGCGCCACGTTCCCTGCGCGGAGCGTGTCGCGTTCACTTCGAGCGGCAGCGAAGCGGTGCAGATCGCGCTTCGTCTCGCGCGCGCCTTCACTGGCCGCACCTTGATTCTCAAGTTCGAAGGGCACTACCACGGCTGGATGGATCCGGTGCTGCTCAGTTATCACCCGGGCGCCGGTGACCTGCCGGCGCGAGAGAACGGCGCGCCCGTGCTCGGCTCACACGGGCAGGCGCCGAACGTCCGCGAGAACGTGGTGGTCGCGCCATGGAACGATCTCGCGGCGCTCGAAACGATTCTCGACCGCTATACAGGCCGGATCGCGGCCATCATCACGGAGCCGGTGCTGTGCAACAGCGGGTGCCTGCTGCCCGCGCCCGGCTTCCTCGCCGCGCTGCGTTCGCTGTGCGACCGCCTCGGAATCCTGCTCCTGTTCGACGAGATCATCACCGGCTTTCGAATGGCGGTTGGCGGAGCGCAGAAGGTCTATGGTGTGACGCCGGACCTGGCGACGTTCGGCAAGGCGTTGGGCGGCGGCCTGCCATTGAGCGCCATCGCGGGCCGCGCGGAGATCATGGAGCAGATCGCGACGGGCCGCGTGCTCTACGGTGGGACGTTCAATGGGAATCCCCTGTCGCTGGCCGCCGCGGCCTGCACGCTGGCGGTCCTTCTGAAGGATGAGGAATCGGCGTTGCGGCGTGCCAACTCCATCGGGGAGCAGCTCCGGGCCGGCCTCGACGAAGCCGCGCGGCGCATCGGAGTGCCGCTTCAGATCCACGGCTTTGGGGCGGCCTTCGCCCTGCATTTCCGGAACGCGGGACCGCTCTCGGAGTATCGGGATACACTGGCCGACGACACGGCCGCGCTCCGCGCCTTCCTGGACGCCGCCCTGCTCGAGGGCGTGCACGTGTTGCCGGACGGGCGCATGTACGTTTCCGCGGTTCACACCGAAGCGGACGTGGCGCAGACCGTCGCGGCTCTCGCCAGAGCACTGGAGCGCCTCGTGCCGCTTCGCCGCTGAACCGTTCTGCGAAAATGTGACGGTGTTGAGGACTGTCTGCGCGACGCGCTATGTGACGCCGCTTCGGGAAGGCGGCTCACTTCCGGCGATTGTGGAAGCGGACGATCTCGGTCTCTACGTGCTGAAGTTCCGCGGCGCGGGACAGGGAAAGGCCGCGCTGGCCGCGGAGGTGATGGCGGGCTTGATCGCCGTCGAACTGGGGTTGCCGGTCCCTGAGTTGGTCCTGGTCGAAGTGGATCCGGCGTTGGGCCGGAACGAAGCGGATCCCGAGATTCGCGACCTGCTGCGGGCAAGCGCCGGGTTGAACATGGGTCTCGATTACCTGCCCGGTTCGGTGATGTTCGACCGCGCGGCCGGAGATCGGGTGGACGCCCGTCTTGCCTCGGAGATCGTGTGGTTCGACGCCTACGTCACCAACGTGGACCGCACGGCGCGCAACCCGAACCTGCTGTGGTGGCATCGGAAGCTGCATCTGATCGACCACGGCGCGGCGCTCTACTTCCAGCACGACTGGACGAGCGGCGAGCGGCTCCGGCGATCGCCCTTCGCTGCCGTGAAGGACCACGTTCTGCTGCCCTGGGCGTCGGAACTGGGCGCAGCGCAGGAGCGGTTGAGTCCTCGGCTCGGGCGGAGCTCGCTGGAGGCGATTGTCGGCGCGACACCCGCTGAGTGGCTGGCCGGTCCGGCCGGCGGCTATGTCGACTTCCTGGCCGGCCGGCTGGCGGCGTCGGACTTGTTCGTGAAGGAGGCGGAAGATGCCCGAGCGCGCCTCGTTTGATTACGCCGTCCTGCGCGTGGTCCCGCGCGTCGAACGGGAGGAGTTCGTGAATGCGGGTGTGGTGCTCTTTTGCGCGGAGCGCAACTTCCTGGGCGTGCGCGTGCACCTGGATGCCGCAAGGCTCGGAGCGCTGGATCCCTCGGCCGACGCCGGGCTGGCGCGGGAACGCCTCTTCGCCTTCGAACGGATCGCGGCCGGCGATCCGGAGGCGGGCCCCATCGCGTGCCTTTCGCGCCGGGAGCGTTTCCACTGGATGGTGTCGCCGAGAAGCACCATGATTCAGGTGTCCGCCGTCCACGCCGGCCTTTGCGAGGCGCCCGAACAGGCGCTGGAGGATCTGTTCCGGCGGCTGGTGTTGCGGCACGATTGACGCGCTACTCGTACCGCAGGGCGTTGAGCGGATCGATCGCGCTGGCGCGGCGGGCGGGGATGAAGCCCGCGGCTGTGGCGACCAGGGTCAGGGTGAGCGCCGCGGCAGCGGCGATCGCCACGTCGTCCGGCTTCACGCCGAACAACTGCGAAGAGACATATTTCGCCAGGAAGTACGCGGCGGGAATGCCCAGCGCAAGACCGGCTCCCAGGAGGAGGAGCACTTCCTTGAGGACCATCCCCACCACAGCGGACTGCCGGGCCCCCAGGGCCATGCGCAGCCCGATCTCCTTCGTACGGCGCGCGACGGTGAACGCCATCACGCCGTAAAGGCCGATGGCGGCCAGCAACGTCGCGAGCGCGCCGAAGGCGGCGGAGAGGGCGGCGATCAACCGCTCGGTCCCCAGGGTCTCGTCGAGTTGGCCCTCCAGCGTCTTCATGCCGTAGATGGGGAGCGCGGGATCGATCTGGCGGATCTCCTCCCGAACCGCAGCGAAGACGGCCTTCGATTCGATCTCCGCGCGCACGTAAAAGGTGGCGCCGGCCGGGTAGTCCATCTGCTCCGCGGCAAGGAAGACCTGGCGCCGGACACCCTCGCGTGGACCCTCGTAGAGGTGATCCTCGACGACGCCGACGATCTCGAGATCGAGTTTCGCGTCCGGGCCGCCCCCAAAGCCCACGCGGCGGCCGAGCGGGCTCTTCTCTCGGAAGAAGTGCCGCGCAAACTTGCGGTTCACAATCACCGAGCGGAGTTTCTCGCCCCGGTCGCGGGCATCGAAGTCACGTCCTTCGGCCACGCGAATACCCATGGTCTTCCAATACTCGGGCGAGACCGCGTTCATGAAGGCCTGCATGTCTTCGCCGTCCTTCTGGCGGTGACCTTCCACGGACATGGAAGAGTCCCACTCGTCGCCCGCCAGCACGGAGACCACGGCGGTGGCCGCGGACCGGACGCCCGGAATGGCGCGGATGGCCTCGAGCGCCTGCCGGTTGAAGGCTTGAATGCGCGGGATGTCATAGCCGTTCAAAGCGGGATCCGCCTGGAAAGTAACCAGGTTGCCGATGTCGCGAAAGCCGGACTCGGTGGACTTAAGGTTGGCCAGGGTCTTGACGAAGAGGCCCGCGCCGGCGAGCAAGAGGAACGAGAGCGCCACCTGCGCCGTCACCAGGACCTTGCGGAGGCGCACCGAAGCGCTACCTCCGGTGACGGCGCCGACGACGTCCTTGAGTGTGTCCCACAAGTCGAGTCGCAGCGCCTGGAGCGCCGGAGCGAGGCCGAAGAGGATGCCCGACACCACGGCCAGCACGAACGTGAAGGCGAGGATGCGGAGATCGGGCTCGGCGCGCAGCAGGATCCGGGAGTCGGTGGAGGCGATGAAGCTGAGCAGGCCGCGGATCACCGCCACGGCAAGAAAGAGACCGAGCGCGCCTCCCGCCAGCGAGAGCAGAACGCTCTCCATGAGTAACTGTCGGAGGAGTTGGGTCCGCGAAGCCCCGATGGCGAGGCGGACAGCGACCTCCTTCTGGCGAGCCACCGCGCGGGCGATCAGCAGATTCGCCACGTTGGTGCAGGCGATGAGCAGGACCAAGCCGACCATGGCCATCAGGACCCATAACGCGCCCGCATAGGTTTCGCGAAGCTGCGAATAGCCGGCCGCCGCCGGGACCATGCGAATGGTGCGTTTGAGGAAGCGTTCCTTGTAGTACTCCGAGATGGTGCGCATCTGGGCGGCCTCTTCGCGCAGGATCTGGCTGAGCAGCACCTGGAGGGAGGCGGTGGCGGATTCGATGGTGAAGCCCGGCTTCCTGCGGGCAAAGGTCTGAACCCATTGGCTGCGGCGGTCGCCGATGTCATCCCAGCCCGGCGTCATCAGGGGTTTCATCTGGACGGGGACGAAGATGTCGGGGGAGGACGAAGGATCGAGCCCGATGAAACCGGCGGCGGAGACGCCCACGATGGTCATCGGGTAGTTGTTGACCAGCATCTTCTTGCCGATCGCCGTCTCATCGCGGCCAAAGCGGTTCTGCCAATAGTGGTGGCTCAGAATCACTACCGGATGGCCCTTGTAGGTGACGTCGTCCTCGGCCGGTGAAAAGACGCGACCGCGTTCCGCACCCACGCCGAGGGCCTGGAAATAGTTGCCGGACACGAGTTCGGCATTGACGCGCTCCGTGCGTCCTTCGTACGCGGAGGAAAGCGGCGTGGCGCGGCGGCAGAAGACGAAGGAGAACGCCTCGGCCTTCTTCTGGAAGTCCTGGTACATCGGGTAGGACATCTGCCGCGAACCCCGATTGCTCCCCATGTGCGGGCCGGTGGTCCAGATCATCACCAGTTGTTCAGGGTCCTTGACCGGGAGGAGGCGGAGAATGAGTTGATCGACCAGCGTGAAGATGGCCGTATTGGCGCCGATGCCGAGCGCCAGCGAGAGAACGGCGACGCTGGTGAACAAGGGGCTCCGGAGCAGTGTGCGCACGGCAAAGCGGAGGTCCGCCACATAGCTTCCCATGGAAGTTACTACGCTGGAACCGGCCCGCGGTTTCCAAAAAAATCCAAGGGATTTACGTGACGGCGGTGACGGCAGTGACGGCTTTGTGGAGGCCGGTGCGGGCGGGCTTGGCACCGTACATCCGGCGGTCGGCGATGGCGAGCAGGAGTTCGGCGCCGTCTCCATCGCCCGGGTAGAGCGCCACGCCGGCGCTGAGCCCGACGATCGCTTCGCCGCAGACGGCGAGACCCGCCTCCAGCGCGACACTTCGCAGGCGATCGACAGCGGCGTCCGCCGCTTCGGCGGTGAGATCCGGCATGACCAGAACGAACTCGTCGCCGCCCATCCGGGCAACGCAATCGTAGTCGCGGCAGCAGGCCTTCAGGCCATTGGCGACGAGTTTGAGCACCCGGTTCCCCTCGATGTGGCCGTACCGGTCATTGACCTTCTTGAAACCGTCGAGATCGCAGACGATGACCGCGAGCGAGCCGCCCGAGCGCCGGGCGCGCGACAGTTCGCCTTCCAGGTGCACGAACAGCGACCGGGCGTTGGGGAGGCCGGTGAGGTAATCGGTGGTGGCCGAGGTTTCGGCCTGGCGGTAGCGGAGTGCATTTTCGATGGCAAGCGCGGCCTTGCCCGCGATCGCCTCGACGATGCGCAACTGGTCGCGTGTGAAGGCGTCCTTGGCCGCGGCGTACAGGGAAAGGACTCCGACCACGCCGGCGACCCCTTCGAGCGGAACGGCGAGCGCACTCCGCAGCGTGCTGAACTTGTTGGGGTCGTTGAGGTAGCCGGGCTCCACCGAAGGGTTGCCGTTGACGATCGGTTTCAGGTTCTCCGCGACCCAGCCCGCCAGGCCCTGGCCGACGGGAATGGAGAGCGACGAGAAGAGGCGGAAATTGTCGCCGGTGACGAATTCCGGGGTCAGCGTGTTGTCGTGGCGGATGTATACGGCCATCGCATCGTAGGGCACGATGCGCTTGAGACGCATGCCGAGAACCGATAGCGTTTCGTCGAGGCTCAGCGAACTGCCCAGTTCCTGCGTGAGTTCAAACAGAGCCTGCACATCGTGACGGGCGTCGGCGATCGAATTCAGGAAGTCAACCAACTGCCGGGTATCGGTGGGCTGGGACACCGCCTCGAAGCCGGCCGCCGGCGCAGCACCGCGCTCGACGTGCAGATCGACGTTGAGCGGGCCCGGCGATTCGGCGGCGCGCTGGCGGGCGATGGCCTCCAGTTCCGGATAGCGGCGCTCCAGGACGGCGACTACCGCCGGATCGAACGACTGCCCCGCTTGCGACTTGACCACGTCCATGGCTGCCGCGAGCGGCATCGCCAGGCGGTACTGGCGGTCCGACGCGAGCGCGTCGAGGCAATCGACGGCGGCAAGGACACGCGCGCCGATCGGGATCTCCTCACCCTTGAGGCCGTCCGGATAACCAGTCCCGTCCCATTTCTCGTGATGCGAGCGCACGATGGGGACAACCGGATAGGGGAAGCGTACGCGCTCGAGAATTTCCGCTCCCACCACCGGATGGATCTTCATCTTCTCGAACTCTTCCCGGGTGAGGCGGCCGGGCTTCGAGATGATGTGCTCGGGAACCGCGAGCTTTCCGATGTCGTGCAGCAGGGCGGCAGCCTGAAGAGCATCCAGGTCGGAACCCCGCAGTCCGAGTTCGCGACCCACCTCGAGCGCATAGACTTGCACTCGCTGCAAGTGATCGTGCGTCGCGTGGTCTTTGGCCTCGATCGCCATGGCGAGCGCCTCGATCGTCCTCAGGTGCAATGACGCCAGTTCTTCCGCGTGGCCCTTTTCCGCTTCCATGCGCGAAATGTAAAGCCGGTACGAGCGGTACAGCAAATAGCCAACCGGCAGCAACAGGAGAGAAACCTGCCAACTGGCCGCGCGGCTCAGAAGGCTGAAGAAGCCGGCGCAGACGGCGCCGCCCATGTAGTAGGGGAACGACCACACGTGCTCGCGCCACGTTTCAGCCAGACTGCGGCGCCCGGTCCAGGCCTTCACCGCAGCCACCTGGAACGTGGTGATCAGGAAGAGCGTGGCTGTGGCCAGGACCATTCGCGCCGGGGCCACCGCGTCCAGCCGCGTCAGCAGATCCGAAACATAGACCACGTGAGCGAGCTTGATGGCCAGCGCGGCGTGGCAGACATTGAAAAGCGTTTGCAGTCCGGTCGCCTTGCGATCCCGCGAGATCAGGCATTGCAGCAGCGTGGTGGACGTGCCGAGGAACAGGGTCTCCGTCCCCGACAGATCCAGCAAGCCGACCAGCACGAACAGAAAGTTCAGCGAGAGCGTCCCCGTGACGGTGGGTAGCGAGATCTTCAGGCCCGACGCCAACCCGGCCACGATCAGATACGCGAGGAACCGAATCGGCTGCTCGCTGCTCCAGAACACGAATCCCGAGAGCAGGATCAGCAGGCCGAGACCAACCACGAATGCGATGTGCAAGCGGGCAAGCAGCGGCATTGTCTTTCCTTAGGGATCGGCGGAATCTGGCGGCGGCAATAGGGACGGAGTACAGTGTGCTCAGTGTGCTCTGGGTCACACTTCAGGCGGTTATTCGGCCGGAAGTGAGGTCTTGGCTCGGCCGGCTACCGCCGGCCGGCGGCGGCCTCTACCGCCTCCAGTTCGCGCCCCGCCTCAGCCCACTTACCCTGCGATGCGAACTCGCGGTAGCGTTTCAAGTGGTACCGGATGGTGTCAATGGTTTTGCCGCCGGCGGCGTCGGGGGATGCCGAAGCCGCGGCGGTCCCGGGCGCCGGCGGGGGCGCCGCGGCGCTTTGGAGCGTGGGCGAAGGCGCGCCCGCGGCGAGTTCCGCGAGCGCCTGCTCGTAGGTGTCCGTGTAGATCAACCGGTTGCCGAGGGCCACCACCACCTTCTTCAATTGCGGCATGCGCGCTTCGGCGGCCTGGATGTAAATGGGCTCGATGTACAGGAAGGTGTTCTCCACCGGCAGCGTGAGCATCTGCCCTCGCAGCACCTGCGAGCCTTGCTGGTTCCAAAGCGTGAGGTCCTTGGAAATGTTCTGATCCTGGTTGATGCGCGCCTCCACCTGCATCGGGCCGAGCACCAACTGGTTCTTGGAGAGCTTGAGAAACACCAGTTCGCCGAGGCTCCCTCCATCGTTGCGGGCTACCATCAGCCCGATCAGGTTGTCCTTGCTCCGCGGCGTGAACGGCATCACCAGCAGGAACTCGGGTTCATTCCGGTCCGGCAGCGACGCAACGATGTAGGTGGGCGCAACCGGCTCGGGCCGCGCCCCGGGCCCTTGCAGATTGCGCGCAACGTCCCAGAGATCCTCCTTGTTATAGAAGGCCTCCGGGTCCTGCATATGAAAGGTCCGGTAGATCTCGGCCTGCACGCGGAACACGACCTCCGGGTAACGGGCGTGCGCG
Organism: Bryobacteraceae bacterium; assembly: GCA_031969915.1. Taxonomy (GTDB): domain Bacteria; phylum Acidobacteriota; class Terriglobia; order Bryobacterales; family Bryobacteraceae; genus DALYJJ01. Next base: position 512 of record DALYJJ010000156.1, on the reverse strand, counting down.
CGCAGGTCGGCGGGCATTGCCGCGGCCGGCTCCAGGAGTTGGGGAAAGAGCTGCCGATAGGCTTGCAAGACCGGGTCGGCGGGATCGAAGACATACAGGTGGACGGAGCCGTCATAGGCGTCCACAGTGGCCTTCACCGAGTTGCGCAGGTAGTTCAGGCGCCCGAAGGACTCCAGGTTGAGCAGCCGCGAATACGGGTGGGCGTCGGAGGTGGTGTAGCCGTCGATCATCCACACCAGGCGGCCCTCCTCGGTGAGCACGAGGTAGGGATCGTTCTCCCATTCCAGGAACCCGGCGATGTGCCGCACGCGGTCGCGAACGTCGCGGCGGATCAGCATCCGGCTCTGCGGGGTCAGGTAGCCCGTGAGCAGAAGGTTCCAGTCGCCGCGGGCGACGGCGGCGGCGAGGCGCGTACCGAAGTTCCCGATCGGAATGCCGCCTTTGCCGGTGTACTTGGTGTGCGCGTTGTCGGAGCCGGCGGGATAGTCGAACTCCGGCTGTTCGGTGCCTAC
>DALYJJ010000155.1:0-13506 GCA_031969915.1 Bryobacteraceae bacterium | reverse complement strand
GTCGCCGCCGAGTCCCCGCGCCGGCCGAAGAACAGGATCGCCGCATAGACCGTCAGCGCCGAACCGAGCACCGCGAAGTAACTCAGCCCCGGCGTTGCGCCGGGCGTCCCCAGTACGCCCCCCCACGCCGTCTGTGCTACGCCCGCCGCCCCTGCCGCCAACGCCAGCATCGCCGAGGCATGTAGCTTGAGCGTCCGCCGCCCGGTCATCAGGGCCACCGTCATCAGGCACAGCGCGAGCAAAGCCCACGCCAGGGCTACCCGCTCCCCTGCCGCCAGCACCCTGCAACCGGCCATCGTCAGCAGCAGCGCGTACGTCGAATAGGCGTAGAAGTTCCGGCTCGGCAGAGATGGCCGCTCCAGCAACGCAAAGGAGATCGCATAGCAGGCCGCGGCCGCCGCCAGGCAGAAAATGCCCACCGGCATCCAGCCGATCACCGTCGTGTCCGCCAGCCGCAGCGCCCCGCCCACGCCGACCAGAAACGCCGCTCCCGCCTGGACAACCTCAAACCACGTGATGGGCAGCTTGCGAATCACCGTGCGGTCCACCGTGCTCGCCAGGTAGATCAGCAGCAGCGCGATCTGAGCCCCCAACACGAATGGCGGCGCGGCGTACGTCTGATCCGCCCGGAGCGTCACCAGCACGGTCAACAGAAGCACCGTGACATCCGCCACCCCCGCGGCGATCCATCGCAGCCCCAGCCAATGGTCCCGGCAGGCCGAAAACTCCACCGCCGCCGCGATCGCCAGCACGCTCATCGCCCAGGCCGCGCCGTCGTGCGTCTCCCGGAACAGCGCCATCGGAGTGAATAGCCCGGTCAGCGTCGCCACGCAGGCGATCCCCGTCAGGTTGTGCCGCCAGCCCACCGCCAGGCCGAACGCCGCGAAGGCAACCAGCACCACCGAGGCCGCCGTCGCGCTGAACACCTGGAACCGGATCGTCGCCTCCCACAGCAGAGGCGCCAGCACCAGCACGCCCGTCACCGCGTACACCGTCGTGGCCACCGGTTTCGAAGCCGCCACGCGGGCGGCCAGAAGCAGCCACCAGCCCGAGTAGATCACTCCCGCCGCCACGCCGGCCAGCATCGGCACGGTGCCTGCTTCCGTGGCCGCGCGAAGTAGATACGCGCCGGAGAGCCCCAGAAACGCCCACCCGAATAATGGCGCCAATGCCGCGGTCTGGGGCGCCAGCGCCGCGCTCCCGCCTCCGGGAGCAGCTACCACCTCCGGCTCGTAGCCGCCCTCGTCCCCGTCATCCCGAGTCGCGGCGGCTTCAATCTCCCCAAGCCGCCGTTGAAACCGTTCCAGATCCCGCCGCAGCTCTCTAACCTGCAGCAGTAACTCGCTCCGGGAGTCCTCCATGGTGGCCTCCTGACTTACCTTCCGGCGGCATCCACGGGGGCAAGATCTTCATCAGCCCCCAAAGTATGAGGAACGGCAAGATCATCAGTATGATCGCCGGTAACAAGCCTTCGCGCGTCGCGAAGTCCATCTTGTATGTCGTGTAGCCAAGGAAGCTCTTGGAGAACAACTGCCCCCCGATCACCACGTTCCACCGCATCGCGAAAATCCCGACGAGCGTCAGCGCGCTCGCCCCGGCGTACAGCGCCGTCCGCCGCCTCTCGCCCATGCGGAACAACTGCGTCGCCGCCAGCATCGCCAGCGGAACCACCGTCCCCAGCCCGATCTGCACGACGATGTGCGGGACGAACAGATGCGTCTGCACCATGAAGTCCAGGCTCCGGAACGATTCATCCGCTTCGTAGATCCGGTGAATCAGGTCCAGCATCTCCAGCGCAAAGTCGATCACGAAAATGTAAAACAGGTACCGCGCGATGGTGTCGATGCACCCCATGTCCAGCGGCTCCCGCCGCGCCTTCATCGCCGCCATGTACATCAGCAGAACCAAGGCTATGCCCGACACCATCGCCGAAAACAGAAACACGATCGGCATCAGCGGCGTCGACCACCACGGGTTCGCTTTTACCGATCCGAAGATGAACCCCACATACCCGTGCAGCAGGAAGGCCGACGGAATCCCGATCACCGTCACCGCGTACCCCACCCGGTCGTCGATCGCCAGCGACCGCGGACTCACATTGCTCGACCACAAACTCATCGCCGAATATGCCCACCGCTTCAGTCCCGTCGACGCGGCCGCCGTTTCCACGATGTCCCGCCGGTACTCCAGCCAGATCTCAACCACCAGCACAATCAGCAGGTACCACAGATACACGAACCCGAACATCGCCATCGCCGAAGACCGATGCGGCGTCAGATACATCGCGAGCGAACGCTCCGGATGCCCCAGGTGCAACTGCAAAGGGAGCGGCGCGACGATGAGGAACGCCAACGCCGTGAGCAGAGCCAGTCGGTAGGTCGGCTTCACCGCCTGCACGCGAAACACACGCTCGAGCGAGGCTAAAATGAAGGCCCCCGCCACCAGGCCGGTGATGTAGGGATAGAGGACGATGAGCACGCTCCATTGCAACTCCACTTCGTTCGGATACAGAAACCCGTCTGCCTGCACGTCGCCTCCTCAGCGCACTGAGTGATCCAGCCCCCGGTAGTAGAGCTTTGACCGCGTCGCCATGTGCGGCTTCAGCACCTGTACGCTGTTCGTCCGCAGGAACTCGTGGATCGGATCCTTCGGGTCCTTCAGGTCCGCCAGCGTCCGCGCCCCCGTCGGGCACGTCTCGGCGCACGCCGTCGTCAGACCCCGCGTGATCCGGTGGTAACAAAACGTGCATTTGTCCACCACGTGCTCACCGGGCAGAATATAGCGGCACCCATAGGGACAGGCCTGCACGCAGTACCGGCACCCCAGGCAGTAACTCTTGTCTACCAGCACCACGCCGTCCGGAGATTCGAACGTCGCGCCCACCGGGCATACCTGCACGCACGGCGATTTCTCGCAGTGATTGCACAGCTTCGGCACAAAGAAGTTCTTCGCCCCCGGCTTCGCCGCTTCGCCGTATCCTTGTTTGCCCCCGTCGGGTGACTCCACCCGCGGATGCTCCTCCGGCCATTCGTCCACCGAGTACCGCTCCACCCACGTCCGGAAGTACCCCTCCGGTACGCCGTTCTCCTTCGCGCACGCCGCCACGCAGTTCCCGCACCCGATGCACTGGTCGATGTCGATGCTCATCGCCCAGTAATGCGCGGCCATGTCGTACTTCGATTCCGGCGCCGGTCCGTCCGCGAAAATGTGATCCAGAAACATCCCCGCCGCCGGCGAAACCAGCAGCAGCTTCTTGATGTGTCCCAGAAACTCCCGTCGGTTCTCCATCGCGCCCTACCCTCCCACCTTTGGATTGTGGGGCTGGTGGCAGCTCTTGCACGACTCCCCGCCCGAGTGCTCTCGCGACACCACCTGCGGGATCGTCTTCGGCCGCGCGGCGATCTTCTCGTGACAGCCCGTGCAGAGGGCCACCACTCCAGGCAGCTTCACCGTCACCCGCTCCGGCGCCGCCGCGTGGCCCGCCAGCGGACCGTGGCATGCCTCGCACCCGATCTTCCCGTGGCGCGATCCGCGTAACGCCTGTAGAGCGTCCCCGTGACAGTCTCCGCACGCCGCCCGCCCCGCATAGACAATCGGATGCGCCTGGGCGTCCGCCAGCGCGCCGGCACGGTAGTGCCCGTACCGGCCAAACCCGGCAGGCACCATGGCCTCCCGGACCAACGCAAATACCGCGACTGCGGCCACCAATAGTGCCGCGAGCCGAACCAGGTGCACAGCCTCTTTCATGGAGGCCTCCTGTTACCGGCGAATCTGCCCGGGCACCCTTACACGTTGCTGGCCAATCTGGAAGACAGCGTTTGCGTGGGTGCCACCGGCCCAGTTGCGGGTTTCCACGACACCCACAGTGCGAAATTCCACAGAAACTGCGTCTCTACGCCCAGAGACCTTCCCGCGTCGCATCCGCTACCGCCTGATCGCTGGAGTATGGTGAAAAGGACCGCCTTCTCCGATATATGCAACGCCGCCACTTCCTCTTCACCGCCGCCGCCTCCGCCGCCGGAGTCGTCGCCCAACCCGAGGCCACCACCGATCCGCTCCTCTCCGGCTTCCTCCGCCCTCCCCTCGAAGCCCGCCCACGCGCCTTCTGGTGCTGGGTCAACGGCAACTTCGACCACGCCGAAATCACCCGCGAACTCGAAGAAGCCCACGCCAAGGGCATGGGCGGCTTCGATATCTGGGACGTCACCTACGTCCAGGATGAGCACAAGGTCGTGCCCGCCGGCCCCCCCTTCATGGGCCCCGAATCCACACGCGCCATCGCCCACGCCATTCGCGAAGCCGGCCGGATCGGCATGGACATCGGCCTCATCATCTCCAGCGGCTGGAATGCCGGAGGGGATTGGGTCCGTCCGGAACATCGGACCATGGGTTTGTTCCGCTCCACGCGCACCGTCGAAGGCCCCGGTGCCCACTCGCTCGACCTGCCGTTCCCCGATCTCGATCCGCCCACCTCCGGCCGCCGCCGCCCACTGATCCTCGCACGCGGCGCCGATGGTCTCCCCGTCTTCCACCGCGACGTCGCCCTCCTCGCCACCCCCGCCGGCGCTCAGGCCATCGGGCCCCGCGATGTCGTCGACCTCACCGGCCAAACCTCCTGGAACGCCCCGGCCGGCCGCTGGACCATCACCCGCTACGTCTGCACCAACACCGGCCAGCCGCTCATCTCCAACTCCGACAACTCCGCCGGCCCGATGATTGACCACTTCAATCCCGAAGCCACCGAAGCCCACCTCGAACACTTCATTCGATTGCTCACCGCCGAACTCGGCCCACTCTCGAAGACCGCGCTCCGCTACCTCTACACCGACAGCTACGAAGTTCAAGGCAACCTCTGGACGCCCCGCCTTGCTCAGGAGTTCTCCACTCGCTTCGGTTACTCCATCCTGCCCTTCCTTCCCGCCCTCGACGGCCGCATCGTCGGCAGCCCGCAAACCACCTCGCGCTTCCAGGCCGACTACGCCCGCCTGCTTTCCGACCTGATCATCGAGGCTCACTATCAGAAGGGCGCCGAGGTCTGCCACCGCCACGGCATCCGGTTTGCCGCCGAAGCCGCCGGCCCCGGCGCCCCCATCCATAACTGCCCCTTTGAATCGCTTCGCTCCTCCGGCGCGCTCGACGTTCTCCGCGGTGAGTTCTGGCACAAGTACTCCAATCCCAACCATCCGCCGGATACCGTCCAGGTCGTCAAGGGCGTCGCCTCTGCCGCCCACATTTACAACAAGAAGTTTGTCGAAGCCGAGGCCTTCACCAGCGTCTATCTCTGGCAGGAAGGCCCCGCCGAACTCAAGCCCGACGCCGACCGCGCCTTCTGCGAAGGGCTCAACCGCATCGTCTATCACACCTTCCCCCACACCCCCCGCGCCGCCGGCCGCCCCGGTAACATCTACGGCTTCGGTACCCAGATCAGCGAAGAACTCCCCTGGTGGCCCCTCTCCGCTCCCTGGCATGACTATCTCGCCCGCGTCAGTTACCTCCTGCAACAGGGCGTCTTCGTGGCCGACGTCCTGTATTACTACGGAGACCTCGCCCCGAACTTCGTCCCCGCTAAGTCGATTCCGCCCGGCCTGGGTCCCGGCTACGATTACGACGTCGTCAATGCCGATATCCTCCTTCACAAACTCGAAGCCAGGAACGGGCGCATCGTCCTCCCCCACGGGCCGTCCTACGAGTTACTCGTTCTCCCGGACGAGGAAACCATGCGGCCCGAGATCCTCGCGCGGATCGGGCGCCTCCTCGACGCCGGCGCCCTGATCCTCGGCAAAGTGAAGCCCCTTCGCGCCCCCGGACTCTCCCGACCCGAAATCCGAGACTCCGAGGTCCGGCGCCTCGCGGACCGCTTCTGGCCCCGGGTCGTCTCCAACCGCACGCCTCTCGAAGTGCTCCAATCCAGACGGATCGCCCCGGACCTCGAGTTTCCCGCCGGCGCGCCGATTGACTGGATCCATCGCCGCGACGGCAGCCGCGACATCTACTTTGTGCGCAATACCTCCGCCCAGCCCCTTCGCGCCAGCCTCCGCCTCCGCAGCCCCGCCCGCGCCTCCTGGAATCCCGTAACCCTCGAGGTCCTTCCCGTGGACCGCCCGGCCGAAGTCTCCCTCCCGCCCTACGGATCTCTCTTCCTCGTCTCCGGCGCAACCCCGCCCTCCCGTGACACCCGCGGCGCAGCCGGGTCCTCCCTCCCCGTAAACGGACCCTGGCGCGTCGACTTCGCCGGCGCCCGAACCGCCACCTTCCAGTCGCTTTCTTCCTGGTCTGCCGCCGGGGACGAAGAGATCCGCTTCTTCTCCGGCGTCGCGAAGTATGAAACGGAGTTTACCTATCAACCTTCGAGTAAGTCGGCGCGAACATACATCGACTTAGGCCAGGTCGAGTTACTCGCCCGAGTCTCGCTGAACGGCCAGGAGGCCGGCTCCGCCTGGACGCCCCCCTTCGAAGTCGAAGTCACCGACTTACTCCGCCCGGGCGCCAACAAACTCACCGTCGAGGTCGCCAACTCCTGGCCCAACGCCCTCGTCGGCGACGCCCGCCGCCCCCGCCCGGACCGCCGCTACCGCACCAACATCACCAAACTCCCCACCGGCTGGTCCATGCCCTTTGAGTCGCTCCCGAACGACAAGTACCCGCTGCGTACGTCGGGCCTGCTCGGCCCCGTGCGCTTGATTCAGCGGTAGTCGCGCGCGGCCAGCGACAGGCGCACTACCTCCCGGTCGTTGCGCGCAATCACATGCCGGTTCGCAAACGCCGGATGGGCCCACACCACCGCCCCCAGTTCCCTCCGCCCGCCCGCGGGCGACGTCGGTTCGATCGCCCGGACCCGCCCCAACTCCTCATACCCCGCGCCGCTCAGCTTCGCCAGCACCAGTTCCCCGCGGTCGTTGAAGATCCACACCCGAGACCCCTCCCGCACCAGCCACGCCGATACGTTTCTCGCCCTCTCCACCGTCGCCCGTTGCGTCTCCCACACCCGCTCCCCCGTCTGCCGCCGCAAACACCGCAGTTGCCCGTAGCTGCAAATCCCGTACACGAACTCACCCTCGATCACCGGCTGGCTCATCAGCGCGTGCAGTTTGTCGCTCTTGATCTCGTTCCCGCCGTCCGCGCTCGCCCAGGCCAGCCGCGCCTCGCCTCGCTCGCTCAGTTCCATCATCCGCGCGCCGTTGAAAAAGCCCGACACCAGCAGGTGCGGCGCGCTCCATGCCGGCGTCGCGATCGGCGTGTTCATCGTGATCCGGAAGGGCTGCGACCACACCACCCGCCCCGTTGCCGCCTCCAGTGACTCCAACGCTCCGGCGTGCCACACCACCACCTGTTCGCTCCGGCCCGCCCGCACCAGGACAGGCTGCGAATACCCCGGTTCCGAGTCCTCCGTTGAAAGCGCCCGCCACACCACCGCCCCGCTTCCCTTGTCGAACGCCACCACCTTCGACGCGCCCTTCCCCGCCACCACCGCCACCAGGCGCGATCCCACCACCAACGGCGCGCTCGACATCCCCCACCCCGGCACGGCCGCCCCGAAATCGCGCACGAAATCCGTGCCCCACACCTCCGCTCCGTCCCTCACCCGAAGGCACCGCAGCGCCCCCTTCGCCCCCAACACGTACACCCGGTCGCCGTCCACCGTCGGCGTCGCCCGCGGCCCGTTCGCGTAGTCCAGCCCCCGGTAATCGGCCTCCCAGGTCCGCTCCCAGAGCGGCTTCCCGCTCGCCTCATCCAGGCACAACGCGCGCTCCGTCACCCGCGTCCCGGCGCCCTTGGAGAAGTCCATCAGGAAAACACGCCCGCCTGCCACCGAGGGCCCCGAATAGCCCGCCCCCACCGCCCTCCGCCACTTCACCACCAGTTCGCGCGGCGGCCGCTCCACCAGCCCGGTCTCCCTCCAGACCCCCTGCCGCCCCGCGCCTCTCCACTCCGGCCAATCCTCCGCCCACAGCCCGCCGGCCACTGCGAGCAATGCCATGATCGTCGATCTCACGAAGCCCCATGCTACCCTGTCCGCGGCCATCCGCGGCTTGCCCCGCGGGTTCAAAGGTCTTCAGGACGAAGGCCGGCATCCTTGCCGATCTTCGCCAACGCCGCAGGCCCAATCTCTTCGTGGTCGTGGAAACAGAATGTGAAATGCGGCCACCCGGGACGCTGAAGCTTCCGATGGGATCCAACTTGCTTCTTGAGGGTCCAGCCGATGCGCATCAAGGCGGCGTACACTCTTCTGGCCTTCGTTGCGCGCCAGACGCTCACGCCGCAAAGAGCGCCTTGAGAGGTTCTGGTACATCCTCGCCGCAATCGATCATATCCGCCAATACCTGCAGCGCGATGGCCTTGACCTTGCGAACCGCCTCTGCTTCGCTGGCGCCGTAGGCCATCACACCCGGAATGTCGGGAACCGAGGCCAGGATCCTGCCATCGTCCTCACGATCGATCTGCACGCGGATCGGTTGGATCTCCACCATAGCAACCTTGATTCTACCCCTCTTTCCGATCGACGCCACGCCCCGGCAGCCTCACACCGCTGGCCGCGCACGCAGCGCGGCCTCCCGCGCCCGCCGCCATACCGGCTCAAACGGACGCCGCTGAAACACGCGCCCCGATTGGTAATACAGCCACCGCCCATCCGGCGATACCGTCGCCGCGTAGTCCGCCGCCCCCGCCGTATTGATCTCCGTCAGGGGAACCGCCGCGCTCCACACCCCCTTGTGCCGGAACGCCATATACAGGTCGCACGTCTCCTGCCATCGCGCAGCGTCGAATCGCGTGAAGATCAGGTAGTCGCCCTTCGGCCCCACGAACGGGTCGCTCTCCCCCGCCTCCGTCGCCGCGGGCGGTACCGCCTCCGACGCCCCGGCCGCGTGCGAACGCACCCGGTGAATGTTGTAGTTCGGCCGCCCCGGCGCCGCCCCATCGTCCTTGATGAAGAAGATCGACCCGTCCCGCGCGATCGTCGAATAACTCGCCCCCGCCGCTCCGTTGATCCCGCTCAGTTCAAATGCGGCCGACCACCCTGCCCTCCCGTTCTTCCGCCGCACCGCCCACAGCCGGTTCGTCTTTCCCTCCCGGTTGGACTGGAACACCAGCAGCCGCCCGTCGGGCGACAACGCCGGCTCGTATTCGTGCGCCGTGCCCGAAAACGGCGCCAGCTCCGGGTCCTGCCACCGCCGCCCGTCGAACACCGACCGATACAGGCAAACCTCGGGCGCCGACTCCGGCACCTCCTCCCCACGTGCCTTCAGCACTTCCCGGTGCAGCAGCGCAAAGTACATCTCCCTGCCGTCCGGCGAGAACGCGATGCTGTTCACAAACCGGTAGGCTCGCCCCAGCCGCTCGAACGGCGAAAAACGCTCTTGGGCCCCAGCCATCGAGACCCAAACGAAAACACACAGCAGTCCCCTCATAGCCCGCTTGGACGTGCCCCGCCCCCGCCTGTCACCCCGGATTTGCACTTGTCAGCAAATCGCAGCCCCCCAAGCCCTTGGCGCTTGACGGAGCCCTCCGGCCCGAGGGACCCTAGATCCCATATATGGTCATCCGCCCCTTCGCTCTCAGTGTCCTCGCCGCCGCGCTCGCCACCGCCCAGGTGGACGTCAAACTCTTCGACCGCCTGCAATTCCGCGCCATCGGCCCCGCGAACATGGGCGGCCGCACCACCGACGTCGAAGGCGTCCCCGGAAATCCGAATATCCTCTACGTCGGCACCGGCGGCGGCGGCCTTTGGAAAACCGTCAACGGCGGCCTCACCTGGTCCGCCCTCTTCACCCGCGAAGGCTCCTACTCCGTCGGCGATCTTGCGCTTGACCCCACCAACTCCGAAGTGGTCTGGCTCGGCTCCGGCGAAGCCAATATGCGCAACTCCGTCTCCTTCGGCAACGGCGTCTATAAGTCCGTCGACGGCGGAAAAACCTGGAAACACCTCGGGCTCGCCAATACCCTCCACATCGCGCGCGTCCTCGTGAATCCCCTGGCCACCGATACCGCCTGGGTCTGCGCCGTCGGCCGTCAGGCCGGCCCCAGTGAGGACCGCGGCGTCTTCATGACCACCGACGGCGGCGCCACCTGGCGCAAAACCCTCTACCTCGACAACCAGCACGGCTGCTCCGACCTCGACGTCGATCCCAAGAATCCCAACGTCCTCTACGCCGCCCTTTGGAAGTTCGAACGCAAACCCTGGACCCACACCTCCGGCAGCGAACAGGGCGGCATCTGGAAATCCATCGACGGCGGCCGGACCTGGACCAAGTCCTCCAAAGGCCTCCCCAAACTCCTCGGCCGCCTCGGCGTCAAGGTCGCACCTTCCAGGCCCTCCGTCGTCTACATCACCGCCGAATCCTTCGAAGGCACCCTCTACCGCTCCGACGACGCCGCCGAAAACTGGCGCGAAACCACCCGCAATCGCGAGGTTGTCTCCCGCGGCTTCTATTACTCCGACCTCCGCGTCGATCCCACCGACGAAAACCGCGTCTACGCCGTCGCTTCCAACCTGCTCGTTTCCATCGACGCCGGCAAGACCTGGCGTAACATCGTCGGCGGCACCCACATCGACTATCACTCCTTATGGATCGATCCCACGAACCCCAGCCGCATGTGGCAAGGACAGGATGGCGGTATCGCCGTCACTTATGACCGCGGCAATACCTGGGAACCGGTTACTAACATCCCCCTCGGCCAGTTCTACCAGATCCACGCCGATCAACGCCTCCCCTTCTATCACGTCACCGGCGGCCTCCAGGATAACGGCACCTGGTCCGGTCCCTCCCGTACCCGCGAACCCGCCGGCATCCTCAACGACGACTTCACCATGGTCTCCTTCGGCGATGGCTTCCATGTCGTCTCCCACCCCGATAACCCCGATCTGTTCGTCTCCGAATCACAGGGCGGCAGCATCATGCTCACTAACATGCGGACGCGCGAGCAGCAGATGGTCAGCCCCCAGCCGAAAAACGACTGGGTCCAGAACCTCAAATACCGCTTCAATTGGAATACCCCCATCGTCCCCTCTCCTCACGGCAAAACCACTCTCTATTTCGGTTCGAATTTCCTCTTTCAGTCCCGCGATTTCGGTAAGTCCTGGGAGCCCATCTCCCCCGATCTCACCACCAATAACCCGGAGAAGCTGAAACCCGCCGGCGGCCCCGTCTGGCTCGATAACTCCACCGCCGAGAACAATAACACCATCATCTCCGTCGGCGAATCCCCCGCCGCCGCGGGCGTCATCTGGGTCGGTACCGACGACGGCAACCTCCAACTCTCCGCCGACGGCGGCAAGACCTGGAACAATCTCGCCAAGAATGTTCCCGGCGTCCCCGCCTTCGCCCCCGTCTCCCACGTCGAGCCCTCCCGCACTGGCCGCGACACAGCCTACGTCTCTTTCGACGCCCACCTGCTCGACGACTACCGCCCGCTCATCTTCAAGACCACCGACGCCGGGAAGAACTGGACCCGTCTCACCGCCGGACTCCCCGATACCGCCTACGTGCACATCGTCCGCGAGGATCCGAAGAACGCGAGGCTGCTGTACGCGGGCACCGAACTCGGCCTCTACGCCTCCTGGAACGGCGGCGAACAGTGGCAGCCGCTCTGGATGGAAAACCTCCCGCGCGTCGCTGTGCACGACATCGTCGTCCACCCGCGCGAGAACGACCTCATCCTCGGCACCCACGGCCGCAGCATCATGATTTTCGACGACGCGGCGCCCATTCAACAGATGACCGCCGAGATCGCCGCCGCCGACGCCCACCTGTTCGACCCCCGCCCCGCCCTCCGCTTCACCACCCGCTTCACCCGCTACGGCATCGGCAGGAAAGCCTACACCGGCCCCAATCCGCCCTACGGCGCGCTCCTCACTTACTATCTGAAGTCCGAACTGAAGAAAGACGAGCCGCTCAAGATCGAGATCCTCGACGCCTCCGGCAAAGTGATTCGCGAACTCAAGGACCGCCTCCCTCGCCTCGCCGGCCTCAATCGCACCAACTGGGATCTGCGCGTCCAGGGACCCGTCGTGCGAACCGAACCCACGGACACCGAGCGGGAGTTCTTCGGCGGACCCCGTGGGCCGCAGGTCACCCCCGGCCTCTACACCGTCCGCCTCACCGCCGGGTCGAAGACCATGGAGCGCAAGGTGGAAGTGCGCCTGGACCCGACCCTCACCGTCCCGGCGGCGGAACTCGAAACACAGCACAAGGCCGGGTTGAAACTGCGCGACATGGTCTCCGGCGCGAATCAACTGCTGAAGCGGATGGACTCGGTGGACACCCAGTTGGAGCAGATGGACAAGCTGTCGAAGGATCTGCCGCCCGCCGCCGCCAAGGAAGCGGCCCAACTCATCGCCGCCGCCCGTAAGGAACTGGAAGCCCAGTTGAACAAGATCGGCAAGAAGGCCGGGCGAGGCCGCCTCGATTCCGCGCCCGCCCTCATTGATAACCTGAACGCCCTGTATAACCAGGTGGACGGGCCCAACGCCGCCCCCACCGCCGCGCAGTCCGCCTACCTCGCCGAGCTGGAAGCCCGGTACGGCGAACAGTCCAAGGCCGTTTCCGCGGCTATGTCCGCCAACGTCGCCCAATGGAATGAAGCGCTGCGCAAGCAGGGGCTCCCCGGCTTGGTGGCCTGGCGATGAAACTCGCTGCCGCCCTCGCCGCGTCGCTCGCGCTCGCCCAGGCGCAGCCCTCCGGCGTGGTCGCGATCACGAATGCCACCGTGATCGATGGCGCCGGCGCCGCGCCCCGTAAGGCTACCGTCATCATCCGCGGAGACCGCATTGACGCCGTCACCGCCGCCCCGCCCCCCGCCGGCGCCCGCGTCATCGACGCCTCCGGGCACACCCTCCTCCCCGGCCTCTTTGACCTCCATACGCATCTCCGCGCGGGCGCCGGCGCCGCTTCCAACGATCGCGTCGATTGGGTCAAGAACGCCCAGTCCTACCTCTTCGCCGGCGTCACCACCGTGGTCGACTTCAGCTTCGACGTGGAACAGCACGAGCCCGTCCACCGCCTCCTTCGCCTCGGCGCTGTCGCCGGCCCTCGCCTCGTGCTCTCCGCTCGTCTCTCCACCCCGCACGGCCACGGCACGGAGGGCGGCTGGGCCGAGATCCATACCCATGAAGTCGTCACCCCGGAGGCCGCCCGCGCCGCCGTGCGGAAACTCGCTGCCTACAAGCCCGGCGTCTTCAAGGTCTTCACCGACGGCTGGCGCTACGACATGGAGCCCGACCTCACCAGCATGGACCAGGAAACCCTCACCGCCCTCTGCGATGAGGCGCATCGGCTCGGAATCAAGGTCCTCACCCACACCGTCACCCTCGAAAAGGCCAAGCTCGCCGCCCGCGCCGGCGTCGATGTCCTCGTTCACGGCATCGGGAACGCCATCGCCGATGAGGAACTCCGTGCCCTCCTGAAACAGTCCGGTACCGGCTACGTCTCCACGCTTTCCGTCTATGAGCCCCGGCCTCGCTGGGAGAATAATGACCTGCTTCGCTCCGTGCTCTCCGCATCGGCCCGC
>DALYJJ010000154.1:0-13536 GCA_031969915.1 Bryobacteraceae bacterium | reverse complement strand
ACCTGGGTGTGCGCGTCCCGGACATCGTCAATCACCATGTGAACAACTGGGACCTCTCGCTGTTCAAGGTCTTCGCGCTCACCGAACGGGTCCGCATGCAGTTCCGCGCGGAGGCCTTCAACGGCCTCAACCGCGTGCGCTTCGGCGGCCCGAACACGAACGTGAACGGCGGCGCGGCGTTCGGCACGGTGACCTCGCAATCGAATACGCCGCGCCAGGTTCAGTTCGGTTTGAAGGTTCTCTTCTAAAGACCGGTCTTCAGGATGGGGCTTTGTCCATGCGATTCACTGCACTGTTTTCGATTCTCGCCTGCGCGCTGACCGCGCAGGAATTGCCCAACGGGTGGAGGCTCTCGCCCGCGGGGAAGCACGTAGTCACTCCCGACTACGTTTTGAACGTTCAACCGGCGCCCGATCGCAAGGCGGTGATCGGCGTGCACGCCGGCTTCAGCCCGCATGGCCTGGTGGTGCTCGACCCGGTCACCTGGGAGCCCGTGCAGCGCATCGCGCAGAAGTCGGCGTGGTACGGCATGGCGTGGGCTCCGGACGGCTCGCGGCTGTTCGTCGCCGGCGGCAACGGCAACTCGCGGCGCAATCCCACTGCCGCGCCGGTCTACGGGTACGGCTACCAGGCAGGGAGGCTGACGGAGAAGCCGGTGGTTGAACTGGCGCACCGCCTGCCGTTGAACGAGATCTACTGGTCGGGCCTGGCGCATCATCCCGCGAAGCCGATCCTCTACGCGGCGAACCGCCGGACGGCCCGCATGACGCCCGGAGAAGTGGTCGCCTTCGACACCCGCTCCGGTGAGCGGCTGGCGGAGATCCAGGTCGAGATCGCTCCCTATGCGCTGGTGATCGACGCTTCGGCGAGCCGGATGTTCGTCTCCAACTGGGCGAGCAAGTCGGTGAGCGTGGTCGATCTTGGATCGCACCGGGTGATCGCGACCATCGCCGTCGGAAACAACCCGAACGACATGGTGCTCGGCCCGGAGAACCGGCTGTTCGTCGCCTGCTCGAACGAGAATTCGATCTATGTGATCGACACGAAGCAACTGCGGGCGATCGAGGTGATCAACACCGCCATGTACCGGCGCGCTCCCGTCGGTTCGACGCCGAACTCGCTGGCCCTCGATCCGGCCGGCAAGTTCCTGTTCGTGGCCAATGCCGACAACAACAACATCGGCGTCGTTCACGTGGGCGAGCGCGAAGAATCCAACGTGATGGGCTTCATCCCGACGGGCTGGTATCCGTCGGCGGTGAGCGTGAGCGCGGACGGAAAGTCCCTTTACGTCGGCACGTCGAAGGGGCTCGGCGGATACGCGAACGTGCGCGGGCCGAACAGCCCGCTGGCGGCCGACGCGAACGGCGAGGGCCGGGGCAGCGTGAAGAGCCTGCAGCGCGGCAGCGTGAGCGTGATTCCGCTCACCGGGTTGAAGAGCGACCTCAAGGACTGGACGCGGCAGGCGATGGCGAACTCGCCCTACCGCGATGAACTGCTGGCCCGCGGCACCCGCCGAAACGATGCTCCCTTCGCAGGTGGGCGCCGGCTCGCCCATCAAGCACGTGCTCTACATCATCAAGGAGAACCGGACCTACGACCAGGTGTTCGGCGACATGCCCAAGGGTAACGGCGATCCGCGCCTCACCATCTTCGGCGAAAAGGTGACCCCCAATCACCACAAGATCGCTCGGGAATTTGTACTGCTCGACAACCTGTACTGCGACGGAGAGGTGAGCGTCGACGGGCACTCGTGGTCCAACTCGGCGTACGCCACGGACTTCAACGAGAAGCTCTGGCCGCCCAACTACGGCGGGATCTCGCAGGCCTCGCCGACACCGGCGTACGTCCCGAGTTCGGGCCACATGTGGGACCTGGCCGCGCGCAAGGGCCTCACCTGGCGAAGCTACGGCGAGTACGCACAACGCGTGAGCGACGGGTCGCGCCAGTACATGGACGCCGCCTCCGGCGTGGCCGGGCTGGTGGGCCACGTGAGCCCGCGCTTCAAGATGCCAGGCATGAGGGACACCGATAATGCACGCGTGTTCATCGAGGAGTTCGACGAGTACGAGAAGCACTACGACTCGCCGGAGGCCGAGAAGCGGCTCCCGAATTTCATGGTCATGAGCCTCGGCGAGGATCACACCGTGGGGACGCGGCCCGGGCTGCCGACGCCGGCCGCGGCGGTGGCCTCGAACGACTACGCGCTGGGCATGATCGTCGACCGCGTGACCCATTCCAAGTATTGGAAAGAGACCGCCATCTTCGTGATCGAGGACGACGCCCAGGACGGCCCGGATCACGTGGACGCGCGGCGCACGGTGGGACTGGTGATCAGCCCCTACACCAAGCGCAACGCGCTCGACTCAACCCTCTACACGACGTCGTCGATGCTACGCACCATGGAGCTTCTGCTCGGCCTGCCTCCGATGACCCAGTACGACGCCGCGGCCACGCCGATGTACGCGAGCTTCGCGGCGAAAGCCGACCTCACGCCCTACGACCACGCCAAGCCCCAGATCGACATCAACGCGCTGAATTCAGAGCGCGCCTGGGGAGCGCAGGAAAGCCTGCGCATGGACTTCTCCGAGTACGACCGGACCCCCATGTTCGCGTTGAACGAGATTGTCTGGAAAAGTGTGAAAGGTGCGGATTCCGAGATGCCGCTGCCGGTGCGGCGGTTCCATTTCCGGCGATAAGCCGAGACCGGGCTGCCCGGCGTCCGGTCACCGCGCGGCGGGCGGTGTGGGCGCTTCCGCGCCGGTGAGCCCTTGGTTCGCCGCCGACGGATCGTAGTTCGGATTGGACGTGGGCATCGTCGCGTTAACTTCGGCGCGCCACCTTCGGAGCAGGCCCAGGAGTTCCGCCGCGCGACGCGACTCGGCGTTGGCCAGGTTCCTGCGCTCGCTCACGTCGGTTCGCAGGTTGTAGAGCTCGACGCGGCCGTCTTCGTAGAATTCGATCAATTTCCAATCGCCCTTGCGAACCGCGCCGCTGGGGACGCCGCCCTGATTGCTGTAGTGCGGGTAGTGCCAATAGACGGCTTCGCGCTTCGGCGGCCGTCCGGTGCGCAGGAGTGGCGCGAGGCTCATGCCGTCGAGACCACGCGCGGGCGCCGCGCCCGCCATGTCGAGGATGGTCGGGAAGAAATCGGGGCTGATCACCGGCGCGTCGTACACCGCGCCGGGCCTGGTCACGCCCGGCCAATGCACGATCAACGGATCGCGTATGCCCCCTTCGTAGCAGTGGCCCTTGCCCGCGCGCAGCGGCGAGTTGTCGGTGATCAACCGCTTACCGGACCCTTCGTACCGCAGTCCGCCGTTGTCGGAGGTGACGAAAAGGATCGTGTTTCGCGCGAGGCCGAGCGCGTCCAATTTGGCGCGGATGCGCCCCAGGGAACGGTCGAAGGTCTCGACCATCGCCGCGTACTCGGCCACCGGGAAGGGGCGGTCTCCGAACTTCGCGCGGTACCTGGCGGCGATCGGCTCGGGCACGCTGAGCGGCAGGTGGACGGTGTAATGCGGCAGGTAAAGGAAGAAGGGCTGCCGCGCGGCCGCGGACTCTTCGATGAAACGCTCCGCCGCGGCGGTGAGCGCATCGGTGATGTAGTCGTCCTTGGTCGTCGTTTCGAGGCCGGGCATCGGGAAAGGCCCGAAGAAGCTGCCGATACCGCCTCGCGCGTCGCCGCCTACGTTCACGTCGAAGCCCTGCTGCTCGGGAAGGAAGCCCTTGCCGCCGAGATGCCATTTGCCGATCGATCCCGTGCGATAGCCGGCGGCCTTCAGCGCCTCCGCGATGGTCGTCTCCCGCAGGGGAAGCTGCTGCTCGAACGAGGGGACACTCAGCTTCGCCGCCGGCCATTGTTTCCGCCCCGGAATCCAATCGGTGAGCTGCAGGCGCGCCGGGTACTTGCCTGTGAGGATGCTCGCGCGCGTGGGCGAGCAGACCGGGCAGGCGGCATAGGCGTTGGTGAAACGTGCTCCTTCGCGCGCCAGGCGATCCACCTCGGGCGTTTCGTGGTGCGCCCCGCCGTACACGTTGAAGTCGCGCCAGCCCAGATCGTCGAGGAGGATGAAGACGATGTTCGGCCGGGTCTCCGCCCTCGCGGCCAGCGGCGCGGCGGCGAGGGTGGAGAGAAACGCGCGGCGGTGCATGGCGGGGGCGGTGCTCAACTGTAACAGCGTATTTCGAAAACACGCGCATCGGGCTCGCCGTTGGTCTTCTTCACGTGCAGGCGAACCGATTTCGCCTCCACCGGAGAAAACGTGACCCGGTTCAGCCGTTGGTGGTTGCCGGCGATCTCGGCGACCACCCGGCGTTCGCCGTTGGGCGCGGTTACCACGATCGCGTACTCGCGCACCGTCTCCGGCTGCGGTTCGCGCAGGATGCCGCGTGTGATGCTGTCGGAGGAAGAGAGCGTCAACTCGCGCTGGAAGCCGCTGTCGAACTTCAGCACCACCTCGCTCAGTTTGCGAGGTTCCGGCCAGCTCAGATCGAGCCAGGCTCCTTCGGCGGTCATCGGCGCAGTCCAGCGATGCGTTTCGGCGGGCGCTCCCGTGGCCTTGTTCGCCGGGTAATCGCGGTCGATGCCGTCGATGATCAGCTTGGCCGGCGCGGTCTCGGCGGAGGCCGTGATGGCTGCCGTGCGCGCGTGATCGAGCGGATCCTGATTGCGCAGCCACCGCGTCGACTGATCCTGGCGCAGCAACCTCTGCTGCAGCCCGCTGACCAGCTTCTTATCCTCGGCAAGCTGACGCGGCAGGATCTTCTGAGCGACGCATAGGCAGGCCGCGGTTCCGGCCGCTTGCCCCACCGCGGCGCAGGTGGCCATCACGCGCGTGGAGGTGAAGGCGGCGTGTGTCGCACTGATGTTGCGGCCGGCCATCATCAGGTTCGCGATGTTGCGGCTATAGAGAGCCCGCAGGGGGAGATCGAAAGGCTCGGGCGTCCGCAGCACCGTGTTCGGCGGCAGATCCGGACGATCGAAGCCGCCCGGCGGGTGATCGTCCATAGGCCAGCCGCCCATGGCCACCGCGTCGTCCCATGTGCCGCGCATCAGGTCGCTCTGCGTCACCAGCACATCGCCGACCATGCGGCGGCTTCCACGCTTGCCGGGCATCATGCCCACCCAATCGAGCGCCCAGTTCTTGCTGTCCGGATACTCGCCGCTGTTCTTGATGTAGTCCCACACCCCGGTGACGATCGAGAGCAGTTCGAACCGGACACGCTCGTTGTCGCGAATGATGTCCTTGTCGCCGCCCCACTCGATCCACCAGTAGCCGTACTCCCAGTTCTCCGGGCCCACCTTGCGGAAGCGCAGATGATCCTTGGTGACCTTCCGAGCCCATTTGGGCGGTGTGTAGGGCATCGCCTTCCGGTGAAGCCGGCTGGTGAAGAGGATGCTCGATCCGAGCGTTTCTTCATCGGCCTTCTCCGGCGCGAGCGACTCATTGAACTCGGTCCGGGTCTCGCGTCCGGTGCGGAATTCGGCTCCCGCTTCCAGGCCCAGCCGGGAATCGCCGGTGCAATCCATGTAGATGTGCGCCGCGATGCGGTAGAGATGCTCGCTCTTATCGCATCGCGCCATCACGCGCTGGATGCGGCCCTGCCTGACCTCGGCGGAGTAGAGGGTGGTTTCGAGCAGCAGCGTGACATTGGGCTCGCTGATCACTTTGTCGTAGAGCAGCAAGTCCCACATTTCCCAGCAGCGCTGCGGGTTGTTGGCCGCGTCGTCGAGTTTCAGTTCTTCGATGATGCCGCCCTCGCGCCACCCGGGCCGGCCCTTGTGACTGTTGGCTCCGACGATGTGCATCTTCACTTCGCTCGAGGAGTTGCCGCCCAGCCGCGAGCGGTCTTGCAGCAGAACGACCTTGGCGCCGTTGCGCGCCGCGGCCAGCGCCGCGCACACGCCGGACACGCCTCCGCCGGCGATCAGCACGTCGGTGGAAAGGTCGACCAGAGTCATGTTGGGCTCCGGCCCGGCGGAGCGGCGGCGTGCGCGCGAACCATCGGGCGGCGCGATGGCGTCGAAGCGCTTGAGGTCCGTCGAGGTTGCGGTGGTTGCGGCGGGAGGAATCTGGTTGGCCAACACCACCATGGAATAACCGCCGAAGTTGAGGAAGAGATCGCGTCGTCGCATGAGTCGCCTCCAAGGCGAGTGCCGACTCCGAAGGTATCACGCGCCGCGCTCCTTCAGCGCGGCGGCGCGGGCGCCGATTGCTCCGGGAACTTGAAGCCGAGGTACGTTCCGGAACTGATGCCCATCAGCCCGAGCACCGTGGCGTCGAACTCCGGCATGACCAGTGAGGCGAACACCGTCCAAACGAAGATCAGGATCGTGGTGAGAGTCCAGACCAGCATTTGCACGCGATGAAAGCTGAGCCCGTTCGCGTCCGACAGAATGTCGATGAAGAAGCCCTCCGACCGCGCGGGCGCGAGTTGCGCAAGCACCTCCGCGAGTTCGCCTTTCAGCCGCTCGTCCGCCCCCTGTACCTCCTGCAACTGCCGCTCCAGTGCGGCCGCCTTCTCGAGATTCGCGTTTCGTTTCGTCGTGTCGACGGCCGCGGCGAAGAGTCCTGTCCCGGCGCTGATGCCGATCAAGGCCAGCGTGCTTGCGGTCAGCGCGGGCTGCAACCCGGAGCTCATCCAGATCAGCACGTACGCGCAGAGCACCACGTAGAACCACGCCGCCATCTGACAGCGCGCCAGGCTGAACGGCGGCTTCACGCCGGCCGCCGCTATTGGTGGCGATGAATCGCGGAGGGCGTTGCTGCTCGTCGCGACCCAGGCCAGCAGCACGAGCAAGAGGAAGGCGATCCCCAGCCACAGCCTCCATTGCAGGTCACCGAGCAATCGCAAGCCGAAACCGGCGACGGCCGACGGATACGGCCGTTGTCCGGGACCGGGGCTCACGGCGATCGTCAGCATTCGGGTCCGCCATTCTTCCTGGACCGCGCTGCCCGCAGCGGAAGCGGCGAAGACCTGGTTCCACGCCGGCCGGCTCGCAGCCATTACCGGCAACGCGAACTGAAGCCGGTTGTCGCCCGCCGCGGGCAGAATGGGCTTCAGTGCAGGCATCGGCACACCGCTCAGGTGAAGTACGAACTCCGGGGACGGCCATGCGGTCAGGCACTCGTTGAGGCCGTCGAGGCGAATGGCGATGGTCCCGCCGAGCGGGGCCTCCCGTGGCTCAACGGCGGTCATTCGCAAACGGCCGGGGCTGCATTCGGCGGGCACGCCGGCGACGGCGGCCGGTTTGGCATCTTGCGCGGGCAGCAGCGCCGCGATGGTCAGGAACGCGAGTAGCGATTTCATCGGAGGGCTCCTTGTAACGCCAGTGCGGCTTTTCGCACGTCGAAGGTGAGGCCGAACTTCCCGAAGACAGTCTTCTCTTGCTTGCGAAGCAACTCGTTCGGGTGTCCGTAGCCGAAGGAGACCGGGAAGTTGACCCCCGCCGCCACCGGAATCACCAGTTGTAGTTGCGCGCGATACTGCCAGTCGTCTTTCGCCCGCAGCGCCTCACCGGCCAAGCCGAGTTGCAACGGGTCCTTGCCGCTCAGGAAGCGCGGTTGGACGGCGAACCAGCGGAAATCGAACGCGCCGCGACCGCCGCGCACGTCGGCGCCGACCTTGCGGCTGTTCGAATAGTCGTAGCTCGCGTTGAAGGTGAAGAACAGCGACTGCCGTACGCCGCGATCGAAGATGAACAGCAGACGGTGATCGTCGTTGAGGTCGCCTTTGCGCTGCGTGGTTTGCCATGCGAGCGAAACCTGCGCACGGCGGCGCAACGCTGCGACGAAGTCCTTGAGCTTCACCTCGGCCGCACTGCTGCGAGCGGCGTAGTCCTTGACGATGCTCGCTCCCTCGTCCTCTTTGCCGGCTTCTTTCAGTAGGCTCTCGATTTTCTCCGTGCCGGTCAGCGTCAGGAGGAACTGCGTTTTCGTTGCCGTGCCTCCGCCCGCGACGTGGGCCTGGTGCAGCACCTGCGCGATCCGGGCCGCCGCCTGCGCTGCCGCGGAGGCGAAGCCGGTGGCGATCTCCCCGGCAAGTTTGGTGGCCTCTTTGTCTTGTGCGATCGAAGATGCGTCACGCCGGTTGTAGATCAGCCACTTGACGCCGGCTACGGTCCCCGGCGTGTTCGTGTTGCCCGCCTCCACCTCTTCGCGCCCCAGCGTGAGGTAGACGCTCCGCAGGTTCTGGCGCGCGCGGTAGACCTCCGGCAGCAGCGGATTGCTCCCGGAGGCGAGCGCCCACAGCGAGTAGACGGACGCGGTCACGCTCCCTGAATTGGCGTTCCCGCCCGCTCCCGCTGCCGCCGCGGCGCCCCCGACGGGCGCGAGGTTGAAGGCGCCCGAGAGGAAGTCCGAACCCGAACTCTGATCCACGAACGTAGTCGAGCCGCGATCGATCGAGATCGATTGGGTCTGTACCGGCTTCTTGTTCTCCGCCTCGGAGTTCAGAAGTTTCGTCATCTCGGCCTGAAGCCACTGCTCGATGACTTTGAGCCCCGAATCGGTCTGTGCGGCCAAGGTGAATGGAAGCAACACCGCAAGTATGGTGGTCCGGTTCATGATTCACCGCCTATCGGAAGTCCACCGCGAACGGCTCTTCATCGTGGTCCGTGGGTGCGCCGTTGCGGAATTGAAGGTCCATGATTCGTTCGCGGACTCCGTTCGAGCGCACGCATTCCACGCGCAGGTCGTATCCGGCCGCCGTGGTGTAGAGAAGCCCGATCGCGAATGCGGGTCCGATCGAAGAGTCCGCGAAGCTGGTGGAGACGAGCCGGGAGTAAGTTCCGATCTGGACTCCACTCAAGTCCGTGGCCGTGATGCGGGCGCCGGACGCCTCCGCGGTGAACTTCAGCCGCCAGGAGATCGCGTTGGCGTGCGCGAAGTCGCCGTTCGTCACCACCGCGCTTCCCAGTTCGTCGGCGAGGCTGAAGGCCGGCGAAGCGCCGAGCGCCGCGAGCCGGAATTCCATGAACTCCCCTCGCAGCGGATCGACCGTCACCGCGCCCTGATTGAAACCAGTTCTGCTTGCCATTTGAATGCCCTCTCTGTTGACCCAGAGCGCAACGCGGCCGCGAATCGGGACAGGCGTGCGCGCCCGCCGCCGGTGCAATCGCGTAAAATCGTGCGAACAGGGTTTCGGCGAGGTTTGCCAAGCCCGCGGAGAAGTTTTGCCCTTGGGTTCTGGCGAGATCACGATCATCTTGCAGCGGCTCCGCGACGGCGACCGTCAAGCGGAGGCGGAGTTGTTTCCGCTCGTCTACCAGGAGTTGCGCCGGCTCGCTTCCATCTACATGAGCCGCGAGCGCCCGGACCACACGCTGCAACCCACGGCTCTGGTGCACGAAGCGTACCTGCGGCTGGCGCGCTCGGAGACCATCCCGTTTGAAAGCCGCGTCCACTTCTTCGCCGTCGCCGCTCGCATCATGCGGCAGATCCTGGTGGACCACGCCCGCGCTTTCCGCGCGGTGAAGCGCATGTCGGGCGCCAAGCCGCTCGCTCTCGATGAAGCGTTGGTGTTCACGGAAGCGCGATCGGCGGAGTTAGTTGCCCTGGATGAAGCCCTGACGCGCCTCGAAGCCTGGTCGCCCCGGCAGAGCCGGCTCGTCGAACTCCACTTCTTCGGAGGACTCAGTTTTGAGGAGGCATCCACCGTTCTCGGCGTTTCGGCCCGCACTCTGAAGCGCGATTGGACCGCCGCCCGCGCCTGGCTCTACGGAGAGATCTATGGCTGGACCGATCAGCCCGGAACTCTGGGCCAGGGCGAGTGAGATTCTGGCGGACGCCACCGGAAGCCCCCCGGAGGAGCGTGCCGCCCTGATCGCCGGCCGCTGCGGCGGAGATGGCGAGTTGCAGTCGCTCGTTGAACGGCTGCTCAGCCAACACGATCGCGCCGGTGTGCTCGACCAAACGCCATCGAAGGAACTGTTCGAAGGGCCGCGGCTGCCCGCCGGCATGCTCCTTGCGGACCGTTTCGAAGTTGTGCGGTTCCTCGGCAGGGGCGGGATGGGTGAGGTCTACGAGGCGCGCGATACCGCCCTGGAGGATCGTGTGGCGATCAAGCTCCTGCGGCCCGCGATCTCCGGTGACGCCGCCATGCTGTCCCGCTTTCGCCGTGAGATCCGGCTCTCGCGCCGCATCACGCATCCCAACGTCTGCCGGGTGTTCGATGTGTTCGGCGAGCCGCCGCTGGTCTTCTATTCGATGGAACTCCTGGAAGGCGTCACGCTCGCCGGGTACCTTCGCGAGCACGGGCCGCTCAGCGGCGACGCCGCGCTCTCCGTCGCGGGCCAGATCGCGGCCGCGCTGGGGGCGGCCCACGAAGCGGACGTCGCTCATCGGGATCTCAAGCCGGGCAACGTCTTCATCGGCTCACTCGCCGGACGATTGCACGCCCGGGTGCTCGACTTCGGCCTCGCGCAGTCCCAAGCCGAAGGGCACACCGTCACGCGAACCGGGCCGCACTGGGGGACGCCCGGTTACATGGCGCCCGAACAGTGGCTGGGTGGCAAGGCGGGCGTCGCGGCCGACATCTATGCCTACGGCGCGCTGCTGCGCGAAACGGTGGCGGAGGCCGGCGAGCCGCCTTGGCGGGCGGTGATCGCGCGCTGCCTGGAGGACGACCCAGCGGCTCGGTACCCATCGATCGCCGCGGCCTTCGCCGATCTTTCCGGCCGGCGTGCGCCTCGCTTCCGTCCGGCGCGGCGCTGGTTCGCGGTGGCGGCCGCCTCCCTCGGAGCCGCGTCCCTCGGGGCCGCTTTCTTCCGCTTTAGACAGTGGAGGCCGGACGCCGGAGGCGGCGTAATGCTCTTGCTGACGCCCATTCAGAACGCTACGGGTGACGCCGAGTTGCAGGGGCTCGGGCCGCTGTTGAGCGAAGCGCTCAGTCAGTCGCCTTCGCTGCACTTGCTCTCCGGCGCACGGTTGCAGACCGCGCTCCGCCGCATGGGGCGCGAAGGAGGCGGGCCGCCGCCGCCCGCCGTTCTGCGTGAAGCGGCCATGCGGGAAGAGGCCGACATCGTGCTGTTCGCCGCCGCGACGCGGCTCGGAGACGAGTACACGGTTCAGTTGCGCATGGAGTGGCTCGGCCGCCACCCAGCCCTCGCCGAAACTGTGTGGAAGCGCGATTTCACCGCCGGTTCCAAGAGCGATCTTTTTCGCGCCGTGCATGCCGCCGCCCGCTGGGTTCGCGAACAGGCGGGCGAGGCGTCGGCCGATCTATCCCGCGGCGACCGGCCCCCGCAGGACGTGACGACGTCGTCGTGGGAGGCGCTGCGCCTGTTTGCCGATGCGGAACGGAAGAAGCTCGCGGGCGACGCCGAGGGCGCTATTGCGCTCTTCGAGGAAGCGCTGCGGGCCGACGCGAGTTTCGCTCTCGCCGCAATGCGCGTCGCCGATGTGCGGTTCAGCCGCTTTGAATGGAGCGCTGGGTATCCGGCCTGGCGGCGGGCCATCGAGCTGTCCACGAAACGTCAGTTGAGTACTCGCGAGGCGCTCCGCATCCGAGGTTTGTACGCCGAAGATCTGGGCGACTATGAAGCGGCGCTCTCGGCGTTCCAGGTGTTCGCCGCGCAGTATCCGAAGGATTACCTGGCGCACTTCTACCTGGCCAGCAGCATGGCGCACATGGGCCGCTGGCGTGAGGCCGCGCAGGAGTTCCGGCTGGCGCTGGCGTGCCGGGAGCGAACGTTTGACGCGGCGGTCCATCTGGGGGGCGTTTCTGTCGCCGCAGGCGATCTGGACGGCGCGGCGTGGGCCGCGGCCCAAGTGCAGGGGCTGGGGCAGCCGCGCTGGGCGGCCCTGCTGGATGGCATGCTCGCCGTGTGCCGCCTCGACCCAACCCGCGCCGGAGCGGTGTTCCAAGCACTGACGCGGGACGTTGATGTTGAGTGGCAGAGCCGCGCCTGGACGCTGCTGGGCTCTCTCGAGGCGGAGCGAGGACAAACCGCAACGGCGTTAAGAGCGTTTGAGCGGGCATTGGCGATTGAGGAGCAGCGTGCCAACCGTCCTGCCCAGGCGGCCGCGCGCCTCGCCCTGGCTTCGCTCTTGCGGCGCGCCGGGCAACCCGGCGAAGCGGAGCGCCATTGCCGGCAGGCGCTCGTTCTCGATGCAAGTCCGTCCACGCTGCTCCGGGCGGGTTCGCTGTTGGCCGGGCTCGGATTCGACGCGGAGGCGGCGAAGGCGGCAGCGGCCATCCCCGCCGGCATACCGGCGCCGCTACTCGAAGTAGCGCGCCTCAAGTTGCGCGGCGAATTGGAACTCGCGCGCGGCCGCGCAGTCGCCGCCGTGGGGCATTTTCGCGCCGCCGCAAGGTTCGACTCTGCGCTTAACCCGCCGTTCTCGCTGGCTCGCGCGCTTGCCGCGGCGGGCGATCCGCGCTCGGCCATCGATCTGCTCGATCCCATATCCCGTCATCCGGGACTCATTTGGCGTTCCGCCGCCCGGCACGAGCCAGGCGCCTGGCGTGACGCCGTCAACCTCCACTCGTCCGCGCTCGCCTCGGCCGGCAAGGCCGCGGAAGCGCGAACGCTAAGACAGAGCGCCGCGCCGCTCCTGGGAGACTAATCATGTCCGTAAGCCACCAGATCCTCACGCTTTACACTGTCTGCTCTACGCGCTACGACCTGCTGCAGGCGCTTGCGCCGATCGACGGCAGAAAGCCCGACCCCGCCAAGCTCGTCGCCCTGGGCTTCGATTCGGCGATCTTTACCGAGGGGCGCCTGCAGGTGATCCGGGATCGCCGCCAGTACTTCGAAGGCGTCATCCTCGCCTTCGCCAGCGAGTATTCCAACCCGCCGTGCCCGTCGGACGAAGCGATCACAGCGATGCTGAAGAAACTGGGTTCCGCCGACGTCCGGCCCGCTTTCGAACTGTTCGAACGCCAGGTCACCGAGATCGATGCCTTGAGGAGAGCGGGAGAAAGCAAGTGAGGTTGCCGCCCGAGGTGTTTCACCATACGGACCACCTCTTCAAGCACCACATGTGCTGGCACCTGGCGCGTTCTCCGGCCGGGGGCTCCATTCGCGCGCTCATTGAGCCGCATCTATCCGCCGAACTGCGGCCCATTGCCGATCTCGAGACGCCGGGTTGCGGCCGCCAGTTCCTGGTCTTTCATCGGGAGATGGTTCGGATCTTCAAGTTCATCTGCATCGAGACCAAGTACGAGTTCGTTCCGTGGGGACCGAAGTTGCCAGGGTGGGTTGAGGAGCTGTTCGCGAACTCCAGTGAGCATGGGCCTGACTTTCTGCCTCTCGCCTACGCGGAAATAGACGAGCGAATCGCAACCGGCTCCGACGACGACCTTGGCAACTTTGTGGAGGCAACCGGGCTCAGCGTAGGCGTGCCCGGAAGGGGCGTGCACAACGCCGTTCACGCGTTGATCTCGCACTATGAAGCGACGAAGTTCGGAACCGCGGCGGTCGCCGGCGCGGAGATGACGCCGTTTCTGAATTCGCACAACAACGAGCATTTCTGGGGTCTGCACGGCTGGATCGACGACCTGTACGCGCAGTGGCAGGTGGGGCAGGGCGAG
>DALYJJ010000153.1:0-13648 GCA_031969915.1 Bryobacteraceae bacterium | reverse complement strand
TATCGCGCTGAGTGGTACCTGCCCAGCCGCGACCAGACGCTGGTGGCCCCGGATACCGTGGCCGGCGGGGACTTCGCGGTGTTGGAGGCGCCGATCAGCGCCGACGCCGTGCTACTGCTCTCCCGACTCGTGTCCGGCCCGGCCGGCGCCCGCCCTGGCCGCTGATCGAGCGCAGTCCGATGGCCTGGCCACGGGCCGGGTTTCAGCTTCGCTGCACAGGACCCGCAAAGTTCTCCTCAAAACAGGTTCCCGAGGTCCGATATGGTTTCTGACCGCACTCGCTTCCAATGTTCTCGAGCCGCGGAACGCATAACCAGAAGGAGCCGGAATCTGCAATGAGATCCATCAGTCTATTCGTCGTGCTAGTCCTTTCGTTTGCCGCCGTCCAAGCCCAGGCGGTGGTCAAAGTGCCGGCGGCGGACGCCATCAAAGCCGCTGTTGAGCAACCGAAACCGGAATACAACCCGATCGCCAAGAAGCTGAGAGTCGGCGGCGAAGTCATCGTCGAAGCCAACGTGGACGAAGGCGGCGCGGTCACTGAAGTCAAGGTTGTGAGCGGCAATTCTCTGCTGTCCGGTGCGGTGGTGAAGGCCGTGAAGGACTGGAAGTTCACGCCGTTTAAGGAAAACGGTTCACCCAGTTCAGCGGTCGCAACGCTTCGCTTCACGTTCAAGGTGGAATAGCGACACTCTCGGTCGAGAAGGGTACAGATATGGCAACTCAAGGAAAACTCGTGCGCCAACTCATGGGTTCCGTGCTGCTGTTAGCGGCCTTCGTGGCGGTACTCGGCTTGGTTGCCTTGTACGCCTCGTGGAATCTCGGCAAAGCGGCGCGGACGGCGATCAGCGTCGGGGGCCAGTCCACCATCGCGGCGACACTCTCCGGGGACGCTTCGGAGCTGATCGCCATCGAACGCGCTCTGGCCGGCGCCATGCTCTTGCAGCAGCAGGAGAAGGCGAAGGAAGCGGCCAAGGAGTATGACACGGTTCGCTCCGAAGCGGAGGGCCGGCTGGCGCGACTTGGCTCCCAGGTGGATGCCGAGGAAAGTGCTGCTCTGAGCCAGCTTCGCGAGCTGTTGAATGCAGCCAGCGCCGCTCACGGCCGAGTCGAAGCGGCGCTTCGTCAGCAGGCCATGGACGAGGGGTTGCGGTTGCTCGAACAGGAAGCCTTGCCCAAGCTCAAAGCCGTTCATCAGGGCGCGCACGAGCTGGTGCGGCGCCGGGAGCAACTAGCGGCGTCCCAGGCGGAGTCCGTCGGCTCCACGGAGACGGCTTCGCTTTGGACCATGGCGCTGCTGACTTTGGGTTCGCTGGCTGTCGGTGGAGCCGTGATCTTCGCCGTCCGCCGCGCCACGCGGAAGCTGCGCTCCATCAGCTACCAGCTCGGTGACTCTGCCGAGAAGGTCGCATCGGGAGCCGGACAAATCACCGGCGCTAGCCGCTCGCTGGCCGACGGAGCCTCCCAACAAGCCGCGTCGCTCGAAGAAACCTCGTCATCGAGTGCCGAAGTCACCTCGCAAACGCAACGCACCGCGGAGAACACCCGCGAAGCCGCGGACTTGATGAATCGTGTCAGCGCCGAGATCCACACGGCCAACCAGATGATGAGCCAGATGAACGCCAGCATGTCCGAGATCCGGGCCTCCAGCGAGAAGATTGCACGCATCATCAAGGTCATTAACGAGATCTCGTTCCAGACCAATATCCTCGCGCTCAACGCGGCGGTGGAAGCGGCGCGCGCCGGTGAGGCGGGCATGGGCTTCGCCGTGGTAGCCGACGAAGTCCGCAACCTCGCGGGCCGGTGCGCCAACGCGGCGCGCGACACCGAGGCGCTGATCGAAGAATCGATCCGGACTTCGGTGGAGGGCTCCAACAAACTCGGCTCGATGGGCGGCGCGATCACCACCATCACCGGCATGGCGGACCAGGTCAAACGGATCGTCGAGGAGATCAACGTCAGCAGCCAGGAGCAGGCCCGCGCCATCGCCCACCTGGCCAGCTCGTTGAACCAGATGGAACGAGTCACCCAACAGACCGCCGCCAGTTCCGAGGAATCGGCCGCGGCCAGCGAGTCCATGCACGGGCAGTCCGATCAGATGCTCGGTCTCATGCGCGAGCTGACCCTGATGGTTGGTTCCGAGGCTGGTTCCGTGGACCAACGACGCGCCGCGTAGTGATAAAGTTCTCCTTCCGGCTACGCAATACCAGGCGGAGAGAGAATCCATGACCCGACGTTCTGTCATTCAAGCCGCGGCCGCCGCCGGCGCCGCGGCTTCGCTGCGCGCAGGCGACGGGCAGCGCGCGGAAAGTGACACCGGCGCGGAAAGCGGGAATAGCATGTTCCACGAGCTGCTGAACCAGAGCCTGAAAGAGAAGAAGGGGCTCACCTTCTATGTCCAGGGCCAGACCGTCGTCGGACTGGTGGTGCGCATCGACGGCGATCAGGCCGTCGAGGTTCGGAACCAGACCCATAGCCGCGTCGTGATTCGGCTTGCCTCGGTCGACGCCGTGGCCCTGGCTTGAGCGTTTCCCTCACGGCGAACGGCGCCGCGGTGCGAGCGCTGCTCAGCCGCGGCGAGTCCCGCGCGGAGTTGGCGTCTCTACGCGCGGTGCTCGGCCCGGCCGCCGGACGCGTCCTGGCGCACGATCCCGACGCGGGCTACCTCGCCGCCGACTG
This sequence comes from Bryobacteraceae bacterium, assembly GCA_031969915.1. GTDB lineage: Bacteria > Acidobacteriota > Terriglobia > Bryobacterales > Bryobacteraceae > DALYJJ01. The sequence goes on along the minus strand of DALYJJ010000153.1, from coordinate 10,972 downwards.
CTCGGCTCACTACGGCCTCAAGACCGCGCTCCGGTCGCTGCTCGCTCTGCCCGGCCTCGTTCTGTTTTTCGATCTGCTCGCCGCGGACGAGGTGTCCTGGAGCGTGGATCGCTTCGCCTCCAGGCCGCTCTGGCGGTCCCGCGAGACCAACGAGCTGCGCTTGCTTCACGCCGCGGGCGACCGCGATGCGGAGGCTCTGACCGGCTTCGATCTGGCGGGAGTCCGTTCTGGCGTCGACTGCGCGCTCTTCCACACCGAAAGCCAACTGGCCGCCTCCGCGCTTTCCTTCGACTGTGCCGGCGAAGGCCGCCTGCGCTTCCTCCTGGCGGGACTCGCCCCGGGCAGTTGGGACGTCTGGAGAAACGGCTGGCTGGAGCACGGGCAAGTGCGCGTTCCCGCACCCGCCTGCACACTCCGTTTCGAAGGCCGCCCCGGAGGCTATTTCCTTCGGAAGCTCTAGCCGCGGTATGGTAGCGGGTTGACCCTCCCGCAACTCGGCCCCTGGCAGTGGGCCATCGGAATCCTCTGCGCCTACTTCGTCGGCATCGCGAAGACCGGCGTCCCCGGCCTCGGCATCCTCGTGGTCCCCATGATGGTGCTCACCGTCGGCGACGCGCGACAATCGGCCGGCTGGCTGCTGCCCGTCTTATGCACCGCCGATGTCTTCGCGGTTCTGTATTGGCGCCGCCACGCCGCCGCCGGCCGTCTCTTTTCGCTTGCGCCATGGGTGCTCATCGGCATCGCCCTGGGGGCGATCGCGCTCAGCTTGAGCGAGCGCGTGCTACGGCCCATCGTCGGCGCCATCGTGCTCGTGATGCTTGCGGTCTATCTCTATCGCCGCTGGGCCGCGAAGATGCACGTGCCCAACCACCCGGTCCCCTACGGCATGGCCGCCGGCTTCGCCACCACCGTCGCCAACGCCGCCGGGCCCGTGATGAACCTCTACCTGCTCGGCAAACAACTCCCCAAGGAGGAATTCATCGCCACCGGCGCCTGGTTCTTCTTCCTCATCAACCTGAGCAAGCTTCCCATCTACGCCTGGCATGGGCTGCTCACTGCGACCTCGCTCACCTTCGATGCCCTGATGGTGCCCGCCGTCGTCGCCGGCGCGGTCACCGGACGGCGTCTGGTCGATCACATCCCCGGCCGCCTGTTTGAAATCCTCGTGGTCTTCTTTACCGCGCTCTCCACTCTGTTTCTCTTCTGAACGCCGCCCTCCGGTATAATTGCGAGACTCGTGCAACTCACAGCTCTCGATTGGTCGTTTGTCGCCCTCTACTTCATCCTGAATCTTGCCGTCGGCTTCTACTACAAGTCGCGCGCCGGCAGGAGCGTCAACGAGTTCTTCCTCTCCGGCCGCGACGTCCCCTGGTGGCTCGCCGGCACCTCCATGGTCGCCACCACGTTCGCCGCCGACACGCCGCTCGCCGTCACGGGCATGGTCGCGCGCTACGGTGTGGCGGGCAACTGGCTGTGGTGGAACTTCGTCGCCAGCGGCATGCTCACCGTGTTTTTCTATGCCCGGCTCTGGCGGCGCTCCGGCGTGATGACCGACATTGAGTTCAGTGAGATCCGCTACGCCGGCAGACCCGCCGCGTTCCTGCGCGGATTCCGCGCGCTCTATCTGGGCATCCCCATCAACTGCATCGTGCTCGGCTGGGTGAACTTGGCCATGGTCAAGATCCTGATGCTCATTCTCGGCGTCGACAAAGTGGTCGCCCTGGGCATCGTCATGGGCCTCATCGGCATCACCGCCTTCATCTCCACGCTCTCCGGGCTTTGGGGCGTGCTGGTCACGGACCTGCTTCAGTTCGTCATCAAGATGGGCATGGTGATCGTCCTGGCCGTGGCGGCCGTGAACGCCGTCGGCGGCATCGACGGCCTCAAGGAAAAACTCGCCGCCGTCGATCTCACGCGCGGCGTCGCGCCGGGCCAGCCCGGCTCCGTCCTGAGCTTCGTTCCGGACCTCGATTCGCCCTGGATGCCGATGATCACCTTCCTGGTCTACATTTCGCTCAACTGGTGGGCCACCTGGTACCCAGGCGCTGAGCCGGGCGGCGGCGGCTATATCGCCCAACGCATGCTCTGCGCCAAGGACGAGAAGCACTCTCTGCTCGCTACGCTGTGGTTCAACGTCGCTCACTATGCCATCCGCCCCTGGCCCTGGATCCTTACGGGCCTCGCGTCGCTTGTTCTTTACCCCGGGCTCGCCGATCCCGAAACCGGGTACATCCGCGTGATGATCGACCACCTGCCGCCCTCGCTGCGCGGCCTGATGGTGGCCGCCTTCGCCGCCGCCTACATGTCCACCATCGCCACCCAGCTCAATTGGGGCGCCAGTTACATCGTCAACGACTTTTATCGCCGCTTCCTGAAGCCGGACGCGGGCGAGAAGCACTTGGTGTTCGTCTCGCAGGTGGCCACCGTGTTGCTCACCGTCATCTCCGCAGTGGTCACCTTCTATATGGATTCGATCGCCGGCGCCTGGAAGCTGCTCATCGTCACGGGCGCCGGGACCGGCGGCGTGCTGCTGCTGCGCTGGTACTGGTGGCGCATCAACGCCTACAGCGAGATTGCCGCGATGGCTTCGGCGTTCATCGTGTCTGTGGTCCTGCAGACCGTTTACGGCATGGACTCCGACAAGCCCGTCGACTTCGCCTGGGTCATGATCGTCACCGTCGCCATCACGACGTTCGTTTGGCTGGCGGCGACCTTCCTCACCAAGCCCGAGCCGATGGAGACGCTCACCGCCTTCTACCGCCGAACCACCCCTTCTGCGGCGGGTTGGGGCCCCGTGGCGCGCCTGGCGCCGGAAGTGCGCGCCGCCGGCGGCGGCCTCCGCAACCTGGTCGACTGGATCGCCGGCTGCGTCCTCATCTACGGGGCTCTGTTCGGCACCGGCAAGCTGTTGCTCAAGGAGTACGGCTCGGGCCTCGCCATGCTCGCCGTGGCCGCCCTCGCCGCCGGGGTCATCTATTGGGATTTCTCCAAGCGTGGCTGGCAATCGGCAGTGGACTGAGGCAGCTGAGGCAGCTTCCCTTGGTTGACAAGCCTCGGATGAACGGCTATAGTTCTGAAGTATCGTTCTTTCAACGGTTTGTCGGTGCCGGGTCGCAGCGAAACAGGGGAATCCAGGTCGGTGAACGTGGGGGTCGGCGGTAACGGCTCCGTCCTTGCCGCTCCCGGTGCACCCAGCCGTTGAGTACGTCGGAGACTTGGCTATGGCCAGCAACCAGGATGATCGCCTGCCGGACATGCCCCTTCCGGATGACCCGGAATTGGAGCATATGTACGACGACTACAGTCACTTCGCTCCTCCGGCGGAGGGCGAGGTGCTGCAGGGGCACGTCCTAAAGGTCACCGAAAAAGAAGTGATCGTGGACTTCGGCTATAAGTCCGAAGGCCTCGTCCCCATCGAGCAGTTCGTGCAGGCCGACGGCAAGGTTCACGTCCAGCGCGGCGACACCATCGACGTGATGGTCGACCGCAGCGGCCCCGAGGTGGAAGGCTACATCCTCCTTTCGCACGAGAAGGCCGCTCGTCTGCGGATTTGGGACACCCTCGACAAGGCGCATCGCGAAGGCCTGATGGTGCTGGGCCGCGTCACCGGCCGTATCAAGGGCGGCCTGGCGGTCGACGTCGGCGTGCAGGCGTTTATGCCCGGCACGCAGGTTGACGTCCGGCCCGTGCACAACCTGGAGTCCTTCATCGGGCAGGACGTCCCGGTCAAAATTCTCAAGCTGAACCGCCGCCGCGGCAACGTGGTCGTCTCCCGCAAGACCGCCGTCGAAGAGGAAGTCACGGCCCGGCGCTCTCATGCGCTCGAGGTGCTGGGCGAAGGTTCGGTGGTCACCGGCGTGGTCAAGAATCTCACCGAGTACGGCGCCTTTGTCGACCTCGGCGGCATCGACGGCCTCCTGCATGTCAGCGACATGAGCTACGGCCGGATCACTCATCCTTCCGAAGCGGTCAACGTCGGGGACGAAATCACCGTCCGGGTGCTCAAGTTCGACAAGGACAAGGAACGGATTTCGCTCGGCCTCAAGCAGCTCCAGCCGGACCCCTGGGAATCGGTTCACGACCGCTACCCCATTCAGGGCCACGTGCTCGGGCGCGTGGTCAGCGTCACGGACTACGGCGCGTTTGTCGAACTCGAGCCGGGTGTCGAAGGCCTGATCCACATCTCCGAAATGACCTGGTCGCGCCGGATGAAGCATCCGTCCAAAGTGGTCAAGCCCGGCGACCAGGTGGAAGCCGTGATCCTCGAAGTGAAACCGAAGGAGCGGCGCATTTCCCTCGGCATCAAGCAACTGGAAGCCGATCCCTGGACCACCGTGGCCGACCGCTACAGCATCGGCTCGGTGGTGGAGGGCCGTGTTCGCAAGCTCACGGACTTTGGCGCCTTCGTGGAAATCGAAGAGGGCATCGACGGGCTGGTTCACATCTCCGATCTGTCCTGGACCAAGCGCGTCAAGCACCCCTCGGAGATCCTCAAGAAGGGGCAGGTGGTGCAGGCGGTTATTCTGAATATCGACGCCCCGAGCCGCCGGCTGTCCCTCGGCATCAAGCAACTCCAGCCCGATGCCTGGGAGACCTTCTTCCGCACCCACCAGGTGGGTGACGCGCTGCCGGGCAAGGTGTGCCGCGCGGCCAACTTCGGCGTTTTCGTGGAGCTGGCGCCGGGCGTCGAAGGCCTCTGCCACAACTCCGAAATCCCCGGCGCGGGCGACCGCGGCCGCGACGAACCGCCGCTGCCCATCGGCGCGGAATACGAGTTCAAGATCATCAAAATGAGCGAGGCGGAAAAGAAGATTGGCCTGAGCGTCCGCGCCGTGGCCGACGACGAAGAGAAGAGCCGCCTCGAAGACTATCAACGGCAAGCCGCCGCGGCCACCATGACCATCGAAGAAGCAATGCACATCAAGGGTCAGGGAGAAGGCCGCTGAAAGCGCCGGCAAGCTGGGAAGGTGAAGGAAGGATGACGAAAGCGGATCTCATCGAAGAGGTATCGAGGGTGGTGGAGATGACCCGGAAGGACTCCGAGGTCATCGTCGAGGCGATCTTCGACAGCATCGTGCGTAGCCTGCGCACGAACGACAAGATCGAAATCAGAGGCTTCGGCAGCTTTCGCACACGGCAGCGCCAGTCGCGCGTGGGGCGTAATCCCAAGACCGGCGCCCGAGTGGAAGTTCCCCCGAAGCGGATTCCCTATTTCAAGCCCAGCAAAGAGCTGAAGGACCTGGTCAATAACGCCGCTGCAGCCGCGGCCTCGGATGGCGCCGGACCGGTTGCCCCGCCTCCGCCGTCTTCTTTTTAGCCGTCGTCCCGGGTGCGATGTGGACCGCCTCTGGACGCCCTGGCGATATCGCTACGTCAGCAAAGCTGCTCCGCCGGACGCCTGCATCTTCTGCCTCAAGGCATCCGAGCAGTCGGACGAAGAAAACCTCGTCGTTCACCGCGGCGCCCATAACTTCGTTCTGTTGAACCTCTATCCGTATACCAACGGCCATCTCATGATCGCGCCCTACCAGCACGTGGCGGAACTGGAGGCCGCTTCACCCGAAGCCTGCGCGGAGATGATGATCCTGATGCGCCGGACCTGCGTGGCCCTGCGCGAACTCTACCGGCCCGCCGGCCTGAATCTAGGAATGAACATCGGCGAAAGCGCCGGCGCCGGGGTCGCGGGCCACATCCATATGCACGTGCTCCCCCGCTGGACCGGCGATGCCAGCTTCATGACCACCGTCGGCGAAACCCGAGTGATGCCGGAATTGCTTGCTGAAACGTGGCGGCGGTTGCGAGACGCCTTCCCCCGCACGGCGGACCGGCTCAGTCCGCCTGCGGAGTCTCCGCCGCCGCGCTCTTGAATTTCAGGTCCAGGTAACGCTGCCGGCTGTCCATAATCGCTTTCCTGGCTTCGCGCGGCCCGCCCCAACCCTGCAGGTTGGTTACCTTGCCCTCCAGCTCCTTATAGATCTGAAAGAAGTGTTCCACCTCGCGGCGCACGTGGGGAAAGATCTGGTCCATGGTGTGGATCTGGTCGTAGCGCGGGTTGCGGTTCGGAACCGCCAGCACCTTCTGGTCGCCTTCCTCGCGGTCGGTCATGTTCAGGATGCCCACCGGCCGCACTTCAATCACGCAACCGGTGAAGCTGGGTTCCTGTACGAGCACCAACACGTCCATTGGGTCGTTGTCCTCGGCGAGTGTGCCGGGGATGAAGCCGTAGTCGCCGGGGTAATGCATCGGCGAATAGAGCGCGCGGTCCAGCCGGAACAGGTCGAGATTACCGTCGTACTCGTACTTGTTTGAGGAATTCTTCGGTATTTCAACGATCATGCGGACGAGTTCGGGGCACTCGTCGCCGGGATCCAAATCGTAGAGCTTCACGGGCACAGAGTCTAGGCTAGCAAACGGCGGGCTAGCAAACGGCGGGCTAGCAAACGGCGGCGGGGGCCTGGATTCAGCGTTGTCCCACCCGCTCCGCGCCGGAGTGTTTGCGGTAGGGTCCGCGCGTTCCGTTGGGCAGGACCGTTTCGTCCGACGTGCGGCACTGGCTGAGCTGTTCGCTGGTGAGCTCGCGGGCGCCCGCCAGGTCGGCGCCGCGGAAATCGGCGCCCAACAGCTTCGCTCCCCCGAAGCGGCTGCCTTGAAGCATGGCGCCGTAGAATTCCGCTCCTTGCAAGTTGGCGTCCCGGAAATCGCAGGTCGCCAGGCGGCTGCGCGAGAGGAGCGTGCCGTTCAGTTGCGCGCCAGTGAATCGGGCCGAGACCATTTCGGCGTGGCTCAGGTCGCACTCCAATACCTGCGCGGAGGAGAAATTGGCGTCGTCGGCCCGCAGCTCCCGCATCCCGCACAATTGCAGCCTCGTGTTGTAGAGCGTCGCTCGCGACAGGATCGCTGCGGTGAGCGTGCACCCGAACAGCCGCGCCTGGTGGAAGGCGGCCAGGGACAGGTCAGCGCGCGAGAAGTCGCAATGCTGCAGGCCCGCCTCCTGCCAGCGGCTCTCCATCAAGTGCGCGGTCTGAAAGCTGCACTCGATCACCTTTGCCTCGGCCAGGTTCGTTCCCCGCAGCCAGGCGCCCTCCAGCCTTGAATTCGAGAATTCGGCTGCCGTCAGGTCGGCCGAATCGAAGGTGGCTCGCCGAAGGTCGGCGTGCTCAAAGACCGCCCCCACCAGTTCCGCGTTCGACAACTCCGTCTCCAGCAGCGACGTACGCGTGAACTGTGCGCGGCTGAGCTTCGCTCCCTTCAGCTTGAGTTCGTTCAGCGTCAGATCGGCGAGGTTCGCTCGCACGCCGTTGGAGCCTTTTTCCAGCCATGCCCGATGGGCCGCCAGCACTTTCGCCAGGGGCAGGCCGCTCGAACGCCCGTGATCCTCCCCAAGCGAATGGACCCTTCCCGCCGGCGCCGGAACCAGTACCTCGTCCGAATCCTCGTCGGAGGCGCGGGACTCGCGCCAGAGCAGCCGGGCTAGAGGTTTCCAAGCCATTCATTCTTAGTTATCGGCGGGCCCTCAAAGAGTGTGAGAAGGATTGCCGCTTGTGGCAAACTGGTGCTGACAGTCACCATGCGAATCCTGGTTGTCGAAGACGAGAAACGAATCGCCGATTTCCTCGGACGAGGGCTGGAGAGCGCCGGCTACGCCGTAGACGTCGCCTCCGACGGAGCACAGGCGCTAGGTCTGGTGCATGGCGCCGACTATGACCTGATCATCCTCGACCTGATGCTCCCCGATACCGACGGATTACAGGTTTTGGAGCGCATCCGGAACCGCAAGAGCAGTCCTCCCGTCCTGATCCTGAGCGCGCGAGGCGCGGTCGACGACCGCGTGAAGGGCCTGGAACTCGGCGCCGACGACTACCTGGTGAAGCCCTTCGCCTTCGTCGAACTCCTGGCCCGCGTGCGGGTGCTCCTCCGGCGCGGCCAGCCCACTCCCGAACGCCTGCAGGTGGGAGACCTCACCCTGGACTGCATCCGCCGCAAAGTGACGCGTTCCAACGAGAACATCGACCTGGCGCCCAAGGAGTTCAGCATCCTCGAGTACCTGATGCGGAACCGGGGCCGCCCGCTCAGCCGCACCATGATCGTGGAGCACGTCTGGGACATGGACTACGACGGCCTGACCAATATCGTCGACGTCTATATCCGCCACCTGCGCAGCAAAATCGACGACCGGTTCCCGGTCAAGCTCATCCACACCGTGCGCGGCGTCGGCTACCTGCTGGAAGCGAGCGACAAGCCCGCCGAGAAGTCCGCCGAGGCGAAGTGAACCGCCGCCCGGATTCCGAACCAGCTCCCTCCCGTTGGAGCCGCGTCTTCCGGGCGCTGCGGTTCCGTCTAGCCCTCACCTACGTCATCCTCTTCGCGCTCGCGCTCGCAGTGGTAGGACTCCTGTTCCGCGAGACTCTCGCCACCACCCTGTTCGGACACACGCGCGATCTGCTCGAGGAGGACTTTCTGGCCGTCAAGAGCTACCTGCGCATCGAGCAGCGCCTGCCTGTCTGGTATTACGACAAAGACGATCCCGAGGAGGCCTACTTCGTCGAGCGCCTTCGCAACGTGTTTCTCCTCGCCGACAAGGATGGCAACGTGCTCGAGGCCTCCAACGGTTTCCTGCTCTTCGGCGCCGAACCGCCGGAACGGATCCGCGACCTCGCCGCGTCGGCGCAGCCGTTCTGGGCGATCCGGCAGAACTCTCGCGGCGTCCAATACCTGATCCGCGGCGGCGCCATCGAAGAAAAGGGCCGTCGCTACTTCATGGCCATCGGCCGCCGCCTCTCCGGCAATGACGAGATCGTTCGCGCATTCACGGTCAAGTACCTGGCCATCGTCCCCCTGCTGCTCGCCACCGGCGCCATCATCGGCTGGTTTTTCGCTCGCCGCGCACTGCGTCCGGTCAACGATCTTGCCGGCAGCGCGGCCCGGATCTCGGAGACCACGCTCGCCATGCGCATCCCCAAGCGCGGTTCCGGCGATGAACTCGACCACCTGATCGATACCTTCAACAGCATGATGGCGAGGCTGGAAGCGTCGTTTGTACAGTCGCGCCAGTTTAACGCCGACGTTTCTCATGAACTGCGCACCCCGCTCACCTGCGTCCGCGGGCAACTCGAAGTCGCGCTGCTGACGGCGCGGAGTGAGGAGCAGTATCGCGAGGCCATTCAGGAAGCGCTCGAGGATGTCGAACGTCTCGGACAGATCGTGAAGTCCCTGTTGCTACTGTCGCAGGCCGAGTCCGGCCACCTGACTTTGCAGCGCTTGCCTCTCGATCTCTCGGCCCTGGTGGCCGATGTCACTGACCAGTTCCAGATCCCCGCCGAAGGTGCCGGGCTCACGCTCACCGCCCAGAGTCCGGAGAGTTGCATCGTGGAGGCGGATCGCGTGCAAATCGAACGCCTGCTCTCCAACCTGCTTTCCAACGCCATCAAGTACACTCCCTCCGGCGGACGCGTGCAAGTCGGTCTGCAAGCCGCCGGGCAGTGGGTGTCCCTTTTCGTCGAAGATACCGGCGTGGGAATCGCAGCCGGGCACTTGGGCCACATCTTCGACCGCTTCTACCGCGTCCCGACGCCCGGCGAGACGGCGGGCGAACGCGGAGTAGGGCTGGGCCTCAGCTTCGTGGCCTGGATCGCGAAGGCCCACGGCGGCCGGGTCGATGTTTCCAGCACCCCGGGCCAGGGAACCCGCTTTGTGGTCCGACTCCCCGCGCGCGCGCGGACCGCCGCCGAGCCGCGCGAACAGGCCCAATACGCCGCCCCGGGATAGACAGCCGTCACCCGCTTGCGAGACAATGAAATCGGCGCCCACCGGCCGCCGCCTCCCAAGGACGTAAACGAACATGACAGAGATTCTGGTGCGTAGCAACGCAATGCATTCGATTCCGGACGATCCGGAAACGAGCACCTACCGCTTCATCATTGTGGCCGCCAAGCGGGCGCGTCAGTTGCAGAACGGCGCGCGATCGTTCCTGCCCACCACCTCGAAGAAGCCCACCATCGCCGCCATGGAGGAAGTCCGCCGCGGCCTGGTGAAATACGAAGACCCCACGCGCGACGCGGCGCTGCTCCAGGAAACGGTCGCCGAAGAGACCCTCTGATGAACGCCGTCCTCGGCGTCGGTGGCGGGATCGCCGCCTACAAAGCCGCGGAATTGGCCCGCGCGCTCGAGGAGCGCGGCTTCACCGTGCAAGTCGTGATGACCCGCGCCGCCCAGGAATTCGTCCGTCCGCTCACCTTCGCCGCCCTCACCAATCGCAAGGTGATTACCGGCTTGTTCGCGGGCGAAGGTTCGTCCTCCGACGACACGCTCTCGAGCGCGGTGGAACACATCCGTGTTGCCCAGGAGAACCAGGTGCTGGTGGTCGCGCCGGCCACCGCCGACCTGCTCGCCAAGTTCGCACACGGCATCGCCGACGATTTCCTGACCACGCTCTACCTGGCGTTTACCGGCAAGGTGGTTCTCGCGCCGGCCATGAACACCGCCATGTGGGAACACCCGGCAACCCGGCAGAACCTCGCTACGCTGGCCGCGCGCGGGCACACCATCGTCGATCCCGACGCCGGTCTGCTGGCGTGCGGAACCGTGGGTCCCGGACGGCTCGCCGAAGCGGTCCGCGTCGCCGAGGTTGTGGCCCTCGTAGCGCGCGGCCGGCACGACCTGGACGGCGAGACCGTCCTGATCACCGCTGGCCCCACGCAGGAGCCGCTCGACCCCGTCCGCTTCATCTCGAACCGTTCGAGCGGCAAGATGGGGTACGCTTTGGCTGAAGCGGCGGCGGGCCGCGGGGCGCGCGTACTGCTGGTTTCCGGACCGGTGAACCTGGCGGGGCCGGCCGGCGTCGAACTGATTCGCGTCCAGACCGCGCGCCAGATGCATGCCGCTGTGCTCGAGCGCGTGCTGGCCGTCGACGGGACGGACTACCCGTCGATGTGGCTGCTGAACGTCGCGCACATGACGCTCGGGACGTGGCCGG
>DALYJJ010000152.1:0-13809 GCA_031969915.1 Bryobacteraceae bacterium | reverse complement strand
ACCCACGCGTAACTGATCCGCTGTGGATTATTGGGACGCACCAACAGGTGGCTGTACCGCGTATCCACCGGCTGACCCGTGACCGAGAAGCAGCGGATGTTCGAGCCGTGGCCACCTGCGCCGCCGATTCCCGCTCCGATCTTACAAAACTCCGCCTCGGGTCCCATCGCCGATACCAGTTCGGTCCAGTTACTGTCTGGTCCGCCGTAGACAATATTGAAATTCCCCAAGCCCACCCGCGATGCCAGAATCGATCCTCCGCCCGTCAGATGCAGCGAGTTCGCCGTGTCGACGGTGGTGCCCTGATCGTTGAGAGTCCTGGCGTAACTGATCGTCTGCGCGTGGGAGGGTGTCAACGGCGCCAGACTCAGCAACAACAAGCTCAGGGCCGGGGAGGCCGCGCGCACGGCGAGCGGCCTCATTCGCAAGAACTGTCTCGATGGCAAGGGAGGACATCCTTCTCCAGTGGAACTGGGCTCAGAAAATGTAATTTGGGGATCTACACGGCACGCCGAACCGCTCTGCGCCGCCGCATCTCTCCAGGACTTTGGATCGGTTTGTTCGATGAAGTATACATGAGTCCGTCCACCGTGACTGGAATAGATGGCTTCTGCTTCGATTCCTAGCGGCGTGAGCGCACGCGCCCGGCGGCGAGCCAGAGGTAATGCGCACCGCTGACGACCGTCGCCCCCGCGGCGCACCAGATGGCGGGCCAGACCAGGGCGGTGAGGATCGCGACCGGAAAGGCTCCGGCCAGCAACGCCGTCCCCGCCGCCATCATCTGAAAGAACGTGGAGATCTTGCCCCACTGCGAGGGCGGAAACTCGCGAAAGCGAAAGACCGCCCATCCCACGAGGGCCATGGCCAGGATGACCGCGTCGCGCCCGAGAACGAGCCACACCAGCCAGGCCGGAAACACCTGCGCGGCGCCCAGCGCAAGGTAGACGGCGACCAGCATGGTTTTGTCGGCGATCGGGTCCAGGTAAGCGCCGACGCGCGACGAGGCGTGGAAGCGGCGGGCCAGGTAGCCGTCGAAGGCGTCGCTGATGCCGGCCAGGAACGTGACCAGGACCGCAAGGCGGAAGTCGCGCCGCCCGATGAGGACGACAATCACCGGGGTGAGAACCAGCCGCAGGGCGGTGAGCAGGTTGGGGAGGTTCACGAAAACCAGCTTACGGGACGCCGCTCAGGAGACGAGGGCGTGGACCACGCGCGAGGCCACCTGGTCGAAGCTGAGGATCTCATAGAGCGACGGGTCGGACATGATCTTCGCGACCAGCGCGACATGCATGGCGTGCCCGGCGCGCTCGGCGATGACGTGGCCGAGCAGCGGCTTGCCGATGAGCGCCAGGTCGCCGATGAGATCGAGGGCCTTGTGGCGGCAGGGCTCGTCGGGGAAGCGGAGCCCGCCGGGATTCAGCACGCGGTCGCGCTCGAAGCAGACGGCACTTTCGAGCGTGGCTCCGCGAATCAGACCCATGTCCCGCATCTGATCGAGTTCCCAGGCGAAACCGAACGTGCGCGCGGGCGCGATTTCGGTCGAGTACCGTTCGGGCGTCACTTCCAGATCCAGCGCCTGGCGGCCCACCAGCGGGTGGTCGAAGTAAATGTCGCAGGTGAGCAGGAAATGGTCCGCGGGCAGAATCGTGATCCGCTTGCCGTTCCCTTCCACGGTGACCGGGCGCCGGATGCGGAGGTACCGGCGGCGGCGGCGATAGGACTTGAGTCCGGCGCTGGCCAGCAGCCGGACGAAGGGTTCGCCGCTTCCGTCGAGGATGGGGACTTCGAGGTTGTCGATCTCGACTGCCGCATTGTCGATCCCCATCGAGTAGAGGACACTGAGCAAGTGCTCGGTGGTGGAGATCAACACGCCCTGCCGCATCAGGCTGGTGGCGTAACTGACCCGGGCGACATGCTCCCACAGGGCGGGGATGCGAAACCCGTCGAGATCCGTGCGGACGAAGACAATGCCGGTACCGGCGGGGGCGGGCAGAATGCGAATCTTTACCGGAACGCCGCTATGGAGGCCGAAGCCGCTCGCTTCCACGGGCCGCTGGATGGTAGTCTCGAATCGCAAGCGTTCTCCTTGGCCGGCTAGGCTCTATGCTTTAGGTTAGCAAGGGGCGCTCCGAAGCGTAAGTCTTTTTCCAGCAATATGTTGACGCTTTTTGGACTGTGGCGATTGAACCACACTGGGGGCGTTGGCTGTAGCGCATTTGCCGCAGGGGGACCGACATCCGATGGCTGAACCGCGCCTGTTCCTGATTGACTCCTATGGGTTCATCTTCCGCGCCTACCACGCACGGGCGCGAAGCGGTGCCCCGCCCATGCGGACCAGCGCGGGGCTTCCCACGGAGGCCGTCTACATCTTCAACAACATGGTCCGGAAGTTGATGGGGACGTACCGGCCGGAGTACGTGGCGGCCATTTTCGAGAGCGGGAAGACGTTCCGGGAGGAGGAATTCAAGGACTACAAGGCGAACCGGACGGAGACGCCGCCCGACCTGCTGGAACAGATTCCGCCCATTCGGGGCGTGCTGGAAGCGATGCGCATCCCGATCCTGGAATTCCCGGGCTTCGAGGCGGACGACGTGATCGGCACCTTGGCGCGGCGCGCGGAGGGCGAGGGAGTGAACGTGGTGATCGTCTCCAGCGACAAGGACATGTTGCAGTTGGTCAGCGGCCGGGTGACGATGATGAACCCGATGAAGGACTGGGTGGTGTACGACGCCGCGGGTGTGGAGGCCTTCATGGGGGTGCGGCCGGAACAGGTAGCGGATCTGCTGGCCTTGAAGGGCGATTCGGTGGACAACATTCCGGGCGCGCCGGGCATTGGGGACAAAGGCGCCGTGGACCTGATCCAACGCTTCGGCTCGGTGGAGGCGGCGCTGGACCGCGCGGCCGAGGTGGAGCGCAAGACCTACCGGGAGAGCCTGCAGAACCATCGCGAGCAGGTGCTGATGAGCAAGCGGCTGGCAACGGTCGCCACGGACGTGCCGCTCGAATGGACGCTCGAGGCCGTGCGGTGGCGCGGTGAAGACCCGGCGGCGGTGCGGGCGCTCTATCGGGAGTTGGAGTTCTTCAGCCTGCTGCGGCAGACGGAGGCGCCGGCGCAGGAAACGGCGGCGGCCGCCGAGGAGCCAGAGTCCGTGGCAACCGACTACGCGACGCTTGAATCGCCGGAGGCCGCGGCGGCATGGGCGCGGCAGGCGGACCGTCCCGTGGCCGTGGCGGTGCGTCTGCCGGAGGACCTGGACCCTGGGGCGGTGGGTCTGTCCGCGAAGCCGGGCGAGGGCCGGGCGGCGTCCTGGGAAGCGGCGCGCGAGGTGCTGGCCGATGCGGGCGTGGAGAAGGCGGCGCACGACGTCAAATCGTTGCTGTTGGCGTGCGATGCGATGGGGATCGAAGCGCGCGGAGTGGGCGAGGACGTGATGCTCTACGCGTTCCTGCTGACCGCGGAATCGGGCGGCTGCGCGCTCGACACGCTGTCGGAACGCTTCCTGCGCGTGAAACTCGGCGGGCCGGCGGAGCAGCAGGCGGACGTGGTCGGGCGGCTGCGCGCGAAACTGGCGCCGCAGGTGGACGAGCGGGGCTTGCGCGCGCTGTACGACGAAATCGATCTGCCGCTGGCGGGCGTGCTGGCGCGCATGGAGAAGGAAGGCATTGCGGTGGCTCCGGAGCAACTGGCGCGGCTCTCCGGGCGGATGGACACGGAGATCCAGCGGCTGACGGCGGAGATCCACGACCACGCCGGCAGGCCGTTCAACATCAGCTCGCCGCAACAATTGGGCAAGGTTCTGTTTGAGGAACTGAAGCTGCCGGCGCCGGTGAAGGCGGGCAAGGGGAAAGCGATTTCGACGGCGGCGGATGTTCTGGAGGGGCTGGCGGAGGAGTTTCCCATCGTCGCGAAAGTCCTCGAGTACCGGCAGTTGACCAAGTTGAAGGGCACTTACGTGGACGCGCTGCCGCAGTTGCTGGGGCCGGACGGGCGGCTGCACACCTCGTTCAACCAGACCGGCGCGGCCACCGGACGGCTGTCGTCGTCGAATCCGAACCTGCAGAACATACCGATCCGGACGGAGCTCGGCCGCGAGATTCGCGCGGCGTTTGTGCCTCGTCCCGGTTGGGTGCTGGTGACGGCGGACTACTCGCAGATCGAACTGCGGCTGCTCGCGCACTTCTCGCGCGACGCGGTGCTGGTGGAAGCGTTCCGCAACGGCGAGGACATTCACACGCGCACGGCGGCGGAGGTGTTCGGGGTGCCGCCGCTGATGGTCAACGCGGAGATGCGGCGCAACGCGAAGGCGGTGAATTTCGGGATCGTGTATGGGCAGACGCCGTTCGGGCTGGCCTCGTCGCTCGGCATTGCGCGGGGCGAGGCGGAGAAGTACATCCGCGCGTACTTCGAACGCTACGCGGGGGTGAAGAAGTGGATTGAGGCGCAGATCGCGGAGGTGCGCGAGAGCGGCGTGACCAAGACGCTCGACGGAAGGCCGCGGCCCATTCCGGAGATGCTGAGCCGAAATCCGGCCGCGCGCGGATTCGCCGAGCGGACGGCGGTGAACACGCCGCTGCAGGGGACGGCGGCGGACATCATCAAGCGGGCGATGATCCGGATCGACCGGGCGCTTACCGGCATGCGGTCGAAGATGCTCTTACAGGTGCACGACGAATTGGTGTTCGAGGCGCCGCCGGAGGAGGTGCGCGCCCTGACGCGGATGGCGAAGCAGGAGATGGAGAGCGTGGTGCGCCTGCACGTTCCGCTGGTGGTGGATGCCGGCACGGGACCCAACTGGCGCGACGCGAAGTAAGCTCAAGCGGGCACGCACGCGGCCGATGAGGTGGAAGAGTACGCCACCATGGCCCGTTTGCTCAGCATGCCGTCGCGAACCCGGCGAGTCAGCCTGGACACTTCGTGGGAAGTGCGGGACGCGGCCTCGCGCGTATTCACGGCCTGGGGTGCGGGCATCGAAGTGGCGGCGGGTGGAACGCCGGCCGACGCTCACCTGCACTACGCGCCCGCGGCGTCCGGCGCGGCGATCGAAGCGGCGCTGGGGCGCGGATTTCACGCCGTGTTGGGGCCCGGGTTCTTTTCCGTTTTCTCTGATCACAAGTGAGGGAAACTTCATCTTCTCCGGCGGGCAGTGCGAGATAATAGGCGGGTTTGCGGCAGTTGCCCCGAAGAGGAGAACGGATGAACGCCAGACGTCTTGCCTGCATCGTGTTGGGAGTATCGTTGTTTGCGGCCTGCGCCCGGACGAGCCCGGCCCCGGAGCCGGCGTCCGGTGCCGCTCAAGAGGCGAGGGTCTACCCGGAAGTGCCCTACGTACCCACGCCCCCTGAAGTCGTCGCCGAGATGCTGAAGCTCGCGGCCGTCAAGAAGACCGACGTGGTCTACGACCTGGGCTGCGGCGACGGCCGCATCGTGATTACGGCGGTCGAGAAATACGGCGCGCGCGGGGTTGGCTTCGACATCAATCCGGAGCGGATTGCGGAAGCAACGGAGAACGCAAAGAAGGCGGGCGTGACGGGGCGCGTGAAGTTCGTGGAGCAAAACCTGCACGACGCCAACCTGAGCGAGGCGTCCGTGGTGACGCTGTACCTGTTGCCGAGCGTGAATCTGAAGCTGCGGCCGAAGCTCCTGAAAGAACTGAAGCCGGGCACGCGGATCGTCTCGCACAGCTTCGACATGGGCGACTGGACGCCGGAGAAGACGGTGGAGGTTGGCGGCCGCCGCATCTACTACTGGACGATTCCGGCGAACCCGCCCGCGCACCTGCTGCAGTCGCAGCGGTAGAGGCCGGGCGGAGATCAGCCGCCGGGCGCGTCGAGGTGCCCGGTGCCCGCGAGTTCCTCGATCTGGGTGCCGTGGCAGTCGATGCGGTGGGGGATGGCCCCGCGCACGTTCATCTGCCATTCGGTGGCGCCGACGGAACGCGGGGAACGGCGCGCGGCCGCTTCCATCACGTCTCGCAGGAGAACCTCGAGGGGCGCGAGCAGCGGTTCGAGATCCTGGCGCTTCAGGAGCGTACCGAAGTGGTGCGGCTGCACGGCTTCGAGCAGCAGGTGTCCGCTTTCGCGCCGGGCCGTGATCCGGCAGGGAAGGAACGCCGCGGCGCGCGGGTCGGCGCCGACGAGCGCGGTTTGCAGCGGTGCGTGGTGGAGCGTGTAGGACCAAAGGTCCGGCGCGAGGCGGGTGGCGGCGACCACCTGCGCGCCGTGGATTTCGGCGGCGTGGCAGAGCGCGTGTTCAATTTCATCGAGCCGGCGCTGGGACGGGACCTGGAGCATGTGGACGTCCTCCCGCTCGGGATCATACGCGAGCGGGGGGCGGGGAGCAAGGGGCCTCTGACGCCGGTGACGACGCCTCTTACCGGGTGCGAATCGTGAGTTCCTGGGTGGACTTACGGCCGCCGGAATCGGTGGCCGTGAGGCGGTAAGTGGTGAGTGCCGCGGGTTTCACGGAGAGGCAAGTCTTCTCGGAGACTTTGACCTCGCCGGGTTCGGGTTCGAGCCGGACGGCGGAGGCGCCGCGGACACCGTAGCAGAGCGTGACCGGCATGCCCGCGGGGACCTCGTTCTGAGCCGCCAGGAAGAGCAGGATTTCGGGGCCGGCGTCGGCGGCGGCTGGGGCAGGGGCAGGGGCTGGGGCCGCGGATCCCCGGACCACGACCTCCGCGGTTTGCGACACCTCGTCCCCGCCTGGGCCGCGCGCCACCAGTTTGTAAGTGGTACTGGCCTTCGGGCTCACATGAAAGCAGCGGTAGGCGAGCGGCGTCACCTTCTCCACCGGCGGCTCCAGCCGCACCGACGCGGCGGCCTCCACGCCATAGCAGAGCAGCGCGCTCTCCCCGTTCGCGATGACGCCGGGGCTCGCGTAGAACTGCGTGATGTGCGGCGGCCCGGGGGTTGATTTCGCAGGCGCGGCCTCACGGGGCGGCGCCGAGCAGCCCGCGGCTAAGACAACCGCAGCGAGAGCAGCCCTCACTGTGCGGCGTTCGGGTTGACCACCGGAAGCGTAACGATGTTGGAAACCTGGAAGCTCTGCGCGATGGTCATCTGAGTGAACGGATTCGTCGGAATGTCGTTGTTCAACTCCAGCATCACCTCGTACAGTCCGAAGGTCCCGGGCAGCAGGCGCGCGTAGATCACGTTGGCGGTCTTGCCGCCGGCCAGCGAAGAGACGAACTCGTTCGGCTGGCTCTCGCCGGGGCCGGAGTACCGGCGGCCGGTGATCATGGCATTCAGTGCGGGCTCTTCCTTCACCAGGCCGAGGCCGGTGGCGATGATCTTGATGTACTGTCCGGGCACCGCGGGGTTCTCGGGCGTTACCAGGGCGTCCTCAAGCTGCGCGCAGCACAGATTGGTGTTGGTTGGCGAGACGGTGAACGTGCCGTCCTTGGTCTTGCCCCCGAAGCGGATGCCTTCGCCCTCCTTGCCCGGGATGCGGGCGCGGAGTTGGAGCCAGATGCCGAAGGAAGGAGTGCCGGCGGCGGTCACCTGCGGGTCCTGCTCGGTGATCTGCCGTGCGATCCGGTCGCGAATGCTTTCGAGGGTCTCCTTGTCGGCGACGGTGGCCGTATACTCACGCTCCTCGACGGTTACGGTGGCGATGTCGCCCGTGGTGGGCGCGCCGGTGAACAGGATCGTCCCGGTGGCGAAGCTGGATCCGTGGCGCACGATCGCGGGGCGCGGGTCGGTTCCCTCGGCGGCGAAGATACCGGGGTTCTCGGTGATGATGGGCACGCCCACGGCGGTAGTGGTGACGATGCTCCCATCGCTGCGCCGGATGCGGACGAACGCGCTCGCGCTCTGGGAGTCAGAGACCTCCCGGGGAATCTGCGCGTTGATCTGGTTGGGCGAGACAAAGAGCAGCGGCGCGCGGATGCCGTCGAAGTAAACCTCGACGCCGCCCAGCTCGCGCGGCAACTCCTCGGCCTCCATGTTCGCCGAAACCGTGGTGGAGGCCAGCCCGTCGCCGATGAGGCTCACCAGCGAATAGGGAGCGATGCGCGCGGCGTCCTGTCCACCGCCCAGGGTCAGGTTCGAAGCCGAAGGCAGAATCGCGGCGGCGGCGGGAGTCGTCGTCACCGTGATGGCCACGTTGTTGCCGTTGGGCCCCGCCTCGCGCGCGGTGAAGATCAGCGCATTCACGGTGGTGTTGACGGAAGCCAACGCGAGCGGGTCGCCCGCCCCGGCGTTGATCAACTGCGCCAGTGCGTTGATCACGGTCGGGATCGACGAGTTCTCGCCGATCTTGTACTTGTACTCTTTTTCCCCGATCTTGAGGGCGACTTCTTCGTCCTTCTTCGCCTCGCCGGTGAACGCCAGAGCTCCGACGGCGAAGACTTCACGAGCGGCCGCGTTGCGCACGCCGGCGTTCGGGATCAGACGCTCGCCCGGAGTGTAGACCAGGATGCGCCGGTTGAAGGGATCGGCGACGAAGAGGTTCGTCCCATCGGTGGCCAGGGCGAGCGGCGTCCGCATGGCGTCGGAGGCGGCCCAGCGGGAGGAATCGGAGTCCGAGATTTGCGAGATGTCGGCGGCGGGTTGGCCGAGGATCACATCGGCGGGCTGGCCGTTGCGGGTGGGGAAGGCGTTGTAGACCAGGACGCGATCGTTACCGCCGTCGGCGATGAAGAGGCGCCGGCCATCGGAGAGGGCGAAGCGCGGGAAGTTCATGGTCGCGCCGCAGCGACGGGGGAAGAGATCCTTGCCCTCGGAGTCCTTGCCCGTGGATTCGCAGAGCTTGGCGGAGTTGTCGGCGGCGGCACTCGACAGGTCGGGCTGGCCGAGCACGAGGTCGGCGGAGGCGTTGTTGGCGGTAGGAATCGAATTCCACACCAGGACGCGATTGTGGCCGAGGTCGGTGACGAAGAGGCGGGTTCCGTCGGAGGTGACGCTGACGGGGTTCAGCAGCGAGGAGGGCGACGCATCGGGCAGGAGGCCCGGCTTGGTGGTGTTGAAATCGCTGAAGCCGAGCACGACATCGGCGGCCGCGTTGTTGGCCGAGGGGAAACGGTTCCAGATCATCACGCGGTGATTCTGCGTGTCCGCCACGAAGAAGCGGTCGCCCTGAATCCACACGCCTTGGGGACCCTTGAGGGCCGTGTTGCTGGTACCGGCCGTGCCGGTGGTCATGCTCGATTGGCCGAGGACCAGGTCGGCGGGCTGATCGTTGCGCGTGGGCAGGTTGTTCCAGATCAGCACGCGGTTGTTGTTCGTATCGGCGACGGCGAGGCGGCGCCCGTCGGTGGCGACGGCGCTCGGCTGGCGCACCGTGTTGGCGGCGCGGGCCCGGGCTTCGGCCTTATCGAAATCCACCTGGCCGAGAACGACGTCGGCCGCGCCCACGCAGATCGGGCAGCGCGCTTCGCTCACTGGGAGCGAGGCGTCGGGGGCCGGGATCTGGTTGGCAATGGAGCGGAAAACAAGCACCCGCTCATTCGAGGGCGAAGCGCCGACGCGGTTGGAGTCCGCCACCACCAGAACGCCGTTGGCGTAGGCCACGCCGCCCGCGCCGCCCAGCAAGCTGGAGGACGCGCCCGGCTTCTGCGCGGTGAAGTTCGGCTGGCCGATGACAACCCGGGCGGCCTGCCCGGTAGTGAAGTCGGCGGCGGCGCACAAGCCCGCCGTTAGGATGATGACTGCAAAAAACCTCATGGATCGCCTGTCGTAACCGTCAGTATACCAAGCGTGTAAGTGACGTTTCTCCGGGCGGCCGGGTTGCGTGATTTGTTCACTCCTGCTGGAGAGCTCGCACGGGATCGAGGCGAGTGGCTCGGAGCGCCGGTACATACGAGGCCAGGGCACCGGTGGCGGCGAGCAGCGCGGCGGCTGCCAAGTAGGTGGAAGCGTGGTAGGGCGAGACGCCGTAGAGGATCTCCGCGCCGAAGCGCGCCGAGGCGAGGGCGAGGAGCAGGCCGGCGCCGACTCCCGTTGCGATGAGGGCCAGGCTCTCGCGGAAGGTCAGGGCGAAGACGCGCCCCGGCGTGGCCCCGAGGGCGATGCGGATGCCGATTTCGTGCGTGCGTTGGGTCACCGAGTAGGACATCACGCCATAGAGGCCCAGCGCGGCGAGCAGGACGGCGACGGCCGCGAGGACGCCGAGCAGCGACGCCCCGGCCTGCTGCGCGAAGTAAGCGCCGGCCAGCAGTTCGGTCATGGGAGCGGCGAGAAAGACGGTTGCGCCGCGGAGCGATGCCTGGAGTTCGGCGCGGACCGGGGCGACGAACGAGGCGGGAGGACCGTCCACCCGCACGTGTACCGCGAGGCCCATGGAGGGGTTGTAGACCTGATCGAGCGGCGCGTAGAAGTAGGGCATCGGGTCTTCGTTCAGGCTGAGGTACTTGCTGTCGCGGGCCACGCCGGCGATGGCGTAGGTGCGTCCGAACACCTTCACCTTGCGGCCGAGCGCGATGCCCGTGGGAAGGAAGCGCCGCACGAACGTTTCGTTGACGATCAGCACGCGAGCGGTTTCCGAGGTGTCCTGCCAGGTGAAGTCGCGGCCCTGCACCAGCGGCAACTGGAGAACATCGAAGTAGCCGGGGGAGACGATGTTGCGCCAGACCTTCATGTTCTCGCCGGTGCGCGGGACATAGCCTTCCACTTCGATGTCTTCCCACGAACGGCCGCCGACGCCCAATTGCACATCTTCGGCGTAGGCGGCGCGGCGCACGCCGGGCAGGGCGGCCAGGCGCTCGGCGCCGCGGTGGATGATGTCGAGGTTCTGCTCGCGGGTGTAGCCGGTGGTGGCCAGGTCGATGCCGGCCAGGACCACGGGATCGGGATTGAAGTTGGGCCGGGCGGCGCGGGCGTTCCGGTAGCTTTCAAGGAGCAGGCCGGCGCCGGCGAGCGCGACCACGGCGAGCGCGACTTCGGCCACCACCAGGCCGCGGCGCAGCCGTCCCGCGCCGCCTCCGCTCGAGAGCCCGCGGCCGCCTTGCTTGAGCGACTCGTACACGTCGACGCGGGCGGCGTGCAGCGCGGGGGCGACGCCGGAAAGAACGGCGGCCAGGGCGCAGAGCCCCAGGGTATAGGCGAAGATCCAGCCGTCGAAGCGCAGCGCGAGGCCGAGGGGAAACGGCGTGGCGGGCATGAAGTAGCGAAGCGCGCTGGACAGCCAGACCACGACGAGCAGGCCCGCGAGCGCGCCGGCCAAGGCGATGAGCAGGCTCTCCGTGAGGATCTGGCCGACCAGGCGGGATCGGGAGCAGCCGGCGCCCAGGCGGATGCCGAACTCCTTGCGGCGTTGCGCGGTCCGGGCGAGCGTGATGCCGGCGACGTTGGCGCAGACGATCAGGAGCACCAGGAAGCCTGCGCCGGCGAGAACCTTGACCAGCGGCGAGAGCACGGTTTGCGGCCCTTCCGGGGCTTGCGACAACGGGTAGAGGCGCGCGCCGAGGCGAGCGTTGGTCTGGGGGAACTCCTCACCGAGACGGGCCGCGATGGAGGACACTTCGGCCTGCGCCTGGGCGAGTGTCACGCCGGGGCGGAGGCGGGCGTAGAGATCGATCGGGCGGGCGGAGCGGGAGGCGAGCCAGTCGCCGGCGTTGGTGAGCGCGCGCTGCATGGTGAGCGGGACCCAGAGGTCGAAATTGACGGCGGTCATGGAGCCGCGGAAGTCGGCGGGCACGATGCCGATGACCACAAACTCGCGTTGGTTGAGGCGGATGGTGCGGCCGGCGACCGCTGGGTCGCGCCCGAAGCGGCGCTCCCAGAAGCGCTCGCTCAGCACCGCGACCGGATGCGCGCCCTGGCGTTCGTCCTGCTCTTCCCGGTTGAAGGTGCGGCCGAGGATCGGCTTCACGCCGAGCACGTCGAAGTAATAGCCGGTGACCATCTCGGCCCACACGCGCTCGGACTGCCCGCTCTCCATCAGCGCCAGGGGGCGTTCCTTCAGGGCGGCGAGACCGGAGAAGGAGCGGGCCCGGTCGCGGAAATCGCGGTAGTCGGGGAAGGAGCTGTCGATGGGATCGCCTTCCGGGGTGACCGTCTTCAGCAGGACCAGGCGGCCCGCGTCCTCGACGCCCGGAACGGGGCGCAGAAGGGCGGCGTCGGCCCAGGCAAAGACGGTGGCGTTGATGCCGATTCCCAAGGCGATGGACAGCACGGCGACCAGCGTGGTGAGAGGGTGCTTCAGGCTCAGGCGCAGAGCGTAGTGCAGATCGTGCGCGAAGCGATGCATGCCAGGGGAGGACCGGGCACGCCGGGGGCCAGAAAAATCATTAGCATTGCGGACCGGCCGCCGGCGCGGCTGTTCGCTTTTGGGACCGGGGTGTCCGTTGGAGCACGGCGACGGGCGCGGGCTGACGAACCGAAACCCGACGTACCGATTGACGCCCATTTCTCCGGGGGCTACCCTAAGGATGTGGGAGCCCCGATCACCCGTTATGTGCCCTCGCGCCAGTACCTCTACGCTGGCCTGATCGCTCTCACGCTGGCCATCTTCTCGGCCTGGTGCGGGCTGGCATGGACGCCCGCGTTCCTGCCTGCCGCCCTGTTCGTCGCGAGCGCGGCCATCGTCCTTGCCCTGGCGTTCCGTCCGGCCGTCGAGATTCACGAATCGCACCTCTCGATCGGCAAGCGGCACATCCCGTGGCAGGAGATCCGCCGCATCGACCGCAGCGGTTGGGTGTCGCCCCTGGTCCTCTACCTGACGCTCGCCTCGGGGCAGCGCGTGGTCCTTATCTACCCCGGCGATGTCGAAGCCTCGAACGGCCTTCTGCGGCATCTTCGCCGCGCCGCCCGGGGAGCTCTCCTCGACGGCCAGCCGTATCCGGACGTGTGGCGGGACACACCCTCGGCGCCCGAGCGCAAGCATCCTCCCGCGCCCCGCTACCGTCTGCTCACCGAAGAGGACGAAGCCGAGGTGGAGCGCCTCTACCAGCGCCTGAAGACGGTTGGCAACATCGACACCAAGAGCGAAGAGAACTAGGTTGTCCGGCCGCCGGCGATGGCTCTGGCTGTTGCCCGCGGCTGCGGCCGTCCTGCTCTGGGCGCAACGCGCGCTCCTGCTTGGCGCGCTGGGCGGCTATCTGGTCAGCGCCGGCACTCCGGTCAAAGCCGACGGCGCGCTGGTGCTCGCCGGGGACTCCGCGGGACAGCGCATCACCGCCGCCGCTGAACTCGTCCGCCAAGGCTACGCTCCCGCGGTCTTCGTGAGCGGACCGGCTGGAAGCTGGGATTACCACGAGTCGGAACTCGCCATCGAATGGGCTGTGAAGCGCGGCTATCCGCGCTCCTGGTTTGTCGCGCTGCCCCACTTCGCCACCTCCACGCGCGATGAAGCCCTGGCCGTGCTCCCGGAGCTGCGCCGCCGCAACGTCCGCCGCTACCTGCTGGTGACCAGCGACTTCCACACCCGCCGCGCCGCCCGCTTGTTCCGCTCCCTCGGCCCGGACCTGGAGTTTGTCACCATCGCCGCTCCCGACCGCTATTTCTCAGCCGCCGGCTGGTGGCACACCCGCGAAGGCCGCAAGACCTTCCTCCTCGAATGGCTCAAGACCGTCACCGAATGGTTCGGGATGTGACATGAGACAGACGCTCTCCACCCTTTGGCCCTACATGCTCCGCTATCGCCGCGGACTCGTCCTGGGCCTCTCGTCGCTGATCGTCAAAGTCGCCTTCGCCGCCGCCTTGCCTCTGCTCATTCGCGAAGGCATCGACGGGCTCATGCGCGGCTTCGAACTGCGATCGCTCTTCCTGTTCGCCGGCGCGCTGGTTGTCACCGCCGCCCTCAAGGGCGTCTTTCAATACTGGATGCGCGTGATCCTGGTGAGCATCTCGCGCGACGTCGAGTACGACATG
>DALYJJ010000151.1:0-14088 GCA_031969915.1 Bryobacteraceae bacterium | reverse complement strand
ATCGTGGGCGCAACTGACGATATCGGCCGCGCCGCGGTGGACGGCACATCTTCGCGAATCAGGCACCGGAACACGTAGAGCGTGGCCGCCAGGGCGATGGCGAAGTTGGCGTTCACCGGGCCTTGCGACTGGGGCGCCGAGCCGGTGAAGTCGACCTTCGCCTCGCCGCCGCGCACGGTGATGGCGACGGCGACACGAACGGGCCCGCCGCCCAGGCCATCGTCGTCGAGAGCGTCCTCGAACTCATAACGTCCCGCGGGCAGCGCGGCGATCGCGGCGCGCATCAGGCGCTCGCTGTAATCCTGCAACTGGGCCATGTTGCGGTGAACGCGGGGGAGCCCGTAGCGGGCGACGAGTTCACGCAAACGCTTTTCGCCGCGGCGGATGGACATCCACTGCGCGAGCAGATCGCCTTCGCGCTCGCCGGGGGTGCGCACGTTGGCCAGGATCAGCCGCATCAACTCCCCGTTCACCGCGCCGCCCTTCACCAGCAGCACGGGAGGCAGCCGCAGTCCCTCCTGGAAGATTTCGCGGGCCAGCGGCATGGAGCCGGGGCTCATGCCGCCGACGTCGGCATGATGCGCGCGATTGGCAACGTAAAACGCCGGCTTCCGCGAGCCTTTGACGAAGACCGCGGACACGGCCGTGATGTCGGGCAGGTGCGTCCCGCCGGCGAACGGATCGTTCACCACGGCCACGTCGCCGGGCGCGAGGGTGATCGCATCGACCACCGCGCGCACCGAAAGCGGCATCGCACCCAGGTGCACGGGCATGTGATCGCCCATGGCGACGGTCTCGCCCGCGGCGTCGTAGACCGCGCAGGAGTAATCGCGGCGCTCTTTGATGTTCGCCGAGTACGCGGTTTTGCGGAGCACGACGCCCATCTCCTCCGGGATCGAGACCAGCAGGTGGCGGAAGAGTTCGAGTTCGATCGGGTCGCGCTTCACGGCTTGCATTCTCCGGTCTGTACCAGGAACGAAGCCACCGGCGTCCACGCGGCGCCGTCCTGCTTTTCCACGCGGTAGGATTTCGTGGCCGCGTGCGGGCGCACGCGCCAGCCTTCGCTGCCGGAGGCGCGCCGCTTTAGAGGCGCTGGTTTCATGACGATCTGCCGCAGGGACCAGGTGTCGCCGCCGGTCATGGTTTCCAGCACTTCATAGCGTCCAGCGGAATCGCCGCGGCGGATGCGATCGATGATGAGCGAGCCCGCGGTGCGGGAATCGAACCAGAACTGGTCGATCGCGCCGGGGCGGCTCTCGACAAACACATCGCGGCGGACGAAGGTCTTTCCGCCGTTCCCGGTGATCAGGAAGAAGGGGTCCTTCGGAATCGGTCCGAGGAGTTGTCCGGCGATCCAGCCGTTCTCGAGATCGAGGAACTGGATATGTTCGAGGCCGGCGGCCGGGATGCGCGGATGCGCCTCATACCAGGACTTGCCGGCGTCATCGCTGGCGAGCAGCAGCGATGCGACCGTCACATTGGCGGTGTGTAGATTGCCGCTCAGCACGAGGCGGTCGCCGATGACGCCCGCGGAGGCGAGTTCAAGGAACACCGGGCAGGGTTCGTCCTCGGGACACTGCAAACCCACCTGCTCCATTTGTTCCAGGCCGCAGTGGGCGGGCACCCGCAGAGGCTTGCCGTCATTCACCAGTTTGGGCGGCGCTTCCTGTGCGGCGAGCGCGCAACAGAGCGCGAGTAGGACGCACACTCTCATTGGCTCACCGATTGTACCAATCGCATTTCAGGCCGCCCCGGGATGGGACGGCCCTCACGCACCGCCGCAAGCCAGGCTCCGCCGTCCCGGAGCAGCGCCGAGGTGTCCACGCCCTCAAAGCCCGGAGGGTAGGACGAGAGCTTGCGGAGCGCCTTCTGCAACTGGAGTCCGGCGCCGATGGCATTGCCGCGCCGGTAGTGGTGCAAGCCGACGGCGAAGTGAATCAGGCTCTGCAAGAAGAGCCGGCGCGGGCCGCGCTCGGGCGTCCACACCGCTTCGAGAACTTCGTGCGATTCGAAGTACTCGCCCTCGTTGAAGAGATGAACGCCGCGCTCCAGGCCGTCCTGCATGCTACGTTGGATGAAAGCTGTGCTTCGCTGGCTCCGCCGATTCCAGAAGACTCCGGAACTCCCGCCGCTGACGGGCGCGCCCGCCGTGCGGCGGCTGAAAACGTATTCCGCCGAAAGCGGCTACGTCTACCAGTATTACTTTGAAGGCCGCCGCCTGTTGCTGCGCGACGGCGTTCCCACCAACGAGTTTGTCTTCGAGGTTTCCGCCGACCGGCGCCGCTATCAGCCGGTTTCGGTGTACGTGGCCGAGGCGGTATTGGAAGAGTGGTGCGCACGGAATCAGCGCGTCGACCTGAGTTCTTCGCAGCGCCACGGCGTGGCGAAGATGGCGCTCTTCGGCGCCTTCGACCAGCGTGCGAAACCGCAGGAGATGGAGAAACCCGTGGTCCTGACGTCCGAGGAGATGGACCGGATCGCGGAGGCCATCGACCTGTAGGCCGGCATGGGGTTCGCGCTTTGGATCGACGATGGCTTGGCGTGGGCGGAAGGCACGCACGAATACCGGCCGATGGGGTCGGCGGTGATCAGTGTCCACACTCATTTCACGACGCGCGACTTCCGGCCGAGCGCGCGGGGCCGCATGGCGGTGCGCGACCCATGGACGTTCGAGGGGTTCTTCGCCTCCATCGGGCACCTCAATCAGCACCTGGAGAAGCGGCGGCGCGAGCCGAGGCGAACGCCCTGAACGGTCAGGCGAGAGCGCAGAGCATCTGGGCCAGTTTTTCCGGCGCCGACCAGTTGGGAGAGTGCCCGGTTTCAAGCGACAGAACGGGATCGCAGGGCGTGGCGCTGTGCATCGCACGCTGCAGGGAGAGCGGTATGCACTGGTCGTCGAGGCACTCGATGTAGGCGCGGGGGACGCTGCCGAAGCGCTCCTCAGTGGTGTTGACGCGGGCCACGGACGTGGCGGAAGGCTCGGGAACGAGGCGGGCGAGGATCGGTTCGACATCCTCCGGCGCGCAATCGGTGTAGATCACCGGGCCGACCATGTCCGGCTTCAGCGTGAGGGAGCGTCGATCCGCGGAAACGTCGATGAAGCGGGACGCGCTCTTGCCCATCGCGTCGGTCACGCTCTGGCCGCTCTTCGGCAGGAACGCGGCGAGATAAACCAGGCGGGCAATCCGGCCGGGAATCTGTTCGGCGAGCGCGGTGACGGTCATCCCGGCCAGGCTGTGACCGACCACGATGAGCGGCGGGGGGCAGTGGGCCACGGCGGCCAGGGCGCAGGCGACGTTTGCTTCCAGGGTCGACCGCGGGAGATCGGGCGCCACTACGTTGTGTCCCGCCGCGGCCAGCAGCGGTTTCACGCGGTCCCAGGCCCATGCCCCGTGCCATGCGCCGTGCACCAACAAGAACGAAGCCATGCGGAGTTTCAGGGGAGTGTAGCATGCCCGGTGAACGAAACGCAGGGCTCTCCAGCGCACCGGTGCACGGCCGACTGAATCTGGTTACTCGACGATCACCGGCACGGGGGCGTGCTTCAGCTTGCGAGCTGGTTCGAAGGCGCGTTGCTCGCGGCGTTCTTCCCAGGGCACCTGGTACACGCGGAGGCACTGCGGGCAGCGGTACTGGCCGTTGACTGGCCACATGGGATCGGGGTGAATGGCCTGGCACCACAATCGGTTCAGGCTCGACCAGACGGACTTCATCTCTTCCTCCCCAGAAGCGGGCCCGCGGGAACGGGCCTTCGTTTGGCTCACTTTCGCGGCGTGCCGCGAAACGGCTGATGGTTTCGATTTCGTGGCCGGCGCCACGATCTCTGTCTGGTTGGTTAGATGCTCCCACCCGCCGCCGCGTTTCAGAGGGTTCGGCCGCGGGGAGCCACTACAATAGAGAGTTCATATGGAACAGGAAATCCGGCCCGCACGGGGCCTTGACGGGACCATTCAACTTCCGGGCGACAAGTCCATTTCGCATCGCTACGCGATGCTGGCCGGGATCGCGGAGGGGGAGTCGACCATCCGGAACTACTCGAGCGGGGCGGATTGCCACAGCACGCTGGGCTGCTTGCGCGGATTGGGGGTGGATGTCCAGGTGGGCGACGACGCCGTCCGGATCGGCGGCAAGGGCTTTCAGGGCTGGAGGGAGCCGGCGGCTACGCTGGACGCGGGGAACTCGGGATCCACGATTCGCATGATCTCCGGCCTGCTCGCGGCGCAACCCTTCCGTTCGGTGATCGCGGGGGATGAATCGCTCTCGCGGCGTCCGATGGAACGGATCATGAAGCCCCTGGCGCAGATGGGCGCGAAGGTTGCGGCCCGCGACGGGCGATACCCGCCGCTGGAGATCTGGGGCGGCGCGCTGCATCCGATCGATTACACGCTGCCGGTGGCCAGCGCCCAGGTGAAGACCTGCGTGCTCTTCGCGGGCCTGCAGGCCGCGGGCACCACGACGGTGCGCGAGAGCGTGCGGACCCGCGACCACTCGGAGATCGCGTTGCGCGAGTTCGGCGCGGAGATCGACGTCCAGCGGGGCGTGATCTCGATCGAAGGCGGACATCCGCTGGCGGGGCGTGAATTGACGGTCCCGGGCGATCTCTCGTCGGCGGCGTTCTTTCTGGTGGCGGCGATGATCCTTCCGGAGTCGAACCTGGTGGTGCGCGGTGTGGGCTTGAATCCGACGCGATCGGCGCTCCTCGACTTTCTGGTCAGCGCGGGCGGCGATGTGAAGGTGCTTGAACTGCAGCAGCAGGGCGGCGAGTTGGTGGGAGACATCCGGGTGCGAAGCTCGAAGCCGCGCGGCGGCGTGATCGAGAAAGAACTCACGGCGGCGCTGATCGACGAAATTCCGGTGCTGGCGGTGCTGGGCGCGCTTTCGAGCGGAGGACTGCTGGTCCGCGATGCGGCCGAACTGCGCGTGAAGGAAACGGACCGCATCGCCACCGTCGCGGAGAACTTCGCGCGCATGGGCGTGACGGTGGAGGTGCGCCCCGACGGCTTCCAGATCGCGGGTGGCCAGACGTTCCGGGCGGCGGAACTGGATTCCTTCGGCGATCACCGGATCGCGATGTCGGCGGCGGTGGCGGCGCTGGCGGCCGACGGACCCTGCACGATTCGCGAAGCGGAGGCGGCGTCCGTTTCGTATCCGGAGTTTTGGGATACACTGCGTCGAGTAACGGAGTGACGCGATGGATGCCGAAAGGCCGTCCGACCTCAATCTCGAGGGCCTGGTCCACGACCTGAACAACGTCTTCGAAACGATTTCGGAGGCCGCCGATCTCATCGCCGGGGATGCGAACTGGGTGCCTCTCTCGGCGACCATCCACCGGAGCGTGGACCGCGGCCGGCGGATCCTGGGCAGCTACCTGGAAACGACGCGCGGCTCGCTTGAGTTGGAGACGATCATTGAAAGCGCGATCGGATTCACCAACGATTTCGTGCAGGCGATCAAGAGACCGCCGATCGAGTTTACGGTGGAAGTGGAGCCCGGTGTCCGCCTTCCCGGCGTTG
This sequence comes from Bryobacteraceae bacterium, assembly GCA_031969915.1. Taxonomy (GTDB): domain Bacteria; phylum Acidobacteriota; class Terriglobia; order Bryobacterales; family Bryobacteraceae; genus DALYJJ01. Next base: position 8,575 of record DALYJJ010000151.1, on the reverse strand, counting down.
GACCGGCGTGGGAGCGGGTGTTCATGAACCTGTTCCTGAACGCCGCGCAGATTGTGAAGAAGGGGTGCCGGATCGACGTGGCGGCGGTGCGCGCGGCGGGTGGCGTGGTGGTGACAGTGGCGGACAACGGACCGGGAATTCCGCCTGAGATCCTGCCCAAGATCTTCACGCCGCGTTTTTCCACCAAGGCGGACCGCTCCGGCCTGGGGCTGCACATCGTGCAGTCGATTGTCACGCGGTATGGCGGCGCGGTGACGGCGGCGAACCGCGAATCGGGGGCGGGCGCTGTCTTCCGCATCGAGGTGTCAGCGGCGCAGGAGGCTGCTACATCGTGAACAGCGCCGCCATCGTTTCGATGCCGTCCCACAGATTCCGCAGGCGGAGGTTCTCGTTCGGCCCATGCTGGCTGTTGTCGTGGTTGGCGATGGGGACGCCGACCATGGGAGCTTGGAAGCCGTCCTCGATCACGTAGAGCGGGACGCTGCCGCCGAGGGTGGGCATGAGGATCACTTCGCCGCGCGCGGCGCGAACGGCGGCGGCAATCTGTTTCGCGATGGGCGTGTCCATGGGGCTGCGGACGGCGCGGTAGCCGCCTTCAGCGCGGTTGATGCGCAGGACGCGCGGGAACGCGAGGCGCGTTTTCTCGTCGGGCTCGCGATCGACGACGTGCCAGCCCTGGCGGCGGATGTGCTCGACTACGCGGTTCACGGTGGCCGCGGGGTCCATGCCTTTCACCAGCCGGATGTCGATGCTGGCAGTGGCGAAGGCGGGCACCACGTTGCGCGCTTCGGGTCCCACGCCCGCGCTGGAAAGGCCGCGAACGTTGAGTGACGGCTGATTGATCAGGTCGATCAGTTTGCGGCCGCCGCCGTCGGTTTCGGCGAGCAGGAGCTCGCGGCGGAGTTCCTCGTCGTTGTCGGGGGCGGCGGCGATGGCTTCGCGTTCGGCGTCGCTCAGCGGCGCGATGCCGTCGTAGAAGCCCTCGATGACCACGCGGCCGGAGGCGTCCTTCATCGTGGCGAGCAGTTGGGCCAGGGCCATGGCGGGGTTCGGGGCCCAGTTGCCGTAGTGGCCGCTGTGGAGTTCGCGGCGCGGACCGTAGGCGGTGAGTTCGAAGCCGGTGACGCCGCGCGCCCCGAAGAAGAGCTGCTGCCGGCGTGTCTGGTGCACAGGGCCGTCGCAGATCAGCCAGACGTCGCCCTGCACGAGATTCTTGTGTTGCGCGAGGATCCGGGCGAGCGATGCGGAGCCCGCCTCTTCTTCGCCTTCGAAGACGAATTTGATGTGGGAGGTCAGGCGCTGGCCGGAGGCCCGCAGGGCATCCAAGGCGCTCATCATGGCGATGATGGTGCCTTTGTCGTCGGAAGCGGAGCGGGCGTACAAGCGCCACTCCGGATCGAAGGGCCGGCCGCGGTCCGGCCAGGGGACGTTCGCCGCGCCGCTGCGCAGAACCGGCGTCCAGGGATCGGACGTCCAGTCGCGCGGCGTGACGGGCTGGCCGTCGTAGTGAGCGTAGAAGAGGAGCGTGCGGGTGGCGTTGGGAACCGCGATCTCGCCGTAGACGACGGGCGGCGCGCCTTCGACTTCGAGCAGGCGGGCCTTGGCGCCGCGGCGTTCGAGCATCTTCGCAAGAAACGCCGCGTTGCGGCGGATATTGGCGGTATCGCGCGCGATGTTCGGGATGGAGAGCAGTTCGACGAACTCGCCGAGGACCGCGTGTTCGTTCGAGGCGCGCCAAGTTCGGACGGCGTCGAGATCGGCGGCCGGCGCGGTGAGCGCGGCCAGGGCGAGGAGCGCGAGGAGCCGGGGCATTATCATCAATCGTATGCCGAATGAGGACCCGTATCGCTGCTATCGCACCCGATCGCCGATGGCGATGGCGGGGAGGCCGGATCAAGCCGCGTGGAAGAAGGCCCCCCGGTCGCCGCGCTTCGTCGATATGGTGACCGGTGCGCCGGCTCTGTTCGACACGCGAGCAGCGGCGCTGTGGGACGAGGAGAACCTCTACGTCTCGTTCTGGATCGAAGAGCCGTTCGTGGAAGCGCGCCAGACGGAGCGGGATTCCCTGGTCTTTCTGGAAAACGACGTCGAGGTGTTCATCGACGGCGGCGACTGCTATTACGAGTTTGAGATCAACGCCGCGGGCACGGTCTACGAAGTGTTCTTCATCTGGCAGGACGCATTTGCGCGCTTCGATCAGAAAGAGTTTGACGTCACGCGGCGCCGGGCGCTCACCTTCGGCGGAGACTACGACCGCACCGGAGGGAGTTTCTGGTGGGGCACGCATCCGCGCAAGCTGCGCTGGGCGTTTCTGGATTGGGACTTTCCCGGGATGCGATCGGCGGTGCACGTGGACGGGACGCTGAACGACGCGAGCGATGTCGATCGCGGCTGGACGGCGCAGGTGGTGTTGCCGTGGGCGGGCATGGGACCGCTGGCAAACGGGCGAGCGCTGCCGCCCCGGGAAGGCGACCGGTGGCGAATGTTCTTCGGCCGGTTTCAGAAGCTGGTGTTGTCGGGGGTGGAAGTGCAGCCGCACCCGGCATGGGCCTGGAACACGCACGGCGTGTACGATACGCACCAGCCAGAACGGTGGACGCTGGTGGAGTTCACGCGCGATCTGGTGGAGGATCTGCCCGCTTGACGAAAGCCGTGCCGGCGTTGGCGCTGTCGCTGTTGATCTCGGGTGTGTTGGCCGCCAGCTTCCTCACGAACTACGAGAATTGGGGAGATGACTGGGCGGGGTACCTGCTGCAGGCGAAGAGCGTTCTGGAGGGGCGTCCGCGCGCGTATCTGGCCGAGAACACATTCATGGTGAAGAACTCGAGCATCCTGGTGGGCCCGCACGCGTACCCATGGGGGCTGCCGGTGATCCTGGCCCTGGAATCGCGGGTGGCCGGCTTCGAGTTAGGAGTGTTCAAGAGATTCAACGTCGCGTTTCTGCTGCTGCTGATGGCCGCAACCTGGGCGCTGGCGGCGAGGTTCGTCAGCGCCGCGAGCGCGCTTTCGATCGCGCTGATGCTCGGGCTGAATCCCGGGATGTTGAACTACTGCAACCGGATTCTGAGCGAGTTCCCGTTCATGCTGGCCACGGTCTCGACGTTTCTGTTGATGGAAGCAACGCTGCATCGCCCGCGCGGGCGAACGGCGGCGGCGCTCGCGTTGGGGGCGGGCGCCTTCCTCTGTTTCGCGATTCGCACGAACGGAGTGGCGATGCTGGCCGCCGTCAGCGCACGGCAATTACTGCCGTTGTGGCAAGCGGGATTCCGCCGGGCCAGCCGAGCCGACTGGCTGAGGCTGGTGCTGCCCTACGCTGCGTTCGCGGTCCTGCAACTGGTCTTCACTCGAATGTACCCGGCGGCCGAAGAGGGGCACTTCGAAGTGCTCCGGGGCCTGACGATGGGAACCATTTGGGAGAACCTGCGGACGTACCCGATTGCGATTTTCGAGTTCTTCACGGCGGGTCGCGGAGGGAGCGCGGTGTTTGCGTTACTACTCGGACCGCTGGTCTGCTGGGGCGCTGTGAAGAGCTTCGCGCGGACGGGGCACATTACGCTGTACTTCGCGGCGACGTTCGCGATCTACGTGCTCTGGCCCGCCGGGCAAGGCTACCGGTTCATGATGCCGCTGGTTCCGTTTCTGTTGATCCTGCTCTTGAGCGGAGTGGAGCATTGCGCCGCCGCCGGGCGATGGGCGCGGTTCGCCGGTCCCGGCGGAACGGCCCTCCGTTTCGGCCTGCCCGCGGTGTTTCTAACGGCATCGGTCTGGCTGCTTGCCGCGGGACGGTTGCCGAGGGAGGCGTGGCATCCGCAGGAACCGGCGAGCACGGAACTCTTCGCCTGGATTCGAGCCAACACCCGCCGGGAGGATTTGATCGGATTTTTCAAACCGAGGGTCATGCATCTGCTGGGGGAACGGGTCTCGCTGACGACGGGCGTTCCGGACGCAGGGAAGCTGGCATACCTGGTGAGCGCCGGGCCGCGTCCGTGGAATGAACTTGAGCCCGGCCGGGCAGAGTACGAACGCGTCGTGCGGCTGGAGCCGGTCTTCGCGAACGAGGTTTTTCGCGTGTACCGCGTGAGCAAGCGGTGACGTAGCGTAGCGCAGCCGGTAGCGCGTCTGCCTTGGGCGCGGGGACCGGCGCGGCCGGACTCCTCAGGGAAAGTAGGCCTCCAGCCAAAGCTCGAGCGTCTGGTCGAGCCATGATTCGCGGCCGATGACGTAAGGCCGAAGTTCCTTGTAGTAGCGCTCGCGAAGGGTCGCCGCCTTGAGATAGCCGGCACCCGCGAGATGCGCGACATCCGCACGGTCGCGCTCGAAGTTGCGTTCCAACTTGGTCAGGGCGAGATCGTGGGCTTCCAGAACAAACAGATTGAGCTTCCGCCAAACGCCAGCATAAAGCGGTGCCACACGAGCGGTGTAGTCCTCAGGTGCCGTGGCGACCGTGACCACGTCGAGGTAGATGCCGTGTTTGTTCCGGAAGGGCGATTCCTTGCCGGCGAGATCAAGGAGTCGGCCACTGCTCGAAGACGGCACCACGGACAAAACGTCGATGTCCGCCGTCGCCCGGCCGAGGCCGTACGCCTGAACGATCGCGAATCCGCCCATGCAGTGAAGTTTCGTCTGTTCATCGAGCGCGGCGTCGAGATCGCTCAGAAAAGACAACCAGGGCTCGGATGGAGCGTCATGCGGCATAGGGAAGTTGTTCCCGCGTGAGCGTTGTCAGTAAGCGCCAATGCCTGGCAGCGGCAGGACGGTTTTTTCGAACCCACTCGCGTTCCGCTTTTGGCATGGAATCGCGGCACAGTGTGCCCTCGCCAGCAAGTCTCGAGGATTCCAGGTCGGCAAGCAATTCAGTCAGTTGCGGTGTGCCGGCATCGGCCAGCATAACAACGAAGCCCAGCCGGTTTTGGAGATTTGCCAGACGGCTCTGCGCCGCCAGCCAACCGACGTCGAGATCCGGAAATTCTGACAGCACCCAGGGGAGCGCCTCTACGAGGCGGACGTCCAAATCGGCATGCGCCAGCACGCCGACAATGACCAGCGCCGGATTCATCAGCTTTGAGGATCTCCGCAAATGTCCGAAGGGAGGATAGCCCAGAGCCGCCACGGCCGACGTGAGCCGGTCTGCCGACACGGGGCGCCAACTCGCTGAGAGTTCAGGGAGCGGAAGGACGCACGGTGAAACATCCAACGTGGTCACGGCTCGCGCGGCGAGTTTTTCCGTCAAAGCGCGCGACCCATTCTCCAACTGCGAATAGTATGGCTGAGACACCCCAAGGCGCGCGGCCGCGCCTTGCTGGGAAAGGCCAGCTTCTCGTCGAGCGGCTTGAAGCTGCGAGAGCGCCATGTCGTAAGCTTCTCAATTATTGCATATATTGCAATAGCCTATCACGGAGACAGGAGTTCCACATGGCGAGTACCGAGGAGACGAAAGTGGCAGAAAATTGCGACCGAAGGGGCGGAGGCAGTTTAGCTAGAATCAAGAGGTCGGGGCGTAGCGCAGCCTGGTAGCGCGTCTGCCTTGGGCGCAGAAGGTCGCTGGTTCGAATCCGGCCGCCCCGACCACCTTCCCTTTCTCTCTCCTACGCCCAGGAATCGAATTCGTGCCGGTAGGGGATGGAGTGCGCGTCGAGCCACTTTCGCACCTCGAAGTAGTTCGCGAAGCGGGCGGCGATCGCATCGAGGAGCGGGCCCTCGGCGCCGATGCTGGAGGCGAATTGGGCTTGCGCGGCGGGGTCGAGGTGGAGCAGGAAGGCGACGTCGTTGCCCATGCTGGACTGCGCCTCTTCGCCGAAATCGTAGAACTCAACGACCAGTGTTCCGTCGGGGGAGAAGTATACCGTGGACGAGGAACCGGGCGGGCTTCCGCGGAGCTTGACGTGTTGGTTCATCCGGTTCTCACCGTGCGGGGCGGTAGGCCCGGAATTCGGCGATGGCCGGAGCGGTGAGGCCTTCGGCGACCAGTTCGACCGTGTGCTTGCCGTTGGGCAGTCCCTGGGCCAGAGTGACAACGTGCTCCTGCGCTAGGTCGTCGATGCGGGGGGATTCGTACACGGCGGCGAATTGCGGAATGGATCGCCAGTGAATCAGGAAGCCTTCGGGCATGGCGGTCCTGGTGAGGCGGGCGCCGCGTTCGATGGCCCAATCCTCGGGCTCGATGACCACGCGGCCGGAAGTGGAGACGAACCTGGTCTTGTTATCGCCCTCGCCGTCCGGGCCGGTTCTCGAACCGATGACGCGGAAGCGGAACCGGGAGGCATCGGGGGCCACATCGAAGAGTTCGGCGCGCCACTCTTCTTCGACGGGCGGCTTCTCGAAGGTGATGCGGTTGATGGCGGTCCAGTCCGCGCCCCAGGCCCGGCTGGGGCGGGTGTGCACCCAGACCGCCGGCGGCTGGCCGTCGATCAGCACGCGCGCGCGCAGGCCGGCGAGGCCGGGCGCGGCGACGGCATCGATGCGGTTGCCTTCAAAGGTGAGTTTCATCCGGTTGGCCTGCCACCGCAGTTCGCCATCGGCGGGAAAGGCGCTCACAAGGTTCGTGTCCCCGTTATCGCGCATCTGGAAATAGCGCCTGGTCAATTCGGCCATCACGAAGACGCCGTGATCGTTGAGGTGGACGGCGTCGCGAAGCAGGTCCTTCGGCGTGAGGTTGTGCTCCTTCAGGTACTCGCGCCAGGGAGTACGCAGGTCGAGGAATCCGCAGCCGTACTTCGCCGCGATACGCGGCAGGAAATCGTAGTTGCGGGGATCGTCGTCGGTGCGCGAGGTGGGGTGGTCGTTCTGGATGAGGATCTCCGCGGAGGTGTGGGAGCGGATGTCCGCGATGATCTGCTCATAGCGCGCTTCGTCGCCATAGACATGGAAAACGACGAGGTCGGGCTGGAAAGCGTAGACGTCCTGGGGCGTGGTTCGGATGAGGTATTGCGTCGAGTATCCGCCGAGCGAGAGGTTCTGCGCGTCGATGGTTGCATGCGGGAAGCGGCGGCGGAGGTCGTCGGCCACGGGCCACCACCAGGCCTGTTTGGTGATGGACTGTCCATAGAAGAGGATGCGTACCCGCTTGCGATGGTGGGGCGTGCTGGTGGCCAGCAGGTGCATGGTGCGCTGGATGCCGGCGCCGAACGAAGAGGAATCCAGCGCCGGTTTGACGGCGGGGAACGGCCCCGGGGCGGGCTGGATGAGGATCGGCAGGTTGGCGGTGGCGGCGGAGCCCTTTCCATCCCGAACCGTCGCGAAGAGGCGGAACTTGCCGGTTTGGTTGGGCAGGGCGATGGTTGCCTCCGCGCCGCGCTGGTCCGTGACCGCCCATCCGAGAGGCGCGACGGACTCTTCGAAATCGCCGCCCACGCGGGGATCGCCGGCGAGGTCGGGACGGAGGTCCCAGGCGATGTGGATGGGGTCGGCGTCGGGGTCCCAGGTGTCGAGAACGGCGCGGATGTTGGCGCCGGCGGTGAAGCTCCCCATGGGCACGGTGATTTTCATGGGGCCGATTCGGGGTGCGCGATTGGCGGGCAGCTTTCCGGTCCACAACTCCTGCATCGCGTCAACGGCTTCCGTGCGGCTACCGTCGGTCAGCAGGAGTCCGTACCAGGTGTGCGTCTTTTCCATCTTCTGCCACCACAGGAACGTATAACTGCCGAGGCATAATGGGCGGTCCGCGACGGCGTGCCGGTACGCCTTTGCGTAGAACGCGGCTTTCTCGGAACTGGTCTGCTCGATGGGAACGCCCCATTCGGTCTTGGGGACCTGCCAGTGTCCGACAGGACCGAACTCGGTGACGGCGTAGGGCTTGGTCCAGCCCTGGCGGGCGACGTCTTCGGGCAAGGTGAGCATGTCGTGGTAGGCGTTGAGGCCAATGAAATCAAGGGCGGGAACGTGCTCCTGGATCTCGGTGAGCTCCCGCCGGTAGGCGTCGCCGGAGGCGGTGGAGACGGGGTGGTTGGGATCGATCTGCTTGATCAATCGAATGAGCGAGTCCATCTCCTTCCACACCCGGAGGCGCTCCCCGGCGGTGGTGCGGATGGAGAGTTCGTTGCCCAGGCACCAGGCAAGCAGAGCGGGGTGATCTTTGTGCTTGAGAACGATCTGCCGGATGCGCTCGCGCTGCCCGGCGACGGCTCCGGGATCGGTGTAGTCGAAGCCGTGGCGGGGCGAGCCCATGGGAAGGTTCACCAGGACGGTGAGGCCGTGGCGATGGGCTTCGTCGAGGCGGTCGGGGTTGGACCGGATGGAGTTGGCGCCGGCCGCGGCGAGGCGGTCGAGGAACTGGTAGGCCACGGCACCCCGAATAAAGTACGGCTTTCCGTCGCGGAGAAGCCGCCATCCGGCGGGCTGCTTCACGAGGGTGACTTTGGCGGCCGGTAGGAGGGAGGCCAGCAGCAAGAGGGCCAGGACGCAGCGCATCACGCGATTACATCCCATGGCGGAGCGGGAGGCAACCGGCGTGGCGCGGCGTGGGGTGGGCACACTCCGTGCCGGGAGGAATCGGCCAGAGTGTAGACTTCGGGCGGGGAGGGGAGGGAATCAGTTCTGTCCGGCCACCGGGGCGGGGGTGGTTTCGGGCACGGAGGAG
>DALYJJ010000150.1:0-14092 GCA_031969915.1 Bryobacteraceae bacterium | reverse complement strand
GCGGGCGCGCGGCGAGGGCGGCCTGCAAAGACGAGATGTGGCCGAAGTGGAGATACGGGCTGAGATCGGAGGTTACGTGGGCCGAGGGTTCGTTGCGGCCCTCGGCGTACCGGGCCAGCTTGTTGTCGACGAACAGGGCGAGATGGCGCGCGGCCTCGCAGGAGCCGCCGCGGAAGGAGAGCGAAGGCGGAACGGAATGGTCAATCTGGCAGGAGGCGACGAGTTCCGCGACATTCGTACGGGTGACTTCGGTATGGAACTCGGGGGCCTTGGCGCGCCAGCGCACCTGGATGGCGGGTGCGGGCACGGGGTCCAGGTAGGTGGGCAGGAGGCGATGGATCCTGGGGCGGATGGTGTAGGCGGCGTACTCGCGTTTGGCCAACAGCCGCATGGGGACGACGCAACTGGAATCGACGGCGTAGTAGGGGATGTCGAGGTTCTGAGGCACGCTCTGGTTGTGGCGGCGCGCGATGAAGGTGGGATAGTCGTCGGTGACGATAGCGGCGGCGTGGGCGGCCAGCCGGTAGAGGATGTCGTTGGGATCGGAGGGGCGGCGGCGCAAGTAGAAGGCGTAGCCGGCGCCGAGGGAGTCGAGTGCGGCGGCGGTATCCGGAACGCCTTCGAGGATGAAGGTATGAAGGCGGTCGTTCGCCCACGGATACGAGCAGGTGAGGCCTTCGTAGTAGAGCACGGGAAGGCGCAACTGGTTGGCCAGGGCGACGGCGTGCGCCAGGCCGTGGTTGAAATGGACGCGCCGGTTCATCTGCGCCCAGTAGAGGACGTAGTCCGCGCCGCTGCGGAGCGGGCGGTCATTGAGTGCGAGAACTCGATCCTGCATGGCCCCGCTCATGGGATGCCTGCCTTCTTGCGCCCGCTACAATATGTGTGATGCGCGCCTGGAACCGGGCCCAACTTCTCTGGGGTTATCTGATGCGCCGGACGCGCCTGGGCGGGCTGCCGGTTGAGTATATCGTCGAAACGACGGCGAAGTGCAACCTGTACTGCCCGATGTGCCCGCGCGAAACGCACCAGCAGCCGAAAGAAGACATGGAAGACGAGATCTTCACGCGGCTGGTGCGGGAGGCGGGGCGGAGCGCCGAGCACATGATGCTGATCGGGCTGGGCGAGCCGTTCCTGGATCCGAAGATCTACAACCGGATCGAGTACTGCGAGCGGCACCGGGTGTCGACGCTGCTGTCCACCAACGGCACGTTGCTCGACGAAGAGGCGGCGGAGAAACTGCTGGCCACGCCGCTGGCGCATGTGACGCTGAGCTTCGACGGGGCCACCAAGGAGTCCTTCGAGTATTACCGCAAGGGAGCGCGCTTCGAGAAAGTGCGGGACAACTTTGTGCGCTTCGCGCGGATGAAGCACGAGCGGCGCGCGCCGGTGCAGGTGGTGGTGCAGATGGTGCGCATGGAGCGGAACGCGGGGGAAGTGGAGGCGTTCGAGCGCTTCTGGCGAGCGGTGCCGGGCGTGGACCAGGTCCGCATCAAGGAAGACGAAACGAACCTGATGCGCCCGGAGGCGGGGCATGAGGCGAACGACTGGCAGCACCCGTGCCACTACCTGTGGCGCGGCCCGATGTACGTGAAGCACAACGGCGACGTTTATCCGTGCTGTCAGAGCTACATGTTGGACGGCGCGCCCGTGGGCAACATCGGGAAGGAGCCGCTGGCGGCGATCTGGAACTCGGCGGAGATGCAGCGCATGAGGGCGGCGCATGTTTCCGGGCGCGCGGGCGAGATCGACATCTGTTCGCGGTGCTGCACCACGATCCCGCATCCGGTGCTAGTGGCGGGCAGCCTGCTGTTCCACGGCAAGACGGTGCGCCGGCTGCTGCCCTGGGTGGAGCGGCTGGTATATCTTTCGAAGCTGCCGGGGCGGTGGCTGCGGCCGCCGAAGCCGGTGCCGGCGCCGGCGGTGCGGCGGGAGGAGCTGGTGCAGATCGAGAAGGCTGGTGATCGATGAAGCGCTTTTTGATAGCCCTTGTGGTGGTGACGCTCGCATTCCTGGGCGGCTATCTGCCGCTGAAGTTGGAGAGCAACCGCCTGGAGGAGCAGTACCGCCTGGCGCGATTGCACCGGCTGCTGGGCGTGACGCTGATCGAGGTGCAACTGGGCAATTTCGGCGTGGCGCGCGAGCGCTCGGCGGCGTTCTTCAAAGCGGTTGCGGAGACGGCGGGGGCGGTGAGCGGGCGGAACGAGGAGCGGCTGAACGCGCTGAGCGAGAAGCGCGATGAGATTACCTCCGACCTGACCGCGCTGCGGCCGGAGGTGGCGGGGAAACTGCGGGCGATGTTTCTGGAGCTGCCGGACCCGGACCGGTAAGGGCGGCGGGGAGCCCTTATCGCGATTCCGCCGAAGCGGCGGTGGCGAGCGGATTCGGCAGGTTGTGTTGCGCGTAATAGCCGGGGCGGACGCGCTCGACGATCTGCGCGACGGGGCGGTCGAGGATCTCGAAGAACGGCTTGGGATAGAGGCCGATCCAGAAGGCGCAGATCAGGAGCGGGGCGAAGACGGCGATCTCGCGAGCGTTCAGGTCGAGGAGCCGGGCGTTCTTCTCCGACACCTCGCCGAGCATGGTGCGCTGGAAGAGCCAGATCAGGTACGCGGCGCCGAGCGCGATGCCCACGGCGCACCAGAAGGCCCAGTTCAAGGACATCTGGTAAGCGCCCTGGAGGATGGCGATCTCCCCGATGAAGCCGTTGAGGGGCGGCATGCCCATGGAACTCAGGGCGGTGATGAGGAAGATGAAGGCGAAGACGGGCATCACTTTGAACAGGCCGCCGTACTCGGAGATCAGGCGGGTGTGGCGGCGCTCATAGACCACGCCGACGATCAGGAAGAGCATGCCGGTGGAGATGCCGTGGTTGATCTGCTGGAGGATGGAGCCGGAGATGCCCGCGGGGTTGAGCGCGAAGATGCCCAGGGTGCAGAAGCCGAGGTGGCTGACCGAGGAGTAGGCGACCAGCTTCTTCCAGTCCTTTTGCATGAGGCTGACCAGCGCGCCGTAGACGATGGCGACGATGGAGAGGATGGCCATGACGTTGACGACGGTGGGGTCTTTGGAAACGTCGGGCAGCAGGGGCAGGGAGAAGCGGAGGAAGCCGTAGGCGCCCATTTTGAGCAATACGGCGGCGAGGATGACGGAGCCGGCGGTGGGCGCTTCCGTATGGGCGTCGGGAAGCCAGGTGTGGAAGGGGAACATGGGGACCTTCACGGCGAAGCCGAGGAAGAAGGCCCAGAAGACCCAGAAGGCCATGGCGCCCGGCAGGCTGGTGCGGGTGAGCGCGGCGACGTCGAACGAGTATTGGCCGAACTGGGTGGCGTGCTGGAAGTAGAGGGTGAGAATGCCGAGCAGCATCAGGACGCTGCCGATGAGCGTGTAGATGATGAACTTGATGGAGGCGTAGACGCGCCGCTCACCGCCCCAGATGGCGATGATGAAGTACATCGGGACGAGGACCAATTCCCAGAACACGAAGAAGAGCAGGAAATCGCGGGCCATGAAGACGCCGAGCATGCCCACCTGGAGGAGCAGGAAGTAGGAATAGTATTCCTTGAGCCGGGTTTCGATGGCCGACCAACTGGCGAGGATGGAGAGAAAGCCGAGCAGCGTGGTGAGGAGCACGAGCAGGAGGCTGAGTCCGTCGAGGCCGAGGTGATAGGAGGCGCCGATGGAGGGAATCCAGGAGGCGCGCTCGACGAACTGGAAATCCTTCGCGTTGTCGAAGGAGAACCAGAGGGGAAGGCTGACCGCGAAGCCAACGAACGCGGCGATATTGGCCCAGAGCTTGATCAGACGGGGCTGGGAGGCGGGGAGGAGGATCAGGACCAGCATGCCCACGAGGGGCGTGAAGAGGACGACGGAGAGGATGTGATCCATACGCGATTCGCGAAAGGACAATTCTATCCCGAATTGTCCTTTCGCGGGCGCGCAGGACGGGGGCCGGTTACTGCCAGGTGACGGAGTTGAAGAATCCGATGGTGGCGTTGAACAGGCCGAAGTCGATGTTGCCGCCGGCGGTGAGCGGCGCGGTAAAGCGGCCGTTGGTCTCGACGGTGGACGAGAACACGTTCAGGAAGCCGATGCCGCTGCCGTCGATGATGCTGCCGGTGTTTGCGGGCAACTGCTGCAGAATGGAGACCGGCACGGCGAAGCTGCCCCGGCTGGCGCGGGTGACGCAACTGAATATGGCTGCGCTGTAGATCGGGTTGTCGGTGGTTCCACCGTCGCGAACGCCCGAGACGCCACCGATCACAACCAGATCGTTGCCGCCGCCGGACCAGGTGATGTTGAGCGGCGTCGAGCGGCTGACGTTGCCCGTGTAGCTCGCCTTGTTGGTCCAGTTGAAGACGGGAGCCACGGTCAAGGATGCTTCGAACGCTCCGATTGCGGGCCCGCCGGTGCCCGTTAACCGATAGGTCCCGGCGGCGATCACCGGGGTATTGGGAACGCCGGGAATCGGGATGGGGCTGCCGATGTTGGCCAGGGTCTTGTCATAGGTGAGATCCGATGAGCGATCGACTGCGATGTTGCTCGCGTTCGGCCCGTTCAGACGCAGAGGGGTGCCGGCATCCAGCGGAGTGGGCGCAACGCCCAACGCCAGTTGGTCCGCTTCGCCACGGCGCCGGAGAACGAAACAACCATCCAGGTTCGAGAACAGCGAGATGTTCGAGTCGGCCGCCTGGTCCGCCCGATACCGCGAGAAGTTGCCGGAGACGCTTTCCGTCTTCGAAGTGATTGAACCGAGAATCGGGACGCTGATCGACGTCTCAATCGAACTCAGGTTGAACAGGCCCATCACGAGTTCGCCGCCCTGGGCAAGCCGGCGCAGCGCCGCTTCATTGAGTGCCGGGTCCGTGCAGAAGTTTTGGCCGCGGGGCGCTACGGGTAGCGAAAGCAGGTTGCTGAGCGTGGTTCCCACGCGCACCTGCACGGGGACAAAGCAATTGGGCGCGAGGTCGCCGGGGAGCGAGAAGTTGATCTGGTCGAGACCCGGAGAGCCGGGGCTGCGGCCGGCGTAAATGGGATCCACTTCGCGGCCGGCGACGATCACGCGCACCTGGACCTGGGAGCGCTGGTCGCCGGAGCCGTTGCCGCCGGCGTCGGAGGCCGCATCGGCGCCGAGACCGGTGGCCCAGAGAACGAGCGCATCGCCGGGGTTGGCGGGGCGCAGTGTGAACTGGCCGAGCGTGCCGGTGGTGAAGCGGATGAGGCGGTACTCGGCGTCGGTGGAAACGGCCGGGCCGGCGCCGTTGCCCACCACGGAGATCAGGCCGAGGGCGCGGGCGGCGACGGTGACGCGGCGGGGCGCGGAGGTCTGGTTGTTGTAGGTGACGGTAACGTTGTAGTCGCCGGGGGCGGCGGTGGAGGGCAGGAGTCCGGCCACCTGGCCGGCGAGGGTGTAGTAGATGCGAGCATCGAGCGCGGTGCCGCCGCTGACGGGCGTGAAGCGCACGGAGGTGCCGGAGAGCGCGGTTTCCCAGGGGGCGGCGGGGTCGACCACGATGGCGGCCGGCCCCAGGCCTGCACCGTAGACGGTGAAGACGACGCCCGGTGCGAGGGTCGCGGCGCCGCTGGCCGCGTTAATGACGCCGAGTTCAGCGCGGATCGACGGTTGAGCCATCAACGCGCCTCCGAATGCCACCAGACAGGCGGCCTGCATGAAGATCCTTCTCATTCTGGACATTTCTCCTCTCATCTCGGCCCCTCTGACGGGGACCGCCTGCCATGGTAGCTCGCTTTCAAGCGGCAGCGTGAGTCCCAATACCATCGGCCCTCCGGGCGGGGAACTTGAGAGAGAATCGGAGGCATGCAAGCCGTTGTGATCGATCAGCACGGTGGGCCCGAGGTTCTTCAGTTGCGCGAGATGCCGGAGCCGGCGCCGAAGGCGAATGAGATTCTGCTGCGTGTGCGCGCGGTGGCGCTGAACCATCTGGATCTGTGGGTGCGCGCCGGGATACCGGGCGCGAAGCTCCCGATGCCGCACATTCTCGGGTCGGACATCGCGGGGGAAGTGGTCGCGGTGGGCGACCTGTGCACGCGTGTGAAGCCGGGGCAGCGGGTGGTGCTCTCACCCGGGCTGAGCTGCCGCCAATGCCTGGCGTGCCTGGAAGGACGGGACAACGAGTGCCGTTCGTACAAAGTGCAGGGCGCCGCCGCGCCGGGCGGGTATCGCGAACTGATGACCGCGCCCGAATACGCCGCGATTCCGATTCCCGACAGCCTCGCGTTCGAGGAGGCCGCCGCGGCGCCGCTGGTGTTCCTCACGGCGTGGCACATGCTGATCGGCCGGGCGCGGATGCAGCCCGGCGAGGATGTGCTGGTGCTGGCCGCTTCGAGCGGCGTGGGCATGGCGGCAGTGCAGATCGCGAAGCTGTTTCAGTGCCGCGTGCTGACCACCGCGGGCAGCGAAGCCAAGATGGCCCGGGCGCGCGAGCTGGGCGCAGATGAAGTGATCAACCACTACACGGACGACATCGCGGCCGCGGCGAAGAAGTTCACCGGGAAGCGGGGCGTGGACATCGTGTTCGAGCATGTGGGCGCGGCGACGTGGCAGAAGAGCCTGGACAGCCTGGCGCCCACCGGCCGGCTGGTGACGTGCGGCGCGACCGCGGGCCCGCAGGTGGGCCTGGACTTACGGTACCTGTTCAGCAAGCACTGGGAGCTGCATGGTTCGTACATGGGGACCATGGCGGAACTGCAGCGCGTGCTGCGATTCGTGTTCGAGGGGCGGCTGCGAGCGGTGGTGGACCGGGTCTACCCGCTGAGCGAAGCGCGGGCCGCGCATGAGCGGGTGGAGAACAAAGAGCAATTCGGCAAAGTGGTGCTGAGGGTGGGCTAGTCGGCGTTGTCGAAGCCGTGCTGGCGGCGATGATGCGGGCCGTCGAAGAGCTTGGTGGACTTGAATAGCTCGTGCCGGCCGTCGCCCGCGACGTCACGGACTTTGGCGAGCAGGGCCTGGCGCTCGTCGGCGGGCATGGGCTTGAAGTTGCGGGCGAGCGCGATGTCCTGCTTGAGGTGCTCCATGGTGTTGATGCCGACCACCTGCGCGGCCACGGGAAGGCTGAGGCAGTAGCGATAGCATTCCTCCACGGTGAGGCCGGCGGATTTCACCAGCCGTCCATCGGGGAAGCCGCCCGCCAGGCCTTTCATTCCGATCACGCCGACGTTTTTCTTGAGGCACACGGGGACGACTTCGTTTTGGAAGCTCCGGTAGTGGGCGTCCATGACGTTGATGGGCATCTGCGCGGTGTCCCAATCGTGGGGCTTGTTGAGCATCTTCAGGTGGATGAGCGGGTCCTTGTGGCCGGTGAAGCCGATGAAGCGGACCTTGCCTGCCTGGCGCGCTTCGAGGAGCGCGCGGAGACCGCCCTTTTCGACGATCCAATCGGGATCGTTGTCGTAGACCAGTTCGTGGAACTGCACGAGGTCGAGGTGATCGGTGCGCAGGCGGCGGAGGCTGTCTTCCAGGTTCTTGAGCGAGCCGGCGTAGTCGCGCTCGCAGTTCTTGGTCATCAGAAAGACCTTCTGGCGCTTGCCGCCTTCGAGGGCCTTGCCCATCCATTCTTCCGCCTTGCCGTTGTGGTAATCCCAGGCGTTGTCGAAGAAGTTGATGCCCTCGTCGATGGCGGCATGCATGATGCGGATCGCTTCGGCCTCCTCCTTCACGGCGCCGATGTGCCAGCCGCCGAGGCAGAGGATGGAGACGCGCTGCCCGGTGCGTCCGAGGATGCGGGTGGGCAATCCGGTGGCGGAGGCGCTGCTGGTTTGAGCGAGCACCTGTTCGGCGAGAGCGGCCATGGCGGCCGCGCCTTGGAGAAACTCTCTGCGCGTAGAATCGTCCTGGGTCACGGGCCCCTCCGTATGGTTCCATTCTAGACGTGATAGGCTAGGGATGTCGTCCGCTCACGGCGTTTTTCCTCCTCGCGGAGAGGTGGCTGAGTGGTCGAAAGCAGCGGTTTGCTAAACCGTCGTAGGGGACTAAAACCTCTACCGAGGGTTCGAATCCCTCCCTCTCCGCCAGCTCAAAGAACCACCCGGTTTTTCCGTCACACGCGGTTGCTATCCACGCCATCTGCCAGTGACTGGCTGGCGTGCGCCGTCCGGCCGCTCGTCCGTGCCGTGCACGGGCGCAGGGATCAGGGGACGCTTGGTTCCTTCAAGTAGCTCACGCAGCCACTCGGGAGCTTTGCGATCACCTCGTCCACTACAGAAATCGTGTTCACGCTCCACTGATTGCTGAGGGCGTAGGTCCGTCCACCGATATGGAACAGTTCGCCGTCATCGCAGAAGTATCGCCGGAGGTTGTACCTGCCGCCGAGCTTCGCCTGGAGTTTCGAGGCCTTATCCTGAAATCCTTCGGCGGTGACTTCACCGTCCACAGAGATCCACTTGTTCGGCGGGACGAGTTCTGCAATCTGTTCCGGTGGGAATCCCTTGGCGAGGGCCGCCTTCACGACTTCGAACACCAGCCGGCGCTTGGTCAGGTGCGGGTGCACGTTCCCATCAACGGTGAGGTCGTATTTCGAAAAATCGAATTCGACTTGCTTGGCTTTCCTGTTCTCCTCAGCCTTCTTTTTGAGTTGTACCGTATACGCGTCCGCTTCCGGGAGCGGAATGACCTGCTGCACATCCAACAGGACGCGGCTCTCTAGCGCATACGGCCGCAGCCTGACACAGCGAATGTCGAGTTCGTGCTCGTTGAGCCACAGCACCGAGGTCGTGATCTCTTTGGAGAATTCAGCCGACACCAGAACGATCCGAACGTCGCGACCAAATACATCTTCATCCGCGGTGTCCCAGTTTAGAAATTGCAGGAGCGCGGTCTCGGCATCGTCGGTGCTTCCGGTTTGCTCCAGGTGGCGCGCGTACACTTCCACCGCCTTGGTGAATGTCATGGCCGAGACCATCGCAGCGTACCTGACGGCCTGCAACTCCATGTGCCCGCCATCCTCGGTCCGCTTGAGCTCGATCACGACGAGGTTCGCGTCGCGGTCAACTCCGAGAAGATCGACGCGGCGCTTGCTTTCATCCCACTCGCAGAACTCCTCGGCGATCACCAGCGTGTCAGGAGCGATTACTTCGATGTGCTGTTTCAGCAGCCGTTGGAGATCGAACCGCTCGGCGATGTCCTGCGCGGCAAATGTAGTCTGATTGAGGGCGGTGATCGCGGTCTTGGTGAGCTCGTAGAGCGCCACGGTTCCTCCTTCGGTTGCGTTGCCTTTCTGGAACGTGAGAATCACGATTATCTCAACTTGGCCGATTCCTATGGAGCCAACGGTCATCGGGTGGCAATCGGAATTTCGATCGATTCCTGCTGATCGAACGAGGCCTCGACATGCTACCCGTCTGATGCGCCTGCGTGCGGCTGAGAACTTCCTTGGGCGCGGCCTCTGAGGCGGGGTGTCGGCCGCGTCTCCTCCGCTGCTCAAACGATCAGATCGCACTCGGCGAGGCGTTCCCAGGCGGCGGTCCAGGTGAAGTGGCGTTCGTAGTGGCGGCGGCCGGCGGCGCCGAGTTCCTCGCAGCGCCGTTCGGAGGTGAGCAGCGTATTGACGGCGGCGGCGAAGGCCTCGCCGGTATCGGCCAGGAGGAGGTGTTCCTTGTCCGTTGCCCGGAGGCCTTCGGCGCCGAGCTTGGTAGACACGACAGGCGTCCCGGCGGCCCAGGCTTCGAGGATCTTGACGCGGGTGCCGCTGCCGGAGAGAAGCGGGACGATGGCCACCTGGCCGCGGGCGATTTCCGGGACGGCGTCGCGGAGGGGGCCGGTGAATTCGACGCGGCTATCGCCGGCGAGGAGGGGGCGGGCGGCGTCGGGGTTCTTGCCGATCAGTCGCCAGCGGAGTTGGGGCCAGCGCAGTTTGAGGCCGGGCCAGACGTGGTCGCGGAAGAATCGAATGGCCGTGAGGTTGGGGTGGTACTCGAGGTTGCCCGAGAAGACGATGACGTGTTCGGGCTCGACGGCGGGGCGGGGAACCAGGGGGAGGGCGTTCGGATAGACGTGCACGCGCGCGTTGGGAGCGAGGCGCCTTGCGAGGGAGGCGTCGGCTTCGGAGGCGGCGAGGATGACGTCGAAGCAGGGCATCCACTGGCGTTCCAGCGCGGAGGAGGAGCGGGCGAAGGCGGCGCTGAGAGTGGAGCGCGGGAAGCTCTCGGCGGCGGCGTGCGTTTCGTAGAGGCGCGATTCGACGTTGTGGAGATCGAGGACGAGAGTTTGGCAGCAGGGGGAGAGGACGGCGGCGTAGGGGGCGGTCCAGAGGTGTTCGCAGACGCCGAGGCGGTAGTGATAGCCGGCGGTGAGTTGGGAGAGGCGGGCGTGTTGGCCGGCGAAGCGGTCGACGAGCGGGGCGCGCCGGCGGAGGGCGCGCCAGACATTGCGTGCGGCGCGGGGGAGGGTTGACTTGGAGGTCCTGGGGAGGTCGATCCATTCGGCCCGGCGGAGGAGGTGTTGGGGAAAGGCCCAGCGGAGGTCGGGCTCGCCGTGGAGGCGGAAGAGGGCCATGTCGACTTCGTAGCGTTGGGCGAGGAACTCGACGATGGAAGCGGTGCGGACGGCGCCGCCGCCGGCGGCGGGCCAGGGGCATTCGGGGGAAAGGACGAAGGCTTCACGCATGGAAGCGTCCGAGGGCCTCCTGGTAGACGGCGAAGGTTTGGCGCGCGGTGGCGGCCCAGGAGAACTGGCGGGCGCGGGCGAGGCCCCGCTCGCGACAGGCTTCGCGCAGATGGCCGAGGAGCGCGGCTTCCATGGCGTCGCGCCAGGCCCGGGTGTCGTTCGGATCGAGGAGCAGCGCGGCGCCGCCCGCGACTTCGGCGGCGGCGGGCGTACGGGACGCGATCACGGGCGTCCCGCATTGCATGGCCTCGAGGATGGGCAGCCCGAAGCCTTCGTAGAGCGACGGGTAGAGGCAGGCGGCGGCGCCGGAGTAGAGGGCGGAGAGTTCGCGGTCGGAGACGGGCGGGGCCTCGCCGGTAATCCTGAGATCGACGTCGTGGCGTTGGCGGAGGGCCTGCCAGGCGTTTCTGAGCATGGGGAGGTTCTTCCTCGACTCGGTACTTCCAACGTACAGGAAATAGGGGCGGGCGGCGGGCGTTGTTTCGACGGGGCGGAAGCTGGGGGAAGCGGCGAGGGGAACCGCGGTCACGCGCGCCGGGGAGAGGCGGAAGGCCTCGATGGCTTCGCGCCGGACGGCCTCGGTGAGGGTGACGACCATGGTGGCGAGGCCGAGGCCGAGAAGGAGGGGCGTGCGGGTGCGGACGCGCGGGGAGGCATCGGGGAAGCGCCAGGGGGAGAGGTCGAGGAGGGTCATGACGGAGGGCCGGAACGGGAGGTAGGGGACGCTGAAGTCGGCGCCATGAAACAAATGTACTCCTAATTGTTTCATTTCGAGCTGCACGCCGGCGAGCCACCAGCGGCGGCGGAGCCAGTTGCGGGAGCGGCCGTCCTGATCGGTGAGGGGGAGGAAGCGGGCGCCGGGGAACTCCGTCGCGAGAGCGCTGAGGAGCTCCTGGACGTAGCGGCGGGTGCCGCCCGCGGGGACGGTGAGGGGCGTGGCGTCGAGGGCGAAGACGCCTGCGGGGAGCGGCAGTGCCGGAGTTTGGCGCAAACTGTTTCAGGATACGACGGGCCAGGGCGACGGCCGCCACCGCTTCCGCTATAATTCGCGGGTACCCTTATGTCCCGCACACTCGCGATTCGGTTTCTCGCGCTCGGCTGCACGCTGGCCGGGCTTTGGTTCGCGCACACGCAGCAGGCGCCGGAGCCGCTGGTGCTCGAAAAGATCGCCGACGACCTGCATGTGCTTTCCGGCAGCGGCGGGAACGTTGCCATTTACCTGACCGGCGAAGGCGCGATTCTGGTGGACGATAAGTTCGAACGGAACGTGCCCGAGATCCTGTCCAACGTGAAGAAGGTGACCGAACTCCCCGTGCGCTACGTGCTCAACACGCATCATCACGGAGACCATACGGGCGGGAACCAGGCATTGATGAAGGCCACGCCGACGGAGGTGATTTCGCATCGCAACGCGCGGGCCAACATGGTGGCGGGGAAGATGCCGGGGCTGGCGCGGGTGACCTTCAGCGACGAGACCGCGGTGTTCCTGGGGGGCAAGGAAGTGCGGGCGCGGCACTTTGGGCGCGGGCACACCAACGGCGACGCGATCATCTATTTCCCGGCGCATAAGACGATTCACACCGGGGACCTGTTCATCGCCGGCGCGCCCTTCATCGACTATTCGGCGGGCGGCAGCGGCGTGCATTGGACCAAGACCATCGAAGCCGCGCTGCAATGGGATTTCGACCGGGTGATCCCGGGGCACGGACCGGTGATGACGCGCGCGGACCTGATTGCCTGGAAGACATCGTTCGAGGTGGTGCGGGAGCGGATGGCGAAGCTGAAGCGGGAAGGGAAGTCGAAGGCGGAAGGGGAGAAGTTGCTGGATTTCTCCGACCAGGCGCCGTGGATGGCGGGCTTCGCGGGGAGGCTGTGGACGCGCAGTTACGCGGGGCTGTGGGACGAGTTGTAGAGCGGGGGGCCGCGGGCGCGCGATCTTGTCGATGAGTTTCTGGCGGCTCATGAGGCGGAAGCTCAGGGTGACCGGAAAGGCCAGCACACCGATATGGCAACCAAACAGCAGAAGCGCCTGCCGCCCATCCATCCGGGCGAGGTATTGCAGGACCTGCTGACGGAAGCCGGCTTGACGGCGAATTCTCTTGCCACTGCGTTGCGCGTCCCGTCGAATCGCATCGGAGGCATCCTCAAGGGACAGCGAGGGATCACGGCGGATACCGCACTTCGGTTGGCGCGCTACTTCGGCACCTCGGCCCAGATGTGGGTGAACCTACAGGCGAAGTACGAACTGGCGGCCGCCGAGGATGCACTTGGCAACCGGATCGACAAGGAAGTTCTTCCTCGCCACGCGGCTTGATTCTCCGGACACGATCGTGGCGTACTTGACGATCTCGCGGCACAGCAGTTCAGGCGGCTCTCGCCAGCGGGAGCTCCCGTTTTTGGGTGAGTGGCTTTGGACTCGCAGCTACGCGGGGCTGTGGGACGCGGGGCTGTGGGACGAGTTGTAGAGCGGGGCCCCGTTTGAGGGTATGGCGGTACCGTGACGGTACCAGTACTAAGTACTGCATGTACGGTACGTAAGGTACTTGTCGGCGCCCGGGTTCCACGCGATCCTGGGAGCAGATGTCAAGCAGTTCGCAGTACCGGCGTTCGCCGTTGATTTTGGCGACGCGGATGCGACGCAGGACAAGCCGCCGCGCTGTTGCTGTTCTCCTTCTCCTCTTCGTCACCGCCGCAGTGGTTTGGTTCATCCGGGTCCGGCCCGGTGCGTCGATCCCCACAACAAATCCATCCGGGAAGGCGCGGATGGCGCTCCCGGCCCGCGCCCCCTCCGGCGCAGGCGCTTCCGCTCCAGAGAGCCTGGTGGTGTACCCGTTTTCCGTGATTCCGGGCGGGGTCCGGGATGGCGCCGGGCTTCAGGCCGCGTTGGCGAAGGATACTCACGCCCGACGGCACTACGCGGGCGTGAAGGCCGGAGCGATCCGGCCGGCGATTCTCCCGGAGGACCGGCTCAGCCACGTGTCGTTCCGCGTGGGCAACGAGATCTATTGGACGAAAAGCAAAGTCCGCATTCCGGCGGGCGAGTTGCTGCTCACCGATGGCGCGAATTGGGTGCGGGCCCGGTGCGGGAACCGTGTGGCGGACGAGCCGCCGGCGGGCGCGCCCGTAGCCGCCGCCGATCCGATGGAAGTCACGTTGATGGACGAGCCTCTGGTGACGGCATACCAGCCGGAGCCGCCTTCGCCGGACCGGGATCCCGTGGCGGTGGCGCGCCTGTCGATCGAACGGGCTTTGGGGCCGTCCGATCCCGGACGCACAGCGATGGTTCGAGGCCGCGGGTTTCCCTGGGCGGCGCTGGCGGCGGCCGCGCCGGCGGCGGCCCTGCTGGCCGCGCGCGGTCCGGGGAACGGCAACCGCAGGCCGCCGGCAACGGTGTTTCCGCCGGCATTCGCGCCGCCGGCGGGAGATCCGGGTACGCCGCCGAATCCGGGAGTCACGCCGCCGGCAACGCCG
>DALYJJ010000149.1:0-14188 GCA_031969915.1 Bryobacteraceae bacterium | reverse complement strand
CGGGCGGGAGCATCGTCGTGAGCACCGCGCCCAGACTGTAGACGTCGGACCGGTGGTCGCCTTCCCGCTCCGGCGCCGCGAAGCCCGGCGTTCCGGCGCGAATCCCCCAGTCGATCAGGAGCACCTCGCCGAACTCACCCACCATGATGTTGGCCGGCTTCAGGTCCGTGTTGCGAACCCCCCGGCTGTGCGCGAAGGCAACCGTCTGGCAGATCGCCTGGAAGATCCGCAGCCGCGCCGCGAGCGACGCCACGCTCTCCAGATGGCGGTCCAGCCGCTCGCCCACCACGCGCTTCATCACGTAGTAGCCGCGCCCGTCGGGCAGCGTTCCTGCGTCGTGCACGGGAATGATCCCGGGGTGTTCCAGTTTCGCGAGCGTGAGCGCTTCCGCCGGATCGTCCGTGACCTTGAGCGCCACCTCGCGTCGCAGCACCGAGTCCTCGCACAGGTAGACTACCCCCATGCCGCCGCGTCCCAGCTCCGAAATCAGCCGGTACCGCGTGCCGCTCAGATCGGGCTCGATGCACACCTCCCGCAGATGACGCACCACGTCGTCCGGCAGCCAGGTCACAGGGCGCCGCCCCCCAGCAGCGAACGGATCTCCTGCCGGCTCTCCTGTTCGGTGACGGTGAGCGCGTTGACGCGAGCCCTCACCAGCCGCCGCAACTCGCGCCGCATGGCGTGCAAGTGGTTGGTAACGGTGGTTGCCGCCAGTCCCAGCTCCGCCCCGATCTGCTCATAGGTCCGGCGTTCTTCGGCCAGGTCGTACAGTTCGAAACAGCGAAACGCGGCCTGCTTGCCCTGGCGCCCGGAGAACTCGCGCAGCTCCTCGATGGCGAGCGCGAACACCTGGCGTTGCCATTCCCGGTGGAAGTACTCTTCGGGCGAGGAGTCGTCGCGCCACTCCTGCCGGCCCGCCTCCATCTCCGCGGCGGCGAAATCGAGCGACAGCATCTTCGCCCCGCCGCCTCTTTTCAATCGCGTGGCGGTCTTGATTTCATTGACCACGAATGCATCCAGGCAGGTGCGCAGATAGGTGCGGAACCCCGCCCTGGCGGCGTCAAATCGCGCCAGGAATTCCTTTTCCATGGCAAAGGCGAAGAAGCTCTGCGTCAGTTCCTCGGCCGCATCCGGAAACTGACGCCAACGCAGGCGCAGGTACTTATAGACGGGCTTCCAGTAGGCGGCGACGATGCGCTCCCAACCATCGCGCCGGACATGGGCGTCCTCGCTTGCCGTGGCAAGGATCGCCGAGGGCCGCGTGGATGGGAAATCCGGCATCGGTCAGGCCGCCTGCGCCCGCGCGAGCACGTAGGGGCCATGCGGGATCGCCGCGATCAGCGCGCCCGGCCGCAGGCCCGCCGTCGCCCCGCGCACGGCCTCCGCGAAGGTGGCGTGGACCGTCCCCCAGACGCCCCGAGCATAGGAGGCGGGCAGCCCGGGAACGTACCAGTGCATCTCCGCCTGGCGGGCCACCAGGGCCAGTTTCTCCAACTGCCACTGGTCGACGATGACGTCCGTGCCGCGGATCGCTTCCAGGTACTCGTCCGGCGTGGCGTGCCGGCCGATCAGCGCTGAGAACTCCGCGCCGCCGCTGCCCTCGGCGCATTCGGCCGCCAGCAGAATCCGGCCGCCCGGCTTCACCAGCCGCGCGGCGGCCGTCACGCCTTTGATGCACTGGTAGAACGTGAGGTCGAGAGGGTAGCCGGCGCCGGTGGTGATGACCAGGTCCGCGGGCTCCGGCAGAGTCTGCAGAAGGGCGGCAGAGACAAAGCGCACGCCCGCCCGGTGCGCCTCCTCGGGGTGGCCGGCGAACACGCCGGCGATGGAACGATCATGGGCCAGGGCGACGTCGACAATGAAGCTTTGCCCGGCCAGGCGGGCGATCTCGAGCAACTCCCGGTGCAGCGGATTGTCTTCGATCGAACCCTCCACCGCTTTCGGTTCGCGCATGAACCTCGGGCTGTGCAGAACCTTGATGGTTTCCTGGGCGGCAAGCCCCGGCGCCACCAGCTTCCGGCCGCCGGAGTAGCCGAGCATCAGGTGCGGTTCGATAAAGCCAAGGCTGAGGCGCAGATCCGCCGAGACGAAGCGCTCATCGATCCAGACCGGCGTTCCAGCCGCCGTCTCGCCCAGAAAGCGGTGCTCTTCGCGGTTCCGCGCATGGTGGTTCAGGACGGTGTAGGTGGCCGCGATCTCCGGGCCGGCGATCTCGCGGATTTCGGCTTCCGTGGCGGGGCGGTGAAGGCCGGTGGCGATCAGGATCCGGATGCCGTCGCGGGGAACGCCCGCCGCTTCCAGTCGGCGAAGCACTGAAGGCAGAACAAAGCGGTTGGGGGCCGGGCGGGTGATATCGCAGACCGAAATCGAGGCACTGCGTTTGCCGGAGGCCAACTCGGCGAGGGGCGCTGCGGCGATCGGTGCGTCCAGCGCCTGTTCGAGCGCGCCTCGGGGATCGGCCAACGCCGAGGCTGACCTCGCCTCCAGGACCTCCACACGGAACCCGTCCGGAAGATCCAGGTCCAGACCATCCCTGCCAAACGCCAGCCGTGCGATGCGCATCCTTCCTGGTTTAGCAGACTCGGGGGGCTGCACGCATGCCTTAGAACGGAAAAACCGGCGAACCCCTTTCGGGATTCGCCGGTATGTGACGGTCCGCTACAGTACTGAGCTTACGGGGCTTAACTGTTGGCGACGCTCTTGCGGCGGCGGTTGGCAGCGGCGAAGCCGATGCCCAGGAGGCCGACGCCCAACAGAGCGTAGAAGCTGGGTTCCGGAACGGCGATGAACGTCTGGCGGGCACTCCCGTAATCGCTCAACTGACCGTTCACCACGGCGCCGCTGAAGATGCGGTAGGCGCTCCAGAGAGCGGCGTTCGGGTTGTTCTTCACGTACGTTTCCGCCGCAGCGAACCAGAAGGCGGTCTGCCCGGTGGGGCCGCCACCGAAGTCAACCAAGCTGAAGTTGGGCGGGTTCACGTCCAAGGTGTCCAAAGCATTCCAGATTGCCGTCTGAATCGCACGGTTCTGCGGCAGGTTGACCGTCGCAGCGCTGCCGGGCGAAACATAATTCGTGACGAGCCAAGCCGCCATCCGATACCGGAACTGGGCGTTGGTTTGGCTGCCGTCGACCACGCGCCGGAACTGCTTTCCGCCGGTGCCGTCGTGGTTCTCGTAGCGAATGTCGTAGATGCCGTTGCCGAACGAAGTCTCGCCTTCGACGAAGGCCGGATAGGTGTCAGGCGGTTTAATGGTCAACTGGCCGTCAACGCAGAACAGATCGATCGGCGGACCCCCGTTGACCGACCCTTTGTACATGCCGCCGCCTTCAACAGGCCAGGCTTGCGACTGAACGTTCAGATTCACTAGCCCGGCGAAGGCCGACGTGGCTAGTGCGAGAAAAACCATCAATTTTAGTGTTGTCTTCAAACTTCCCTCCGATAAGGTTCTAGCGGACCACTGCTGCTTGCACTGTCGATTATGCGGCCAAACGCCGCTCGAGTGTCAACGCTTCTGGGTACGGGTCCACCCTGTTTAGTCCTAGTACTGTTCGCCAATCCTCACTCAATTTGACAGCCTCGAGGAGCCCCACCGACACCCCGGCGTGGTGGGTCTAAGGTATTTCACTCCAGCCCTCTAGGTACTAGAGGTACCATCATCGGGCCGAAGGGCGTTGACAATCGTCATTGATTGGCCTCACCATAGATAGGCAGTCTCGCTTGGGGGCCGGCGGTTTGGGAGGTGCTCCGACGGGACTGAAAGGGCGGGAGCCTATGGTAATGGCGCTCCCAGAGGCCCTTCCGAGCGGCACACTCCGCTCAATCCCCTCCACCACCCCTCCCTCGGAGTAAATGCCATGGCCGTTTTGCGACCCCGGAACCGGTTGGTTTACTTTCGGCTTTCGGAGGACGAGTTCGAGAAGATCAACAGCGCATGCCACGCCACGGGGGCGCGCAGCATCTCTGACCTCGCCCGGCACGCCTTGCAGAAAATGATCGAAGAGCAGCGGCCCTCGGCGGACGATTCCCCCCTGGCGATTCGTTTGCGGACGATGGACGACATGATTCGAACACTGAATCAAAACCTGGAACAGCTCACGGGCCTGATCGGGAGTCTGCGCACACCGGGCAACGGCGAGCCCGAAACTGGGGACAATGGAAACAAGCAGGTGAACCATGCGGAACCGCGTTAGCTTCGCAATCCTGGCTCTGGCGGCGTGTGCCGCGGGCTCGATGGCACAGGTGGCCCCCCAGCCGCCCGCCCGGGAGCCCCAGCAACCGGGTGCGGAGTCCGCCTTGCCGGGCGCCGCCGCGGCCCTCCGGCCGAACTATGTCCTGGGACCGAATGACCAGGTGGTGATCCGGGCCACGGAAGTGGAGGAGTTCGGCGAGCGGCCCTACCGTATCGACGCGGATGGATTCATTAACCTGCCCCTGTTGGGCCGGGTGCGGGCGGGCGGTCTCAGCGTGGAGCAGTTCGAAGCGGACCTGGTGGCGAGGCTCAAGAGTTTCGTCAGGGTGCCGCAGGTCATCGTGACGGTGGTTCAGTTCCGGGCCGAACCGGTGTTCTTCGTGGGCGCCTTCCGGTCGCCCGGCATTTACCCGCTCCAGGGCCGGCGGACGGTGGTGGATATGCTCACCACCATCGGCGGTCTCCAAGCGAACGCCAGCCGACGGATCCGGGTGACGCGGCGCGCCGAGTACGGTGCGATTCCCCTCCCGAACGTGGAAGTGAACGCCGAGGCTAAGGTGAGCGTGGTCGAGATCAGCATGGGCAGCCTGCAGGAGAACGTGAATCCGGCCGAGGACATCGTCTTGCAGCCGTTTGACGTGATCTCGGTGGCCCGAGCCGAGTCCATTTACATCAACGGCGCCGTGCAGCGCGTGGGCGCGCTCGAGCCGGGCGAGCGGGAGAGCATCTCTGTGCTCCAGGCGCTCGCTTTGTCAGGCGGTTTCATGCCCGACGCGGTGCCGAAGAAGGCCGTGGTGTTACGCCCCATCCTCAACAGCGCGCGGAGGGCCGAGATCCCGATCAACCTCGATCAGGTCCTCGCGGGAAAGCGGCCGGACTTCCCGCTGATGCCCGCCGACACGCTGTTCGTGCCCCGGAAGGGAGTCACCGCGAGCGCGGCCCGGCAAGCGTTGCCCAACATCATCATCACTTCGGCGAGCGGCGTGATCACGGCTCTCGTCTTCGCGGCCCTCAGGTAAACGGCCCTTAGGTAAACCAAGTTGCACCCAGAAGATCCCAACTCCGGAACGTCCCACCGCCCCCAGGCGTTGACGCCGATCGTACTGCCCCGGAACGCCCAACCCGCCCTCTATACCCCCTTCCCGAGCGAGCCCGCTCCGGAAGCGCCGGCCACCAACTGGGTTCAGTTTCACCTGGCGATTCTGAAGCGCCGCTTCTGGTGGGTGCTGGCGCTCGGGTTCCTCGGCACGGGCGTCGGCTTTCTGGTGTTCCTGCCGCAGGACCCGCAGTACATGGCGGCCACCACCATCGAACTCCAGCCGATCAACGAGAACTTCCTCGGCGCGTTCGATCCTCTGTCCGGGTCTTTCTCTTCGCAAAACCTGAATGCGCAGACCCAGATCTCGATTCTGCGCAGCTACAGCCTGTTGTCCGCCGCGCTCGAGCGCATGGAGCGTGAATCGACCCTCACCGCCGCGGCGCCCGCGGGCCGCTTCGCCGCGTTGCGGCGCCGGCTCGGGTTTGTCCCGCTCGAACCGCTTGAGGCGACGCGCGAGGCGACCTTCATTGCGGCCCGCAGCGTGATGCCGCGCATTGTGCCGGGAACTCGCATCATTCAGATCACGGCCAGTTCGACGATCCCCGAAGTCGCCGCCAACCTGGTCAACGCGGTGGCTGCCGAGTACGTGTACCAGAACCAGCAATTCCGCTCGAACTCGGTCCAACGGACCACCCAGTGGATCGCCGGCCAACTGGAAGAGACGAAGTTCAAACTCGAACAGGCCGAACAGAAGTTGCAGGACTTCGTCCGGAAGTCGGGCAACGTGTTCGTCAACAGCGAGGACACGCTCGCCAACTCCAAACTCCGGCAGTTGCAGGCGGAACTGACCGCCGCGCAAACGGACCGCATTAACAAAGAGAACCGCCTCAACGTAGCCAAGGGCAAGCCGGTGGAGACGCTGCCCGGCGAGATTGCGGGAGGATTGAGCACGCAGCAGGGCGCGCTCGACTCCCTCAAGCGGCAGCGCGCGGACCTGCTCACCACGCTCATGCCTGGCCACTATAAGGTGCAACGCATCCAGGCCCAGATCGACGAGTTGGAGCAATCCCTGGAGCGCGAGCGCGTGAACATCGTCGAGCGGCTGAAGAACGACTACGAAGCGGCCCTGAAGCGGGAGCAGATGCTCACGTCCGCCTACTCCCGGCAGGCTTCGGCGGTGACCGGGCAGGCCAACGTGGCCGCCGAATACGGCACGCTGAAGCGCGAGGTCGACATCCTGCGGCAGAGCTTCAACGCCCTGCTGCAGCAGTCGAATCAGGTTTCCATCGGTTCGGCGATTCCGGTGAGCAGCGTGCGGGTGATCGATACCGCCAAGCCGAACAACACCCAGATGAGCCCCAGCCTGTTCCGGGAGTTAGCGCGCGGCCTCGGGCTCGGCCTTTTGTTAGGGTACGGCTGCGCTTTCCTGCATGAACGCGTCTACCGCAAGCGCCAGGAGCGCCGGTTCGCCGCTCCCGGCAACTCGGGCCGGCTGCTCAACGTGCCGGAACTCGGCGTCATCCCGTCGAACGCCGCCCCGGAACGGTTCGGCAAGCAGTTCTTCCGCATCCGGGTCCGCCGCCGGAAAAGCAAGCCGCTCAGCCTGACCGGCACCGGGACTGCAGCGCCGGCCGCGGAGACGCCACCTTCGAATCCGAGGCTCGAGTTCCTGGAGATCTGGAAGGGGAAGCCGTCGATTGTCGCCGAGTCGTTCCGGCTCACGTTGACCTCGCTCACCCGGAGCGGGCCGGGTTCGCTCGCTCCCGGACTGGTTCTGGTCACCAGCCCGTCCCCCGGGGAAGGAAAAACCACGATCGCCGCGAACCTGGGTGTGGCCATGGCCGAGGTGAACCGGAGGACGGTGGTGATCGACATGGATCTGCGCCGGCCGAGCTTGCACAACACCTTCGGCTCGATCCCCGAGGTGGATTGGACGAGCCTGGTGATGGATGACGCGCCGATCACGGCGGAGAGGATTGAGCCGCTGCTGCAGGCGACCGACTTCGAAGGGCTCAGCCTCCTGGCGGCCAAAGCCGCCTCGGCGAGCACCATTCACTCGATCTTCAATTCGCCGCGCTTGGGCGAGTTGCTGGCGGTGCTGCGGCAACGTTTCGCAATGGTTCTGCTCGACAGCCCGCCCGTGCTGCAGTTTCCCGAAGCGCGTCTTGCGGGCCGCTTCGCCGACGGCGCGGTGGTGGTGCTGCGCTCCCGCCATACCGAGCGCGACGCCGCCATGATCGCCTTGCGCCGGATGGCCGAGGACGGCATTCCGCTGCTGGGCACGATTCTGAACGATTGGGATCCCAAGAGCGGAGCGCACCACTCGCACGGCTACGGCGCGGATTACTACAGCAAGTATTACGAGTATCAGACCATGGCCGAATCCGGTAAGTCCGGGACGAGCTAGTCTTCTTTCCCATGTGCGGCATCGCTGGTATCTTCTCGCCCTCCCGGCCCGCTGACGGCGCCGACGTGTCCCTGGTGCGGGCCATGCTCGACATCCAGCGTCATCGGGGACCCGATGGCGCAGGAGTGGAGTCCCTGCCCCGCGCGGTGCTCGGGCACCGGCGGCTGTCGATCATTGACCTCTCTGAGGCCGGCCGTCAGCCGATGTCGAACGCCGAGGGCGATGTCTGGCTGTCTTTCAACGGCGAGATCTACAACTACCTGGAACTGAGGCGCGAGCTTGCCGCCGCCGGGCGGGTGTTCCGTTCGGGGACGGACAGCGAAGTTCTCATTCACGGCTACCAGGAGTGGGGCATCGACGGGCTCTGCGCGCGGCTGCGCGGCATGTACGCCTTCGCGCTCTGCGATGACCGGCCCGATCGCCAGGAAGGCGAGGTGTTCTTCCTGGTGCGCGACCGGCTGGGCATCAAGCCCGTCTACCTCGCCCGGCGGCCGGACGGCGCGGTGATGTTCGCCTCCGAGGTCAAGGCGTTGATCGCTGCCGGAGCGGACGGTTCCGTTGACCCGACAGCTCTGGTCGGGTTCCTTTGCCTTGGGTCGGTGCCGCATCCGCGCACCTGGGCGCGGGGCGTCGAGTGCCTCCCCCCCGCGCAGATTCTCGGCTTCGACCGGGCGGGCCGCGAGCGGGCGCGCCGCTACTGGACCGTGAGCTTCGAAGGCCCGGAGCCAAGCCGCGAGGAGATGGCCGCGGAGTTGGAGACCGCGGTCCGCCAGCACCTGCTCTCCGACGTCCCGCTGGGCATCTTCCTGAGCGGAGGCGTGGATTCGGCGGGAGTCGTGGCGATGGCCAGGCGATCGGCCGCCGCGCCGCTGGTGACGCTCACCGTTTCCTTCGACGAAAACGAGTTCAACGAGGGCGAGGCCGCCCGGCGGCTGGCGGCTCACTTCGGCACCGATCATCGCGAGGTCCGGGTGCGGGCCGGCGATTTCCTCGACGAGATCCATGCCGTCCTCGGGGCGATGGATCAGCCCACCGCCGACGGGGTGAACACCTACTTCGTCTCTCGCGCGGCGCGCGAAGCGGGGCTTACGGTGGTGCTCTCCGGACTGGGCGGCGACGAGGTGTTCTTCGGGTATCCGCACTACCGGCCGCTGGCTTCCGGGAGCGGGCCGCTCCATACCCTGGCCGGCCGTTCGCCGGCCGTCCGGCGCCTGGTCAGTGCCGGCGCCGGCGCCTGGGGCAGCCTGCGCGGCGAAGAGCGCTGGCGGCGGTTCGCGTACTTGCAGGGCCGCCCGCTGAACGACGGTCTCTACCTGCTGTTCCGCGGCTTCTTCGCGCCGCAGCAGGTGCGGGGATTGCTCGATCTGACCGAGCCGGAATTCCGCACCGCTCTCGATGAGGCGTTTCCGCCCGGGGCCGCCGGTAACGGCCACGTCGACGCGACCCTCTTCCAGCGGCATGAGCTGGCTCGCTACCTGCACGATCAATTGCTTCGCGATTCCGACGTGTTCAGCATGGCCCACTCGCTCGAGCTCCGGGTTCCCTATCTCGATCACGAGGTCATCGGACTGGCCAACCGCATCCCACCGGCGCGGAAGCTGGCGGAGACCATGAACAAGCCGCGCCTGGTGGAGGCGATCGGCGACCCCCTGGTCGAGGAGGCCGCGCGGCATCCCAAGCGCGGTTTCACCTTCCCGTTCAAGCACTGGCTCTCTTCCCATTCCGCCGCGCTCGAACGCGAAGCGCTCGCCGCGGGTCCGCTCCGGCCGGACGCCGTCAGCAAGCTCTGGAGCGGCTTCCGCCGAGGCCGCCTGCACTGGTCACGAGCCTGGGCGACGGCGGTGGTAGCGGCCAAGAGCGCAGCGTCCTAACCGGCCATGGCCCTGCTTCAGATCCTCGCCGCGCAAGACCCGGCCGACCGTGCGGTTTGGCTGGAGGCCTGGCGTCGCTGGCCGTCGCGCGAGGTGTTCGCGCATCCGGACTACGTTCGACTGCACGAAACCGGCTCGGCGCGCGCGTTCTGCGCGCTCTGGGAGGAGGGGCCGGCCACAGTTCTCTATTCTTTCTTGTTGCGCGATCTTTCCACTGAACCGTGGTTCGAGCCGGGGGCGCCCAGGGCCTACGACATCGCCACCGCCTACGGCTACGGCGGACCGCACACCTGGGGCGCGGAGCCGTCGGCGGAGTTGCGTGCGTCTTTCGACAAGGCCTTCCGGAGCTGGGCCCTGGAGCGGCGCGTGGTGAGCGAGTTCATCCGCTACAGTCTGTTCGGTCACACCCTGCTGCCGCCCGACCCGGATACCACGGCGCTTGTGGGTCCCCACGTGGTCGTCGGACCGGAACTCGATCCGGACGTTCTCTGGCCGGCGTTCGCTCACAAGGTGCGCAAGAACGTGAACCGCGCCCGAACCTGCGGCGTGACGATCGAGACGGAGGAAACCGGCAGCCGCCTCGATGAGTTCCTGGCCATCTACGCCCAAACCATGGAGCGCCGGAACGCCGGCCCCGAGTACTTGTTCCCGCGGAGCTTTTTCGAGTCCCTCAACGCGGACCTGCGCGGGCAATTTTGTTACTTCTTTGCGGTGAAGGACGGGCGGACCGTGTCGGTGGAACTGATCCTGGTCTCGGCGGAGGCGGGCTATTCGTTTCTCGGGGGCTCCGACCTGTCCGCGGCCGCCGCCCGGCCGAACGATCTGCTCAAGGTGGAGGCGCTCCGGTGGTGTTCGCGCCGGGGGCTGAAGTGGTTCGTGATGGGGGGCGGATTCAAGCCGGACGACGGTATTTTCCGGTATAAGCTTGCGTTCGCGCCCAGCGGGACCCTGCCGTACGTCCAGGGGCGGCGCGTTCTCGTGCCCGATCTCTACCACCAGTTCACACAGCGGAACGCGGAGATCGTCAATCCCGGCGCCGAGACGCCGGGCCGTAGTTTCTTCCCCGCTTATCGCCGGGTCTGACCATCCCCAACACTCACTCCCTTTCGACGGAAGACTGCAACGTGAAAGTACCTCTCATCAAACCAGACCTCCCGGCCCTCGACGACATCAGGGGGCCCCTTGAAGAGATCCTCGGAAACGGCCGGATTACCAATTTCGGGCGGTTCATGCAGGAATTCGAGCGGGAATGCAGCGCCTACCTGGGAGGAGTGCATGCCGTGGCGCTCT
The DNA here is from genome assembly GCA_031969915.1 of Bryobacteraceae bacterium. Classification (GTDB taxonomy): domain Bacteria; phylum Acidobacteriota; class Terriglobia; order Bryobacterales; family Bryobacteraceae; genus DALYJJ01. The sequence goes on along the minus strand of DALYJJ010000149.1, from coordinate 3,391 downwards.
CTTCGGGAACGGCCGGTCTCGTGTTCTCGCTGTTCGGGCTCGGGGTGAAGCCGGGGGACAAAGTCATTCTTCCGAGCTTTACCTTCATGGCCACCGCGCAGGCGATCCTGCTCACGGGCGCCGAACCGCTGTTCGCGGAAATCGACGAGGATCTGTGCGTCTCTCCCGACGATGTGGCCGCTTTGCTCGATCAGCATCCCGACGCGGGCGCCGTCTTCGGCGTGCACATGTACGGCCTGCCGGCCAAAGTGGACCGCCTGCGGCAGGTGGTGGACGAAGCGGGCCGCCGCCGCGGCCGGAAGATTCCGCTTCTGTTCGACGCCGCGCATGCCTTCGGCGCGGAGACCGAGGGCCGGCGCGTGGGGGGCTTCGGCGATGCCGAGATCTTTTCGCTTTCGGTGACCAAGGTGATGGTGACGGTCGAAGGCGGCCTCGTGACGACGCACGATGCCGATCTCGCCGACCGCATCCGCAAAATGCGCAACTACGGCGTGCTCTCCAACTACAACGCCCATTTCCCGGGAATGAACGGAAAAATGAGCGAGTTTCACGCCATTGTGGGCCTGCACAACGTGCGCCGCGTCGAGTCCCTGATGGCTACCCGCCAGGAGAAGGCCCGCGCCTATCGCGACCGCATCCACGGCTCAACCTCGTTCCGCGTCACCGCCTGGCCGGAAGGCGTGGTGCACACCTTCAAGGACTTCACCGTCAAAATGAACTGCGCGGCGGGCTGCTACCAGCGCGATGAGATCATCCGCTTCCTGGCCGAACGCGGTGTGGAAACGCGTGCCTATTTCTTCCCGCCGGTGCATGAGCAGGAGTACTTCCGGCGCTTCGCCACCCGGCGCCTTCCGAAAACCGAATGCCTGTCCCGGCAGGTCCTCACTTTGCCGTTCTACACGAGCATGACCATCGAGGAGATGGATTACGTCACGGAGATGCTGCGCGCCGCCGAGAAGGAGATCCTGTGAACATCCTGGTCACGGGCGGCGCCGGTTATCTGGGCACCGTTCTCCTTCCCAAACTGCTCGCCCGCGGCCACCGGATTCGAGTTCTGGAGATCGGCTACTTCGGCCTGGGCCACCTCCGCACCCTGAAGCCGCCGGTCGAAGTGGTGCGGGAGGACTTGCGGCGGGTGATTAACGAGCCCGACTTCGCGGACGCCCTGCTGAAGGACATGGACGCCGTGATCCACCTGGCGGCGATTTCCAACGATCCCTCCGCCGAACTGCACCCGGAGCTGACCGAGGAGACCAACTACCAGGCCACGGCCGCGCTGGCCGAGAAGGCGCGCGCCCAGGGCATCCGGTTCCTGTTCTCTTCCTCGTGTTCGGTGTACGGGGAAGCGGAGGGAGAGATCACCGAGCAGGGCAGCGTCAACCCGTTGACGGCATATGCGACCTCCAAGGTGCGGTCCGAGCAGGCCCTGCAGGAGATGGCAACCGACGCCTGGCGGCCGGTGATTCTGCGCAACGGAACGCTCTTCGGCTACTCCCCGCGCATGCGCTTTGACCTGGTGGTGAACATCTTCAGCCTGTACGGAACGCTCGAAAACCGGATCCGTGTGTTCGGAGACGGCATGCAGTGGCGCCCCTTTCTGCACGTCAGCGACTGCGCGAGGGCCTTTCTCTTCTTCGCCGAGAGTGAACCCCAGCCGCACCTGGTCTACAACATCGCGAACGAGAACCTTCGGGTGGTGGACATCGCGGCCATCTTTCAGAAGCTGATGCCGCAACTGGAGGTCGCCTATCTAGAGACCCCCGACGGGGACCGCCGCGACTACCGCGTATCGGCGGACCGGTTGGCGGCCACCGGATTCCGTCCGCGGATCAGCGTGGAGGCGGGCGCCGAAGAGATGATCGAGGCGATCATTACGGGTGTGATTGCGGACCCCGAGTCGATCTACTATCGGAATGCGAAGTGGCTCAAGGAACTGACGCAACTGGGGGCGAAAACACACCGGGACGTCGTGCAGTTCATGGAGACCATGAATCGAATCCGGCTATGAGCGTTCCAGGGTGGGGGAGCGATCTGAGAGAACTGGTCATTGTGGGCGCCGGCGGTCACGGCCGCGAGATTGCGTCTTACCTGCAGGATGGCGTGGCGGAGCGCGCGCGCCTGCGCCTGTTGGGGTTTATCGATGAGGCGCTGACTCCGGGCTGGGTGAACGGGCTCGAAGTGCTGGGGGGATTGGACCGGCTGGTCGATCTGGCCGCCGCCCGGCCCGCCGAAGAGCCCCTGCTGTATATCGTCGCGGTGGGAGGCAGCTCGGACCGCCGCCGCCTGGTGGCGAGGCTCTCCCAGTGCGCGCCCCGGCTGGCACCGTGGACCCTGCGTCACGGCAGCGCCGTCGTCGGCGCCGAAGTGGAAATCGGCGAGGGCACGTGTCTGGCCCCGATGTCCATCGTCACCACCCGGGTCCGGATCGGCCGGCATTCGATTCTCAACGTGCGGGCCTCGGTTTCCCACGACTGCGTGGTCGGAGAGTTCGTCGACCTCAACCCGGGCGCGGTCGTCTGCGGCCAGGTCAACATCGGTGACGGTTGCTACATCGGGGCTGGCGCGACGGTCATCGATCACATCACCATCGGCCCTGGAACCATCGTGGGCGCGGGAGCGGTGGTCACCCGCGATCTGCCCGGCGGGGTCACCGCGGTCGGCGTGCCCGCACGGATCATCAAACATCATCAGGTCTGATCGCAATTCCAACGGGTGTTCCCCATGAGCCTGCTCGTCGTTGAAACCCATCCCGTTCAATACCACGCACCCGTCTATCGGGCGCTTCAGAACACTCACGGCATCGACGTGACCGTGGTGTACGGGTCCGATTTCAGCGTCCGGGGGTATCGCGACAAAGAGTTCGGCAGTTACTTCGCCTGGGATTCCGATCTTCTCGAGGGCTACGGTACGCGCTTTCTGTCGGAGGTGGGAAAGGGAGGAGCACCCTCCTTCGACGCCGTCGACGGCAAGGGCCTTTGGCGCGCGATCTCCGGCGTCAATCCCAAGGCCTTGCTGCTGCCCGGCTATTCCGGCGCGCTCTATCGCAAGGCGATCCTGCTCGCACCGAGGCTCGGCTGCCCACTGCTGTTCCGGGCGGAAACCACGGACCACGCCGCACCGCGGGGTGCGGTGAAGGCCTGGATGCGGGACCGGGCGCTCGACGCTTTCTATAGCCGGTGCGCCCGCCTGCTCTACATCGGGCAGCGATCGCGCCGCCACTATGAACGCCTGGGCTGCCCGGACGACAAGCTCGTCTTTTCGCCCTACTGCGTGGACACCGGCCCCTTCCGCTGCGGCGAACCGGAGCGGGCGGAAGAACGCGCCGCGGGGCGGGCGGAGTTGAACCTCGCCGAAAGGCAGATCGCCGTTCTGTTCTCCGGCAAGATCAGCC
>DALYJJ010000148.1:0-14231 GCA_031969915.1 Bryobacteraceae bacterium | reverse complement strand
CGGCGACGCGGGCTTTGAGTTGCTCCTCCTCACTCGACGGATCCTTGGGCAGGCCGAGGGCACGTTTGAAGGGGCGGAGGGTGAAGCCCGGAGGGCCGACGCTCATGAGGCGATTCGATTCCTAGCGGGCCTTCCTTAAGTAACCGATAGCGCCTGGTGATGGCTTGAGGCCAGCCCGTTAAGTTAGAACCAGTTCAGGTCTGGCCCCTCAAGAGCAAAAGCTCTTTCTCGCTGCTGCGTAGCCGCTTGAAGAACTGCGGCGGCTGAAAGGCGCCCACCGCTTGACGAATCTCATCCAAGCCAATCGAGCGTTGCAACGGCGTTATCGACGAGAACTTGATTGCACAGCTGGAACTCGCACCCGCTAGATATTCCACAAGGCGTGTGCGGGAAATGGCAACTTCTGCGGAATAGCGCTTCCAGAGAACACCCGCCGATGCTCCGTGTACCTCCTCCACAATGCCGACAGCCTCGATCGCTGCCCGCGGGACTTTGGTGTATATCCACACTCGCGTGCCTGGCTCAATTCGCGGGCGCCTCCGGCGAACTTCGACGGTCTTGCGACCACTTAAGAGATTGTCCGAATGTTCGACGTCGACGGATATCAAAATATCGCTACACACAGGGTTCTCCTTGAGCGATCAGCGCGAGAACCTGCCTCCCGTCAATGCGCCTCGCTGTTACGACGTTGCTTCCGTCCGCGCAACCCATCTGCCGAAGTCGACCCAAGTCAATTGCTTTCTTGAATCGTAATACCGAATCGAAAAGGACCACGCCAACGTCACGCGAACGCGAGATCTCGTCAAGCTGGTGGTTCGCGAGGACGCCCCGGGTACGGACGCCAGTTTGGACATTCGACTTCGGCCTAACAAACGTTTCAACACTTCGCGCGCACGCTATGACGGCACCGCGGCCCCCACCTTTCAGGGACTCATAGAAGAACAGGAGCGAACCCGGGCTCAACGCGGAGAGCGCGCGGGGCGAACAGAAGTACGCTCTTCGCCCCCGGAACGCTGCTTCAAGTACCGGGAACAGCGCGCGTTGGGTTGAGGCAACAAGTAGCTCGGTCGAAAACTGATGTCGGATCGGAACGACGGCACCAGGTCGTCCAGGAACCGCTATGATCGCGGGGGAAACCAGCTCTTCAAACTCGCCCAGGGTGATCGATAGTGGAGCGCCACTCGGACTCGTAACCGCCACAGCCTGGTTGGCATTTTCGTAGTTCGGTGGGCGTTCAGGTATTCGAACACCTGAGAGTCCACTGATCGATTCGCAGACTTCAACCCAGTTGATGTCGGTGACCGCCTGTCCAAGCGCCAGCTTGTAGAACACGGTGTCAAGCTCACCATTTTCACGGTGAGCACGGCGAAATCCCGTCGAAACCAATAGCTCTTCAAGCCATAGTTCGGTAGGGAACGCGCACAAGCGAACCATCATCGGAAAGTCCTTACAGGAATCCCGGACCAAGTGAAACAGGGCTTGTTCGACCACCGATTCACCCCGGTTTAGGCCCCTCCGCACCATCAATACGGATTCGATTCTCGGAATAGCCCGACTCGGAGGATCCCAGGATATGAATGCGGCAGGCCTGTTCTGCAGGGTGATCAGCAGGCGTCGGCGGGGTGACTGGACCGTCCCAGCGCCGAGCGCGTGGCCGATAATTCCCGGCGGGCCGCCGATCTGACTAGCAAACTGCCTACAGGCTTCAACACCTATCTCCTCGGCCTCGGCGATTCGAATTTCCTCGCTGGGCTGCGGCACAGTGGTTTCTAAGGGAGGCTCCTCCCACGCGACCGGTACCAGCGACTCGGCCAGATCGGCTGGCGCAATCACGTCTAATCCGTACTTCTGCAGGATTATTGATCGCCGGCGCAGAATCGCTTCTTCACTCGTCACGTATCCGGCCACTCGATTATGAATGGCTGTCGCAATGTGCCTGACATCGGAGCGATCCCGCGGCCGTAGTCGGCCGGTGCTCGACCGCTCCGGGAAAATCAATGCCCCAAGTTCGAGCTCCAGCGAGGTCATCGTGTGTGGCGGCGGTGGCGGATGTTGCGGAAGAGCCAAGGCGAAGTCAAGTAACGTATCGTTTTGCAGCTCCGGACGAGATTCCTTTGCACGCCTCAACTCTGCCGCGAACTCCGGAGCAACGAAAAGCCGTATCAAGTTGGAAAGCGCTGCGGAGAATATGCGGCTGGCGGCGGTGGCGCGGGGACGATCGCGGATCAGATCCAGCAAAACGTTTAAATCGATACCATAGGCAGGTGAACGTCCGTAGCTTCTGTCAACTAGCTGGAAATCGTGAGCGAACTTCTCTGCTGAGGGTCCAATTAGATCAAAAAGGCTAGGCGTATTGAGCCGTCGTTCTCTTACGACGATTGAGCGATTCCGTGACATCCCGCCAGAACAAACACGGCTTGCCAAGAACCCCATTCGTTGCCAAAACTCGTTCGCTTCGGCGAGATCAGCGGCAACTCGGGCTACAACGTTTAGGTAACAATCCTTCTCTGCCTGTGCCACAAGTGCGTTCACAAGCAGGGAACCGACGCCGCGGCGTCGATGACTTGCAGACACGAATACCTGAAAAATGCGCATTGTCGGAGGGCTCCCGCCAAACATCAGGTGCCCTGCATAGGTGCGGCCAGGGACATCATCTACAGCAACCAGCAACTTCCCTTGAAGGGCAGATTGCCTGTACGCGTCGTGCGGCAGGAATCCGAGTGACGCCTTTTGTTTATCCGCCTCGATCTGAACGGTTGCGGCGAAGCCGAGGACGTCTGCTGGATCGCTCAAGATCCGAAGCGAATCGCTCATTCGATCCCGCCGGCAACCCAGCTCAAACCAGAATTGCGCAACGCGAATCTGCGGGTGCTATGATCTCCTCCAAGACCCGACGCATCACGCCTCACGCCTCGTCGCATCGGCACTCGCTCGACGAACGGGGACCTCGAATCCGGTGTACCCCACCGCCAGTACTCGAAGCACATGCTTTGCCGATTCTACACCCACTGCAAGTCGGCCCTCGCTCTCGCAGACGCGCTCGCTACTGGGGAGCCGTAATAGAAACAGAGTCGCCGCCGAGTTGGTCCAGCAGCTCGCTGAAGGACTCGGTGGACCGGAGCGTATGCCTCTTTGCGAAAGTCTCACCGATAGCCACACGAAGAGACTCCGCTTAAGGCGCGAACGTTTGCGCGAGGAACCGCGCTCGTCGAAGTGAACATGATCTTCCGGTAGGGTAGAGACGGTGCGACCCAACAGGCGATGGAGTTAGTCGCGGCGGGAGGTGAAGCAGGCGGCCTCGCCGAAGATGCGGGGCAAAAGCCCGACGAAGACGGGTTGGGGTCGAGGGGAACGGGCGGCGGGTTGGGGATGGCGAGGGCGGCGGCGAGCGGGAGCGCGAGGAAGAGCCTCGATGGGCGTCAGGCGCCGGCTTCGAGCAGGATGCGGAGCATGCGGCGGAGCGGTTCGGCCGCGCCCCAGAGGAGCTGATCGCCGATGGTGTAGGCGCCGAGATACTGGGGGCCCATGGCGAGCTTGCGGAGGCGTCCGACGGGGACGGTCATGGCTCCGGTGACGGCGACGGGGGTGAGTTCGCGCACGGTGGCTTCGCGGGTGTTGGGGACGACCTTCACCCAGCGGTTGTCGGCGGCGATGAGGGCCTCGATGTCGGCGAGGGGAACATCCTTCGTGAGCTTGAAGGTGAGGGCCTGGCTGTGGCAGCGCATGGCGCCGACGCGGACGCAGAAGCCGTCGACGGGGACGGGCGGGTCCTGGCCGAGGATCTTGTTGGTTTCGGCCATTCCCTTCCATTCTTCTTTCGACATGCCGTTGCCGAGGTCTTTGTCGATCCAGGGGATGAGCGAGCCGCCGAGGGGGACCATGAAGTTCCTGGTCTCAGCCTCTGAGAGTGCGCGCTGTTTGCAGATGACCTTGCGGTCGATTTCGAGGATGGCGCTCTTGGGATCGGCGAGGAGGTCCTTCACCTCGGAGAAGAGCGTGCCGAACTGGGTGAGCAGTTCGCGCATATGCTGAGCGCCGCCGCCCGAGGCGGCCTGATAGGTCTGGGTACTCATCCACTCGACGAGTCCGGCCTTGTAGAGCGCGCCGACGCCCATGAGCATGCAACTGACGGTGCAGTTGCCGCCGATCCAGTTCCGGCCGCCGCGGGAGAGGGCGCGGTCAATGAGGGGGCGGTTCACGGGGTCGAGGATGATGACGGCGTCGTCCGCCATACGGAGGGTGGAGGCGGCGTCGATCCAATGACCGTTCCAACCGGCGGCGCGGAGCTTGGGGAAGACGGCGGTGGTGTAATCGCCGCCCTGGGCGGTGAGGACGATGGGGCAGCGGGCGAGGGCTTTCAGATCGAAGGCATCCTGGAGCGTGGTCTCGTTCTGAGCCGGGGAGGGCGCCGCGCCGCCGGCGTTGCTGGTGGAGAAGAAGAGGGGCTCGATGAGGGAGAAGTCGTCCTCGGCTTGCATGCGGTCCATGAGGACGGAACCGACCATGCCACGCCATCCGACGAGACCGACGAGGGGCTTTGCCATTCTCTTGTTGTACCGAAGTTGACGCGGAGCGTGCGATCCGGTGGTGGCTGAACGGATCAGCGGCGGGGATATGAGCGAGTTGCGCACACACTGTGCAGTTCGGACAATTGACCTGGAGACTTACCATGCGGCCAACCGGCAAGAATGAAGGGCATCGTGGTTTCGGCACTGACGGCCCGCACCGGCAGAAGCGAGGGACGCCGAGCGCCGTACTGCTCAGCATCCGCGACTACTTGAAACTCGCCGTGCCCGAGCCGGAAGTGCTCCGCGCCATCGGGGAGGAATCGCGAAGCAAGGGGACGGACAAGCTGACCTCGCGACAGATCGATCAGGTCATCAAGGCGGCGCGCGGGCAAAAACGCAAGCGCGGATGATCTCGCTCCGCCTGGTTATCGACACCAACATCCTGGTCTCGGCAGCGAAGTCAAATGGTTTCGCCCCGCGGCGGGCAGAAAAAAGGCCGGACGGCTGATGCCGTCCGGCCTTTGCGATTCGCCCGAACTCCGGATTTCCGGGGTGGGGTTCGGTGGTTAGAAGAAGTAAGTGAACTGCAGGCGCAGGCGCCGCGGGGACTGATAGCCGTTGTCCCACTGATAGTAGGGCGACACCCGCAACTGCTGCTGGGTCATGAGAGTTCGCGAGTTGAAGCCCTTGAAGAAGAGGGCGTGGTCATCGAACTCGATGTTGCCGTCGTCGGGGTGGATCAAGCCGACGTTCTTATTGATGGGGGTACCGCTATTGAACAAGTTGAAGGCAGCGAGTTCTACGCGGATGCGGTGACCTTCTTTCCACTTCGCGTTGAAGTCGTGGTAAATGTTCAGGTCGAGGTTGGAGTAGATGGGCGTGCGGCCGAGGTCGCCGCGGCCGTAAGCGAAGATGGGCACGCCGAAGACGGCGACTTCCGAGGTCAGGGGCGTGCCGCTAAAGGCGGCCCAGTAGGGGGCGATGGTGGTGGCGCCGAGCTTACTTTCGAGGGTGTAACCGCCGAAGAACTTGAAGGTGTGGGGGCGGTCGGTGGCGAGGCGCCCGAGGACTTCCTGGCCGCGTTCGTCGTAGCTCATGAAGGGCAGGTCGAAGTACCGGTTAACGTTGGGGCTGGTGCGGCCGTTCTCGTCGGAGCTGGCTAAGCCGCCGTAGTTGCCGGAGAGGCGGCTGAAGGTATAGCTGGCGGAGAACTGAAGGCGGCGGGAGTAGCGCTTGTCGAGGCGGAGCTCGAGGGCGTTGTAGTCGCGAACGGCTTTGGGCGTGGGGGGAACGCCGGGCTCCCAGGTTTTGGGATTCGCGACGAGGCCGAAGCCGGGGTTGGCGATGTAGTAGACCTCGCCTTGCGGGGTCAGGGTGCCAACGTCCTCGATGGTGCGGTCGAGGGTGCGATGGGAGAAGCGGGCGCTGGCCACGAGGCCGGCGTTCATGCTGTGCTCGAAGCCGAAGTCGAAGAGGCGGGAGCGCATGGGCTTCAGGTTCGGATCGATGGTGTTGTTATCGGGCGCGTTGGACGGAATGCGCCAGTCCACGCTCTCGATCAGGCGGCCGGGCGTGTTGCCGGGACGGATCTTGGTGATGTCCGGGTCGTCGAGCGTATAGACGTAGTCGACCCACTTGTCGCCGCCGAAGCTGCCGCGCGGCAATTCGTACTTCATCAGGTCATAGAAGAGGCCGAAGGAGCCGTAGATTTTGGTGCGGCCCTGGCCGGTGAGGTCGTAGGCGACGCCGATGCGGGGAGCGAACTTATCCGAGAACGGGAACTTGATGGCCTTCGAAGCGATGCCGCTGTCGGTCCGGAAACTCGGCACGTACTCCTGCTCGGTGCGGATGCCGAGGTTGAGGGTGAGCCGGCGGTTCACGCGCCAGGTGTCCTGGAAGAACAGAGCGTGGTTGAAGGAGGCGACGTCGCCGGCGGTGGCGAACTGGCGGTCGATGTAATAACCGAAGTTACCGCGGCGGACGGGGAGGTTGGCGCCCACGGCGGAGGTGCGCGCCTGCCCCCAGCCGATGCGGAAGTAGCCGTCGGGCCAGGTGCCGGCGTTGGCGCGGTTGGCGAGCCGGTTCATCTGCCAGCCGGCCTTGAAGGTGTGTCCCTTGAAGGTGTAGGACATGTCGGCGTTGACGTTGTTGCGGGTGAACTCGTCGAGCACGGTCTGGCGGTTGTTCGGGGTGAAGTTACCAGCCGCGCCCGCCACGTTCGCGGGAACCGTGATCAGGTTGCCGGCGGTATCGCGGGCGGTGGCGGTGGCGGTCTGATAGAGGAAGAACGCGCCGCGCGGGATGCCGTAATCCTTAAAGTTCCGGTAATTGTAGCCGCCGTAGACGGAGAACAACAGGCGCGCGGTGGCGAGGTAATCGCCGCGCCAGGTGTAGTTGACCGACGGGGACCGGTTGCCGCGGTCGGCCCAGGGGTTGGAGAAGGCGTCATTGCCCTGGTAGGTGGGGAGCAGCCCGTTCAACCGGTTCGGGTTGTACATGTAGGTGCTGCTGAGGCGGATTTTCTGGGAGAGGGCGTAGTCGATCTTGCCGCCGAAGAAGTCCTGGCGTTCGGTCTGTTTGTAGGTGCCGGTCTGACCGCTGAGGAACCGAACGGTACGTTCGCGCTTGCGCCACTCGGGCATGAAGCCGGCGAAGATCCAGAGCTTGTCGCTGAGGATCGGACCGCCGATCTGGACCGCCGGGTTGATCAACTGGTAGCTGTCCTTGCCGTCGCGGAAGTACTCGGGGGCACGGGAAGTGGGGTTGAGGCGGAGGGTGCTGTTGGGGCCGGCGTTCAGGGCGTTGCTTTCGAAGAAGTAGCCGGCCTGGCCGTGCCAGTCGTTCGAACCGGAGCGCCAGACGGCGTTGACGACGCCGCCGATGGCACCGCCGTACTGGGCTTCGAGGCCGCCGCTCTTGATCTGGACTTCCTTCACGAACTCAAAGGGGATCTGGTTCTGGCGGTTCAGGGTGCCGGTCTGGATATTGGTGACATCCATGCCGTCGAGGAAGAAGACGTTCTCGGAGCCGGAGGCGCCATCGATCTGGTAGCCGCCGCCCTTGGGCTCGGGGCGGGCGCCGGGGGCGATGGCGATGAGGGAATCGAAGTTGCGGCCGCGCGGGAGGATGTCGAAGAACGTCTTGTCGACGCTGGTGCTGGAAGCGGCCGAGGTGGTGTCGACGATGATGGCGTCGGCGCTGACGACGACGCTTTCCGCGACGGTGCCGACTTCCATTCTGAAGTCGAGGCGGGTCCGTTTGCCGAGCACGACGGGGGTGTCGTTCTTCTTGATGGCGGCGAAGCCGGTGGCTGAGACGGAGACGGAGTAGAGGCCTGCGGGGAGTTGCGGCAGGATGTAATTGCCGCTGGCGTCGGTGGTGGAGGAAATACCGCCGACAAGTGCGGGCGAGGTGGCTTCCACCTTGGCGTTGGGAATCGCCGCGCCCGATGGGTCAGTGACGATTCCAATAATGCCGCCGGTGGTTTCCTGGGCGGTGAGAGCGCCGGTGAACAGCAGCGCGAATGCAATAACGAATGTAAGAACCGAGGAGAAGATTCTCCCACCATTCACCTTGATTTGTGTCATGCGAGACCTTCCTTTCCAGTCTTCCCGGGCATCCTCAGGCGGCGCATCGGGAACCGCGCGCCGTTCGAACACACGTCGGCCCGAACACGAGAGACACTGATTCTGCCTACGGGGGCCAAGCCGCCGGAGCGGGCCGGAGCGGGTTCGTCGCAAGGCCTCCGCCGGCGATGGGAGGAAGGCGCGACACGCCTTCGTTCGCTGGCGAAGGTCCACAACTCCGCTCGCGGGGGCAAACGGAGCCCGAACCTGGCCACCCCAACTGGCCTAAAAAGCCAAGTTAGTTGGTCGATGCTACCATGGGCGTTACAAAAATAAAAGAACTTTTGGTCTTTTTAATCTAAATGCAGACGAAGGAATCAAGATAAGGGCCAGAGCGGGTGGCCGGGGGTGTTTTGGGGCGGTGGAAATCGGATGGTGACGACGTGGAAGAGCCTGAAGAACTGGGAACTTATGGCGGGAGAGGAGGCGGGAAGCGGTGCGGGGAGACGCGTTCTCGGCTTACGATGGTGGAGCTGGAGATGTAAACACGACCGAGGAGGTCCGTTAATCCTGTGAGATTGCGACGGTGGTGGATGGCGGCGGCAGTTTGCGCCGCGGGATGGCTGACGATGACAGAGTTAGAGGCGCAGGCGCAGACGGGGACGGTAGAGGTGACTTCGCTGCACGGGAAGAGCCTGGAGGGGAATCTCTCGGGCGATCCGGCGGACCGGGACGTGACGGTCTACTTACCTCCAAGTTATGGCCGGGAGAAGAGCCGGCGGTATCCGGTGATCTACCTGCTGCACGGGTTCACCGACAGTGACGCCAAGTGGTTCGGGCGGGTGAAGCACTGGATCAACGCAGCGGATGTCTTGAACCGGGCGTTCGCGGCCGGGGTGCCGGAGATGATCGTGGTGATGCCGAACGCCTACACGCGGTTTGGGGGCAGTATGTACTCGAAGTCGCCGGCCACGGGGGATTGGGAGGAGTTTGTGGCGCGGGAACTGGTGGCGTTCGTAGACGGGCGTTACCGGACGGTGGCGCGGCGGGAGAGCCGCGGGCTGGCGGGGCACTCGATGGGCGGGTATGGGACGTTGCGGATCGGGATGAAGTACGGGGATGTTTTCTCGAGCATTTACGCGCTGAATCCGTGCTGCCTCTCCGCGAACGTGACGCCGCCGCCGGGGGCCGCGGCGCCGTGGCTGGCGAAGGTGGAGAAGATCCAGCCGGAGGAGGTGGAGAAGGCGGACTTCATGACCAAGGCAACGCTGGCGTCGGGCGCGGCATGGTCGCCGAATCCGAAGAACCCGCCGTTCTTCCTGGACCTGACGGTGAAGGGGGGCGTATGGCAACCGGAGATTGCGGCGAAGTGGGCGGCGAATGCGCCGCTGGCGATGCTCGACCAGTACATTTATTCGCTGCGGCGGCTGCGGGCGATCGGTGTGGACGCGGGGACGCAGGAGGGTTCGATCACGTCGACGACGCGGCAATTGCATGAGGCGCTGGAGCGATACGGGATTCCGCACGCGTTTGAGATCTACGAAGGCAATCACACGAACCGGGTAGCGGAGCGGATCGAGAAGACGATGGCGCCGTTCTTTGGGGCGAACCTGGAATTTCCGAAGGCGACGAAGAAGAGGTGAGCGGTATGGCGTCCCGGGTGACGCCGGATCGAGGGATTGCTGAGCGATGACGCCATTGGAAGAGGCCTTCGGGCAGATCGACATTTACCTTTTCGACCAGGTGTTGCGGGGGCGGATTCCGGCGGGCGCCACGGTGCTGGACGCGGGGTGCGGCGGGGGGCGGAACCTGGTGTACTTTCTGCGCAACGGGTATCGGGTGTTCGGCGTGGACGAAGACGAGGCGGCGGTGGAGGGAGTGCGGCGGCTGGCGGGGGCGCTGGCGCCGGAGTTGCCGGCGGAGCACTTCCGCTGGGAGCGGGTGGAGGCGATGTCGTTCCCCGAGGGGATGGCCGACGTGGTGCTGAGCAGCGCGGTGCTGCACTTTGCGCGGGACGAGGAGCATTTCGAAGCGATGCTGCGCGGTAGCTGGCGGGTGCTGCGGCCCGGAGGTGTGTTCTTCTGCCGGCTGGCTTCGTCGATCGGCATGGAAGCACGGGTGCGGCCGCTGGGGCGGGGCCGGTACGGTTTGCCGGACGGCTCGGAGCGGTACCTGGTGACGGCGGAGGCGCTGGCGCGCTGGGAGCGGGCGTTGGGGGCGCGGCGGCTGGATCCGCTGAAGACGACGGTGGTGGAGGATCAGCGATCGATGACCACGTGGGTGCTCACGAAGGGGGTGTAACGGGGCGGGCTAGCGGGCGCTCCGCACCCAGGCAGCGAGAAGGGCGGCGCGGCCGCCCTCGGGGGTGGGTCCGGCTTCCTCGACGAGGCGATTCAGGATCTGGAAGGCGCGGCTTCATCGGCGGCGGTCTGATCGAACGCCGCAAACACGCTGTTCCACCTGGTCCACCCAGGGGCGCGTTGCATCGGCGCGGAGAGTGACTGCATTTGGCATCGCGCGTGCCTAGGACATTGGCGGAGCTTCGACGATGTCAACGGGCAAGGGAATAACATCGACCGATGATCGCCCAACGTCTCGCGGGAAACTCAACCTCCGCCGCCGGCAGTTACTGACAACCTTGAAAGCGCCGCCGATGTATCTGTGGCTGTTCATAGTGGCTGCGCTGTACATCACCGGAAGCATCATGCGAATCCTGCGTGCGTCATAGGCTGGCCGGAGGCGGCACCTTCCGCTCACGCAGCCACGGCGCTCGTTTCGGCTGGGCGAGCCGGCGTCGGTTGGATATCGCCTTCGCCGCCTGGAATCGCGTTCTGCGCTCCGGTGTCATCTCGTTGGCCATCACGCGCGCGATCTTCGCCGTCCTCACGCCAAATGGTCCATTCGGTCGGGAAATCCGGTTGAGACAGCATTGAGCACCTCCTTCTTTCTCCGGCAGGGCTCCCAATGGGCCGCCCCGCAGCGTGTGATTTCCGTCGCTCCATCGGCCTTGCGGGTCGTCACGGTTACATAGGGACCGCACCAAGGTCGTCCTCGCACTGGACGCACCGAGTCGCCCACGGGATTGCTTCCAGGCGCCTTGCAGAGATCGTCCCACCGCATTCGATGCAGGATCCGTACTGTCCGGAATCCAATCGCTCCAGGGCGGCTTCGATCCGCCTGAGTTGATCGTGCTCCAAGTCGCTGAGCTTGATCGAGACGTACTCGTCATGGTGGAGCATCACTTGATCCTCATTCGGCGGGTGTCCCGCATGGGCTGACGAATCGAACTTGATAGGACGCCTTGGTAACAGCTCCGCCCTCTTGGCGAGCAAGAGCGCGAGGCAGTTCGCCAAACTGACTTTACTATCTGATCTCCTCATTGATGCTGCCTTTCTTGACACTTCAGCAATTTGCGCCGAGGGATCTTACTGGAACACATCGCGGCCGCCGTGTCATTACGTCCCGAGCCGTGAAGCCGCAACGTGTCGACGCGTCCTACTTCTTGTTCTTGGCCAGGGAGCGGACATAGCTGGTGACGTCGGTGACTTCTTTTTCTGACAGCTTGAGGGGTTTCTTCTTGCCGTAGCCGCCCAGCATGTCGCGCTTTAGTTCCGCTTCCGATTTCTTCTGCACTTCAGGCGATCGCAGGTCCCTCAGCTCAACTTTCAAGGCCCGAGCGATCGACGCGTTGCCCTCGCCTGAGGCGCCATGACAGGTCCTGCATCGCTTCTCATAGGCAACTCTCCCGGGGTCCGCTCCAGCAGGAGCTTGCGCGTACCCCAAGAGAGGAGTGCAGATAATCAGAACAAGTAATCGAGTCAAGATCTTCTCCTTATTGAAAACTGCCGGACGAAAGGTCCGCGAATCCATCCCGCTCGCCGTCTGCTCACGAGACGCGGACGTATGAGCGGACCGCGCGGCGCGCGGCTTTTTCCCTCCGAACACTCGGCCTCAGGCTTTCGGGATCGAAGGGCAAATAGCGGACGGCTCCGCGCTGAGCGGCGGGCTGTTCGCCAGGCTCGAAGCGCTTCCAGCCCTGCCGGTGCCATTCCAAGGTGCTTGCCTCCATGTCGACGAGCCGGTGTTCTCCGATGATTTGCTCCGCGGCGGCGGCACGCTCATCCGGAACCTCAACGCTCAGGATGATTCCACCTCGGCGGACTGCCTCGCAGTAGGAGCCGGCGTCGCTATCCGGAACACCCATGTGCTTCAGCCAACTGATGACGCCGCCCGCCACGGAGCCGATACCTCCGGCCAGGAGCTCCGCAGCAATAGGTCCGGCCGCCAAGATCGGGCCGATTCCGGGAAACGCCAGAGCGACCATGGCAATGGTGAAACCACCGAGGCCGCCGACCGCGGCTGCCGCTCCGAGAGAAGTTGCGGAAGTAAGAGCAGGCACCGGCCCAACCGCCGGACCGCACTTACCTCCATGAGCCACGATGCTGATGCTTTCGCGCGAGACTCCGCCGTCCACCAGTTCCTGGAACGCGTGCTCGGCTTCGGCCAATTCTTGAAATACAGCCACAAGGGTTCGCATACTCGTACCTCCTTCACGGTTGGCACTCCGAGTGCCAGGTTGCGCCGAATGATCGAGTCAGGTTGATGGAACTTTGAAGCGCTGCATGATCATCCCTGTTCATGATCGGAAATGCCCGGCTCAAGCCGCCTTCCAACGGTATTGCTCAGGCGACCGATAGCGAAGCAGGCAACCGACGCCGCCAAGGCGAATCAGAGCGTCGCTGTGGTTCACGACTTCCACTCCGCAGCCGATGAGTTCCGCGACTCGCACCATCTCTTCCTTTACGTCCAGGGCCTGCAGCTCAGATTCATGGCACCTCGGGCACGTTCTCGGCATCGGAGCTTCGACTTCAATGGCTTCACATGCCGGGCAAATCCAACCCGGGTCGGGCGAATAGGCTTTCGCGAGGATGAGCACGTCTGCTTGCCGGGATCGCAGCGCCTCCCAGCTTGCGCGCGTGCCGGCGGCCGCCAGGCGATCCGTGTAGATTGCCTCCTCGAGCTTGTCGGCCAGAGCCACCGACTCCTCTTCTTCCTGTTCGATAAAGCTGAGCAGCGTGGCCCGGACCACATCGGAAAGCTCGTCGTTGGGCGATGCATGCACGATATCGACGAGCAGCGCGGCCAACTGCTTCGGCAACCCTTGCCGGATCCGCGACGTGACGCCGGGGTTTCCAGCCAGGATCAAATGCCTGTAGCCTCCAGTGAGCATCAGCCTTTCCAGCACTGCTGTTCCTTCCTGCAGGAACTGGCTCGTACGTTCCCGGAGGTGATTCTGATAATGCTCTTTGGTCCAGCCTCGACCGACCCTCCGGCGAACTTCGGGACGCCTGTCCCACACTTGCTGCGTGACTGCGCCCAGGTTCACTCCGAGAATTCGGATGCTATCCGCCGCTGCGAGCATCACGACGAACCGGTGGTAGGTGTCTTTGAGCTCCACCAAGTGATAGATGTTAGGCAGCGAATTCACTGCGATCCAGTTCGGTAGAGGGACACGGAATTGAAGGGGCAGGAAGAAGGGCTGGGGCCCTCCCCTGGCAAACAGGGCGAGGCCCTTCGTCTCGCGGGATACGGCCTGAGCAAGGAACTCCTCAATCAGCGCAATAGCCGCCTCGAAGTCCTGCCGC
Organism: Bryobacteraceae bacterium; assembly: GCA_031969915.1. Lineage (GTDB taxonomy): Bacteria > Acidobacteriota > Terriglobia > Bryobacterales > Bryobacteraceae > DALYJJ01. Next base: position 512 of record DALYJJ010000148.1, on the reverse strand, counting down.
TTTCCCGTCGCCGGAAGCGCCTTACGCAGGACGGCGACACGTTCACCGAGCACGGTGCGGTAGCCGCCTGCCTCAAGGTCCAGATAACAACTAACTACCGGCGCCTCCGACTCTTCGAGAGTGACAAGCGTTGTGATGTGACGTTGCAATTCCTTCAGTTCCATGAAACCGTTCCTTCTGTCCCTTTTGTTCATTGGCCGGTGAGGATAATCAGGCAAAGAGTTCCAAAGAGCGCCAAGGTTGCGAACAGCACGGCGAACTGCCGGGCGAGAGCCCGCATGGTTTCCCATGGGCTGTTCCTGGTCCGCTTCGCATACATCTGAAACATAGTCTGGGTCCTCCTTCCGCCGGGGATTTGGAAACCGCCCGCTAAGCCTCCGCACGCCGGACTTTGAGGGGCTGCAATGGATACTGCCGCGAGGCCGACGCCAATATCCAGGTCACATTCTTATGGCAAAGGGGTTTCGGGATCACGTCGAACCCACCCTCACTCAACATCTCTGACCATAGGT
>DALYJJ010000147.1:2628-14250 GCA_031969915.1 Bryobacteraceae bacterium | reverse complement strand
AGGAGGTGCGTGCGAAGAGTGGGCTGGCGGAGTTCGACGCGGAATCGATGGTGGCGCTGGATGAAGGCGCGGAAGGCGCCCCGCCGCTGCCGGAGAAGCTGTACCGGGGGTTCTTGGAAGTTCGGCGGATGATCGGCCAGCCTGTGTTCGTGGGTCTGAACGGCGCCGGCGTGCACCTGGCCGTGGCGGTGGAGCGGGACCGGCTTCCTCTGGAGGAGACGGTGCATGGGGCGAGCCGGCCTGAGCGACTGGCGTCAGAGTTGGAGTTGCTCCAGCGAACCGTGCGGGCCGTAGGCGTGCTCAGGTCGGCCGTGGAATAGGGCGCCGGCGGCGAGGGAATCAGGGGACGGATCGAGCAGAATACGCAAGCTCATTCCACTCTGCTTATTGGAAGGCGACCTGATCTTCGTCGACTACACGGGCGGCGTATTCGAGGGCGGCGGCCACGTCCTCACGCTTCAACTCCGGGTAGCTCTCGACAATGCGGTCAACGGTGTATCCTCCGGCGACCATGCCAAGAATGTTGCGAACCATAATTCGCGTTCCGCGAATCACGGGTTTCCCGCTACAGACGGCTGGATTGATATCGATGCGATCCATGCTCTCCCGATACGCTCCGTTCCAATATGCGGTATTGACGCCGGGCGTGGTCCGGGCGGCGGTAGGCAAAGGAGGAGGCGGAGGTTGAGGCCCCGTTTTTGTCGCGGCCGCCGTCTCGTCGAACTTTCATATTGGCTTCAGGCACCTCATTCCCGCGCTTCCTCTTCTGGCTCTCGGCTCGGGCTTCGCTCTCGAACGTCTCATGGGGCCTCGCCCCGCGCTAGCCAAGGGCCTTTGCCTGTCCCTGAGCCTGTGGCTGACGATCTCGTCATTCGCTGTCTTTCCCAACGGTCTCTCGTACTTCAATGAATGGATCGGAGGACCGAAGTACGGATGGAAGTACTTGGCCGATAGCAATGTCGATTGGGGCCAGAACATGCGCCAGGCCGGTGAATTCGTGGAACGCCATAGAGGCGCGCAGATCACGTTATTCGTCTTCAGCTCCGATCTTTGGACGCGTCACGTCCGCCTTGAGGATGTCTCACTCGGCCCTTGGCCGGAGGGCGTCGTCGCACCGGGCGTTCGCTATCGACCCCGGCCCGGTTACTATGTTGTCAGCATCAATCTGCTCACCGGACTGTTGTATCCCCGCGAGCACCAGGATTTCCTGGCCGAGTTCCGCGGCATGCAGCCCTACGCCCGGGCGGGCTACTCGATCAACATCTATCGAGTCGAATAGCGCCGCGCAGGGAGTTCTCGGCCAGGCGCCCACACACGAAGAGTACAGCCGAGGGAGGTGGAAGCGATGAGCGCGACCGTGATCGATGACTGGAAGTATCAAAAGCTGCTGGCGAAAGTCCAGCCTCTCGTGATCCGTTCCGAGCGTGAGTACAGGCGGCTGATGCAGGTTGTCGAGGAACTGATGGAGCGAACGGAGGCGGACCTGCCGGAGGAAGAGGGACGGCTGCTGGAGTTGCTGTCCATGTTGCTGGAAGAGTATGAGGACCGCGTGCGGCCTCTGCCGAAGACAGATCCCGGGAAGATGCTGGCCTACCTGATGGAAGAGCGCGGACTGAAGTCGAGTGATCTGGCCGGGGTGATGCCGAAGAGCCGGGTATCGGAGATCGTGTCGGGCAAGCGAGCGGTCAGTAAGGAGCAGGCGAAGGGGTTGGCGGCGTTCTTCCGCGTGCCGGTGGAGCTCTTTCTGTAGCCGGTGCTTGCCGGCAGGGACGGGAAGGCGGCTCACACGGTAACGAGACGGGCGTCGAAGTGCTCTGCGGGCACCGGCAGGTGGTCTGCTTCGAGGGTGGCGACGTAGGCCTCGATGGCCTCCTTGATATTGGCTAGTGCGAGATCCTGCGTTTCGCCTTGGCTGATACACCCGGGCAAGCTGGGGCACTCGGCGACCCAGAAGTTATCCTCGCCACGGTACATGAGGACTTGACGCATGGCCTCATTATTGCCCATACGGCAGGCGGAAGGGGGCGTGCGGGCCTGTCCTTTAGGGTGGTGCTTTCTGGACGCCGGTGCTCAGCCGACGAGGACCGTTTCGACGAGGGTAGCCGGAGAGGGGGCTGTCGATTAGTACACTCAATCACGAAATTCCTGCCGGGGAGCAGGGCTGAGTGCTCGGCAATCAACCCGTAGACCGTTGTTGCAGGCGCTTCATCCCAAAGTCGAGTACTATCCAGGAAACTTATGGCAAGGGGCTATCTAGTTTGGGCCAGGAGCCTGTCGAGTTGGGCCAGGAAATCTTCATTGCCGAGGCGGCGCACAAGGATGGTGCCATCCCGGCCTACCAGGTAATACAAGGGCCAACTGTCGTAGCGGTACAGTTTGTGGATAGGGCCATCCGTCTTCTCCTGGGCAGTCTGCGGCCAGACCATCCCCTTCTCCTTTAGAAACGGGCGAAGCGTGTCCGCAGAGTCCTCACCATTGATTCCCACGATTTCGAATCCCTTGTCACGGTACTTTGCGTAGGCCGCAGCGAGCTTCGGAATCGCCGCTTGACAGGGACCACAACTGATTGTCCAGAAGTCCAGGAGGACGATTCTCCCCCGAAAATCCGAGAGCCGGTGGAGCTTCCCTTGTAGATCCGTAAATTGGAAGTCCGGAGCCGGATATCCGGCACGCATCACTTGGCCAGGCGCGAGCGGCTGTGCTAACGGTCGCAGGCCTAACTCGTCCCCATTTGGTTCGATGATGAACTCAAAGTCACCTTCCGGCAGACGCACATAGGTTTCGGAAGCATCGTATGATTCAGGCGAACCTGCATCGACGTTTAACTTCCCGTCGCCGTTCAGATCGAAAACCGCCCGGAAGTATCTACCGCTGCCGGCGACCAACCCGAAGGCCATCGTGCGCTTTCCCAGGGAAATCTCGCCCCGACGCAGTCTCATGCGATAGCGTTGAATACTCAAGGTGGGTTTCGAGCTACCGCCCAGCGTCACCTCTCGAATGACCAGCCGGGAAAGACCGAGCGCGGAATGAGCCGCGAACGTATAGCTATACTCGTTCTCGCCGCGTCCGAGGCGGATCGCTGTGTCGTCGCGCAAGTCTCCGTTTGCGTTGAGATCGACGAACAACGTATAGCCGGACTGCTCGTCGCCATCCAGAATCCAACTGAGTACCCGAGGGTCATTAGCGAGGCCGAGATTGAAGCCATAACGCGCGTTACGGCTCAAGCCTTCCGGTTTGTACTGAATGCGGATTATGTTGCTTGAGCCGACCACCGGCGCTAAGGTCTTGCGGTATTCCTCCTCAGTCATGGCGGCGAGGTACACCGGTTCGGAGTCGAGCAGGACGGCTGCTCCAGTCGTACCGGTCAGTCGCTCGGCACTGAGAGTGACCTGCGAGCCAAGAACGTTGGGAAACATGATCGACACGGCGCCGAACAAGAGACGGACAGGTTTCATGGCGGCTCCTTCCCAATAGACGCCCGCTCGGCGCCATGGTTAGTTAGGTGGCCTGCCGCGCTAAGCGCCGCGCGCATCTTCGAGCAACCAGATCGTCTCACCATATCGGTTTCCCTCCGCGGAGACGCTGTGGTACTACCGCGAACTGACGCGGATTTTTGCGGAGCGGGGTGCCCGGTGGCGTGGCGGCTGGGGGGCGTGGTGGCGGAGGGGTGTCGCCCAATCTGATCACGGTCTCAGCACCGGTTATTGTGGTGACGCCTTCGTCGCTCTCGTTCCAATACCGGATTGGGGATCCGGCCCCGCCGGCGCAGACCTTCTCGATCCCCAGCTGCGCCGCGGGCAGCGCGGGAGCGCGGACATTCACGATCGACGCACCGGGGGCGAACTGGCTGACGGTGAGCCCTACCAGCGGCTCGGCGCCGACGGGGGGTTCTACCTCAGTGACGGTTACGGTTTTGCCGGTAGGGTTACCGGCCGGGAGCGCCACCTCGAGCCTGCGGGTGCGATTCGCGAATGAAGGCGTAGTGGTGGACATACCCGTATCGCTCACCGTGCAGGCCGGGACCAGCACGACGAACACGAACCAGGTACTCTCGCACGTCGCCGACTCGGCGGGGTGGCAGACGACGATTATTCTGATGAACCTGGATACGCAGGCGGCACCGTACAGCCTGCGCTTCTACGGGTCACAGGCGACGTCGCGGGCACCGGGAGCGCCGCTCGAGATGGCGTTCGGCATTGCGGGACGGACGGCCGTATTGGAGGGGACGATTCCCGCGGGCGGATCGCGGGTGATTCAGACGGCGGGAACGGACACTTTCCTCAACATGGGGTGGGTGGAACTGGTAACGAGCAGACGCATTGCCGGGTCGGCGGTGTTCCGGGACATGAACGGACGGCAGGAAGCGGCGGTGGGGCTGACGACGGGAGCGCGGGCATTCGTTCTGCCTTTTGACAACACGGAGGGGCGGGTGACTTCGTTTGCCGTGGTGAACACCAACCGGACTCAGGCGGCTGCGGTGAACATTGTGATGCGCGACGAGGAGGGCAATTCGATCGGCAGCGGCGCGATTGCCCTGCTGCCGCTAGGGCACACGGCAACAGAGACGCTGAACCAGGTAGCGGCGAGCGCCAACCGCCGCGGCACAATCGAGTTCAGCACGACGAACCCGGACATCAGCGGGCTCGGCATCCGGTTCGATGCACCGGTGGCGGGAGCGGCGGCGCGCCCGTTCACGTCGTTCCCGGTGCAACCGCGGCCGTGAGTCCTCGAGAAGACGCCAGCCGGCCGAGCCCCGGCTGGCGTTGGTAGCGGCTTCGTGTGTCCGTGTTACACTGGGTCCGTGTTGAAGAACATCACCATCACGCTCAGTGAGGAGGCGGCGCGCTGGGCGCGAATCAAGGCGGCTGAGCAGGACACCTCGGTGTCCAAGCTGGTGGGACGGATGATTGAAGACCAGATGCGGCGCGGCGATAACTACTGGCAGGCATACGAGACCTGGAAGGCGATTCGGCCATCCGCGGCGAAAGGGGCCGCCACGCGAATGAGCCGGGACCAGGCTCATGCCCGCCGCTAGTCTCTGCTTCGTCGACACCAATATCCTCCTGTACGCTTTGGACGGCACGGCTCCGGGCAAACAGGCTGCGGCTGAAGCGCTACTTGATCAACTGTGGCGCGAGGGCAGCGGCCGCACGAGCTGGCAGGTGCTTCACGAGTTCTATGTGAACGCGACGCGGAAGATGGAGGTGCCGAAAGCGTCCGCCCGGCGCATCGTAGAGTCCTTCACTCTTTGGCAGCCGGTCGACTCCAGTCTGGAGCTCATGCAGTCGGCCTGGGGCCTCGTGGATCGCACCTCGTTGAACTACTGGGACGCGCTGGTGGTTGCCGCCGCTCTGCGGTCGGGGTGCCGGTGGCTGGTGACCGAAGATCTCCAGGACGGGCGGCGTTTTGGATCCCTACGGGTTCGGAACCCGTTCTGCTTTCCGCCTGAGGCCGGCTTCTGGGATCTGAAGTGGCGGCGGTCCTTCGGAGCGGCGCCGGTGAATCGTCAGCCGACGAGGACGGTTTCGACTAGGGTAGCCGCGAGGGCGGTGAAGATGATGTCGAAGGCGACGAGGAGGCGCAGCCAGACCATGAGGTCGTTGTCGAGGGGGGCGCCGGCGACTAGGGGGGTGGTGAGGCGGATGGCGGCCATGAGGCCGGGGATCATGACGGGGTAGACCAGCGTCGGGAGCATGAGTTCGCGGAGCCGCAGGTTGACGGTGAGGGCGCTGAACATGGTCCCGATGACGGTGAGGCCCCAGGTCGCGAGGGCGAGGGTCAGAAGGAGCGGGGGGAGCTGGCGCGCCCAGGACACGTTGTAGAAGATGCCGAAGACGGGGAGGCAGACCAGTTCGATGGCCAGGAGCAACAGGAAATTCGCGATGGTTTTGCCTAGAAACAGCGAGGCGCCGGAGAGGGGGCTGGCGATTAAGGCGTCGAGGCAATCGTTTTGGAGTTCGCGGGCGAAGCTGCGGTTGAGGATCAGCGCGCCGGCGAAGGCGAAGACGAGCCAGAGGAGGCCGCCGGCGATCTCCCGGGTGGTTTCGGCGGTGGGCTCGAAGGCGAAGGAGAAGAGCAGTAGGATCACGAGGGCGAAGCTGAGGCTGGCGTTGATGGCCTCCTTGCTGCGGAGTTCGCTGCGAAGGTCCTTAGCGGCGACGGTGGCGACCTGGCTTATGAACGATGAGTTATGCGGCTTCGCCATAGGTGCGGTAGAGGTAGGCGGGGTCGGCTAGCATTTCGGGGGTGCGGGGGCCGTAGTGGCCGAGCTTTCCTTTGTTGATGAGAGCGACGTGGGAGGCGAGTTCGAGGGCTTCGCGGAGCTGGTGGGTGGACATGACGATGGTGGCGCCGCGGGACTGGGCCTCGCGGAGGAGGCCTTGGAGGACGGCGATGGCGCGGTCGTCGAGGGCGGTGAAGGGTTCGTCGAGTAAAAGGATGGAAGGCGAGTGGAGGAAGGCGCGGGCGACGGCGAGGCGCTGTCGCATGCCGCGGGAGAACTCGCGGACCAGCCCGTCTCTGACGCGTTCGAGGCCGGTGCGTTCGAGCCACTGGAAGGCGGCGCGGTCGGGGTCGGGGAGGCCGTAGAAGCGGGCGAAGAGGCGGAGGTTTTCGAGGGCGGAGAGTTCGTCGTAGACGGCGATGCCGTGGCCGAGCAGGCCGATGTGGCGGCGGGTCTGTTGGGCGCGGGGGGTGCCGCCCTCGATGGTGACTTTGCCGCGGCCGGGGGTGGAAAGGCCGGCGAGGATGCGGAGGAGGGTGGTCTTCCCTGCCCCGTTGCGGCCCAGGAGGGCGAGAGCTTCCCCCTGGCGGACTTCAAAGGTGATGCCGCGGAGCGCGGGGTAATCGCCGTAAAACTTCCAGACGTCCTGGGCGGCGATCATTTACGGCGCTCGGGGGCGGGAGAGCCGCGGCGGTACATCAGGATGAAGCCGATGGCGAGGATGGCGAGGGCGAGGCCGAGGATGGCGTAGAGGTTGTCGTAGAGGCGGGGCTGGATGACTTCGATCGAAGCGCCGTTGTTCTCCTCCTCGGCGGGGGCAGCGGCTTCGGCGGAGCGCAGCGCGCCGGCGCCGGTGATCTTGACGGTGTACTCGGGCTTGTTGACGTTGTAGATCTGAGCCTGGGTGCGCGGTTCGGGGCCGAGGCTTTCGATGCCGTCGCCGGCCAGGGTGACGCCCTGCGGAGCCACCAGCCGGGTGGCGCCCGTTTTATGCAGAATTCGGCTCGAAAATGTTTCCGATTTCGGGAGCGAATAGGCAATATCGAAGCGAGTTTCTCCCGGTTTGATTGGGAAATTCACTTTGTATATGTCCGGCTGGCCGGTCTTTTCGGCGGGTCGCTGAAAGGGGATCAGGGCGTTGGGCTCGCTGATGGTGATCCGCACATCGCCGTTGGCGGCCGCTGGAAGGTAGAACCGGAACGCACCGTTGGCGGAGTCGTTGAAGGTAGCCTGCGTACTGTTCACCACGAACAGGGTCTCGGTGACGGAGAGGCTCGCGTCGGAGGGCTCGATCAGAACCATATGCTGGGCGGCGTCGACGCCCTGCGGGTTGCGGGTGGAATCGTGGACCTGGAGAGTGAGGTTGGTGGTGGGCCGGCCGGGGGCCAGCATAGTGTTGTAGGTGACGTCCTGCCAGGCGGCCTGCAGCAGGTGCGGTCCCTCCGGGGTGGCGTCGATGGTGAAGGTTCCGTTCGGGCCGGACGTGACGGTCTGAACGGGCTCCATGCCGGAGCCGACCTTGAAAAGAGTGACCGAAACGTTGGGCTGAGGCTTGCCGCTGGTCTGATTGGTGACGGTACCCGTGACGGCGGCCAGCACGGGCATCGCGAGGAGCAGCAGGGCGGTGGGCTTCATGCGGTCACCTTGTTCATCGGCTTGCCGCATTCGCCGCAAAACTTGAGCGGCTTATCGAATTTCGCGGCGCAATGGGGACAGATATTGGCCTGAATTTCGGGGGGCTTGGGCGGCGCGGCCTTCGCATCCTTGCCGCTGAATTTATCGATTTCGGCCATTACGCCGGCGAGTTCTTTCTGGAGCCCGAGCTTGGTGCGCTGGTAGTCGGCGTCGGAGAGCTTGCCTACGCGGTACTCAAACTGCAGGTCACGCAGGTTTTCGTAGATCTGGGCTTTGCGCTCCTCCAGGTGCTGTGTCGGATTCGGGGGCTCCGGAGCGGGGATGCGAACCATGAGCGTAAAAGCGATCACGCCCACGGTCACCAGCAACGCGGCGGCGAGGAAGGTCATCTGTCAGTCCAGTTTGGCGAGGTCCTTTTCGATGCGCTCGCGATAGCGTGCGAGCTCGGGATCGTCGATCTCGAGGTCCGGCGCGGTTTCGGCAGCGGCGGCGGCGGGTTTCGATTTACGGCGCAGGAACCACCAGAGGAAGGCGAGCCCGGCGGCCGCGGCGGCAAAGGGCATGACCCACCCGAGGAGGAAGAAGCCCTGCGTGGGAGGCTGGCGGAGGATGATCTTGCCGTGGCGTTCGACCATCGCGGCCAGGATCGACGCCTCGCTCTGGCCGGCTTCCACCATCTTGAGCAGTTCCGCGCGTAGCGGGTCGGCCGAGTGGCAATTGATCATGTTGCACTCGGTGACGGAGGCTTCGCAGCCGCACTGGCAGCGGAGCTTGTTGCCCAGGCGGCGCACCTCGGGGTTGAGCAGCGGGGTGCTGCTTTGCGCGAGGCTCGCGAGGGTCAGGATGAGAAGGAGAACTCTACTTTTCCACCGGCGCATGTTTGGTCACCACGCCCACCACTTGCGTTCGCGCATAGGCGAGCTTCGTTTTCGGAGGAACCAGACAGACCAGAGTCCCGAAGAAGAGAACCCAGAATCCGATCCAGATCCAGGAGACCAGCGGGAAGACATAGGCCTGCATCACGGCCTTGTCCCCGGACTCCTGCGACATCGAGGCGAAATTCAGGTACAGGTCTTCGTTGAGCCGCCGGCGAATGGCGACTTCCGAAGTCGGCTGCCGGCTGGCCTTATAGACGCGCTTTTCCGGTTCGAGCGTGGCCATGTGGCGGCCCTTCACCGAAACGTCCACGACCGCGTGCTGCCAGGCGTAGTTGGGGTTGTCCCCGTCGCGGATTTCCTTCAGGGTAAGGTCGTAACCGGCGAGTTGAAAAGTCTGCCCAACGCCGATTTCGACCGTGGTGTCCTTGTTGAACGCCGCCCCCGTGAAACCGACGAACATGATGACCACGCCCATGTGCACCAGATAGCCGCCGTAACGGCGGGTATTGCGATGGGTCAACTCGATCATGGCCGCGGCGATGTTCTGCTTCGTGCGGGCGGAGATGGCGGCCGCTCCCTTCCAGAACTCCTGGGCCACGGTCCAGGTTACAAAGACGCACAGGCCGAAGGAAATCAGGGCGTAGACGTGGTGCACGCCCAGGGCGGCGAGCACCGCGATGGTGAGTAACCCGCTGGCCGACGGCCACAGAAAGGCCTTCTTCAGCGATTCGACAGAGCTGCGGCGCCAGGCGATCAACGGGCCCACTCCGGTGAGGAACAGGAGGAAGAGCCCGATCGGTACGTTGACCCGATTGAAGAACGGCGCGCCGACGGAGATCTTCTCACCCATGATCGCTTCCGTGACCACGGGGAAGAGCGTGCCCCAGAGCACGGCGAAGCAGGAGGCGAGCAGGATGAGGTTGTTGAAGAGGAACGCGGACTCGCGCGAAACGACGCTTTCCAGGTGCGCTTCCGACTTCAGGTAGTCCAGCCGGTCCAGGATCAGCCAGATGGTGGCAGCGAGGCCGAGGGCGATGAAGGTCACGAAGTATTTGCCGATCGCCGAAACGCCGAAGGCGTGGACCGAACTCACGATCCCCGAGCGCGTCAGGAACGTACCGAAAATACAGAGGAAGAACGTGGCCCCGATGAGGACCATGTTCCAGATCTTCATCATGCCCTTCTTTTCCTGCATCATGACGGAATGCAGGAAGGCGGTGGCCGTGATCCAGGGCAGCAGCGAGGCGTTTTCCACGGGGTCCCAACCCCAGTAGCCGCCCCAGCCGAGGACAGCGTAAGCCCAGCCCGCGCCCAGCAGGATGCCCGTACTCTGGAACAGCCACGTCACCAGCGTCCAGCGGCGCGTTTCGTGGATCCAGGCTTCGCCCGGCTGCCGCGTGATCAGCGAACCCAGTGCGAAGGCGAACGGAACCGAGAACCCCACATAGCCGAGGTAGAGCATCGGAGGGTGGATGGCCATCGCCCAATACTGGAGCAGCGGGTTCAGGCCGCGGCCGTCCTCCACTGCAACCACCCCCTTGCCTACGGCGAGAACTTTGAAGGGCGGCTCGACAAACGCATTCAGGATGAGGAAGAAGCACTGCGTGACCATCAGCGTGGTGATCACCCAGGGCATCATTTCGCGGAAGCGGCCGCGGGTGGAAATGAGGACGATCACCGCATACGTCGCCAGCAGCCAGCTCCACAGCAGCAGCGAACCTTCCTGCCCGCCCCACCAGGCCGCAAATTTGTAGAGCGTGGGCATGGCGTGGTTGACGTGGGCCGCGACGTAGCTCAATCGCATGTCCGCGGTCATCAGGCCGTAGACCAGCAGACCCGAGGCGAGGGTCAGCATCGCCCACATGCCGTACACGGCCCGGCGCGCGCTGACCAGAAGAAAGGGCCGCTTCTTCCACGCCCCAATCGCGGACCCAAAGATGGAATATACGGAGAGGCAGAAGGCCAGCAGGATGGCGAGTGCGCCCAGATTTTCCATGATTCTCCTCGCTTCGGGGAAGCTTCAGGACGCCCGGTTCGGCGTGCCGTTCAGAGGCTGCTGCACCGGTTTCCCAGCCGGCGCGGCTTCGTACTTCGACGGGCACTTGGCGGCGATGGCGCTGGCGTGGAAGACGCCCGTGCGGTCGAGTTTGCCGTCCGCCATGGCCTGCGCTTCATCGCGGAACGTGTCGGGCAGCGGTTCGGTGCCGGTATAGACGACGTTGAGCTGGGTGGCTTTGCCCTTTTCGCAGATGGTGAAGTGGACTTCCTTGCCGTTGCGCTTGATCGACCCGGGAACAACGTCCCCAGTCACCCGCACGCGGGTGCCGTGCGCGGAAGCGCCCATCGCCGTGAGCTCGTCGATGGTCTTGTAGTAGGTCTTGGATTCGCTGATGCCGCCGACGGCGAGCCACAGAAGGGTACCGATGATCGCGACGACAAGGACGCCGAACTTCGCGTAAGTCTTCATGTTTGCACCTAAGACTCTAGTATAACTCCCATTCTTAGGATGCAATTGCTGGCCCAAGGGGTGGGTTTCGGCGTGCGGGCGCGTAAGCCCTTGAGAGAGATCAAGTTGCTTGTGTGACGGTTCTGTTGTCGGTATGCGATGGCTGTGGGGGATTTGGCGCATTCAGGAATGTGGCGGCAAGGTTGTGAGAATCGCTGGTCGAGGGATGGGGGATTTCGCGCAAGCTCTCAGGCGCCGGCGCACGGCAAGGGCGCCAAGGCCGACGGCGGCGAGGACGAAGGTGGCCGGCTCAGGGACTTCGGGGGGAGGCTGGGAACCAGGGTTGGTGGCGTCGCCAGGTACGGTGGGGCGGTCATAGCGGACGCGGCGGACAGTGAGACTGGCCTGCTGGGCTTCGGGGAGCGTCTGGAATTCTCCCT
>DALYJJ010000147.1:0-2618 GCA_031969915.1 Bryobacteraceae bacterium | reverse complement strand
GAAAGAGAGGCGGGGGAAGGCGTAAACGCGCTGAACTCCGTTTTCGAGGAAGCTGAGCATGTCCAACTCGCCGAAGAGGACCGCGTCGAGGTTGATGGAGATGGGGGAAGAACAGGGGCCGTTGGGGGAGGTGCAGTTGGTGAGGGCGCCGATGGGCAGGTCGATGTCGGAGACGAGGGGGCGGGGCCTGCGGAAGGTGAAGACGCGCTGGTCGGTCGCGTCCTTGAAGTAATACTCCCAGAGGAGGTCGTTGGAGTGGGGGTAAACGATCAGTTTGGCGTCGAGCCGGCTGCGTGCGGTGGTGAGCGCGGCGCCCGTGCGCGCCAGCGTGCTCCCCGGGAAAAGGGCGAACCCTGGCTGGCCATCGAAGAAAACGATGTCGCCTGGGCCGGGGAACAGGCCGATGTCGGAGCAGGACCCGGAGGCATGCTGGCAGAGGTCCAGGCCGGAAGGAGCCAGTTCTACCCAATCATCGAGGAGGAGCCTTGGGGTCGCCCATTGAAAGCGGGAACCGGCGGTGTCTTCGTAGTAGTAGACGAAGCTGCCTGCGTGCGCGGCGGCGCAGGCGAACAAAGCGAGAGCGAGGGCACCCACGCCCGTGGGTAGGCGTCGCCGGCGAAGGAAGAGGACGGCGAGGCCGGCGGCGGCGAGGGCGACGGTGGCGGGTTCGGGGACTTCGGAGGGAGGCTGGGTGCCGGGGTTGGTGGCGTCGCCCGGCACGGTGGGGCGGTCATAGCGGACGCGGCGGACCGTGAGACGAGCCTGCTGGGCTTCGGGGAGCGTCTGGAATTCTCCCTCCTGGCTGAAAGAGAGGCGGGGGAAGGCGTAGACGCGTTGCACTCCATTTTCGAGGAAGCTGAGCATGTCGAACTCGCCGAAGAGGACCACGTCGAGGTCGATGGAGATGGGGGAAGAACAGGGGCCGGTGGGGGAGGTGCAGTTGGTGAGGGCGCCGATGGGCAGCTCGATGTCGGAGACCAGGGGTCGGGGCCTGCGGAAGGTGAAGACGCGCTGGTCGGTCGCGTCCTTGAAGTAATACTCCCAGAGGAGATCGTTGGAGTGGGGGTAGGCGATGAGCTTGGCGTCGGCAGCGCTGTTGGGCAGGGAGAGGGCGGCACCGATCACGCTGAAAGAGCCGGACGGAAACTGCGCGCCGTCAGTGCGGCCAGAGCCCAGGAAGGAAACGAAGTCGACCGCCGGAAGCTGGCGCAGGTAGCGGTCGGCGACGCACGGAGAGCCGCGGTGCTCACAGAAGTCCAACGCAGAGACGGGGACGATGTGTGTTCCGCCGGTGATCAGCCGGGCGCGTTCCCACTGGAAGCGAATGCCGGTGGTGTCTTCATAGAGGTAGACGAAGCTGGCGGCTGGGGCGGCGGAGTAGGTACCGAGGCCGAGAAACAGGAGGCCGAGAGCGCGGGAGACACGGCGGCGCAGGGTGAGGGCGGCGAGGCCGGCGGCTGCAAGAGCGACGGTGGCGGGTTCGGGTACCTGGGAAGGCGGCGGAGGAGGAGGTGGATCGTCGATGGGGTCGTCGGGCGCAGGAGCGCCGTCACTGCGGACGCGCCGGACGACGAGCGTACCTTGTTCCGCGCCGGGGAGGGTGGAGGCGGTACCGAAGCGGTTGAACGACAGCCGGGGGAAGGCGTAGATGCGAGGGACGCCGTTCTCGGTGAGGGTCAGCATGTCGAACGTTTCGAAGAAGGTGAAGTCGAGCTTGATGGAGATGGGGGAGGAGCAGGGGCCGGTGGGGGAAGAGCAGTCGGTCAGGAGGCCGAGCGGGATATCGATGTCGGAGAGCAGGGGGCGAGGAGTGCGGTAGGTGAAGGTACGGGTACCGGTGGAGTCCTTGAAGAAGTACTCGTAGAGGTCGTCGTCCAGGCTTCGATAGATCACGACGCGGCCGTTGAGGGGAGAGTTCCCGACGGTGACGGCGGCGCCGGTGCGCGTGAGGGATGTTTGAAGGAACAGCGCTCCGGTTTGGACTCCGAATCCGATGGCGTCGAAGCTCTCTTCGAGACTGCCGAAGTCGGTGGAGAACACGGCGAAATCGCACGGGGTACCGCCCTGGGTGCAGTAGTTCATCGCGCTGCGGGGTACGGTGAGGAACCGGAGGTCGCGAGGGAGGAGCACGGGGCTTTCCCACTCGAGGGCGTACGAGTTGTCCGTGCTCTTGAAGTTGTAGACGAAGCTGGCGGCAGGCGCGGTTGCAGGGAGGAAGGTGGCGGCCGCGAGCAGAGTGATGACGGAACTAGTACGAATACCGGCGGGCATATTGCGAGAGTAGAGGCCGGGGCGGCAGAATGGGAGTGGAAACGGGTGTAAGCAGGGGTGTTACACCCCAATTAACGTGCTGATTCAAAACGATTTGCGGGGTCGCGCAGAAGATCGGGCAGCGGCGGTGGAGCGGGTGCTCGCTTCGCCGCAGTTCGCCCAATCGGGGCGGCTCAAGCAGTTGCTACGGTTTCTGGCGGAGCAGGGGTTGGAGGGCAAAGAGGGGCTGAAGGAGACAGTGATCGGGGTGGCGGTGTTCGGGCGGGAGCCCGGGTACGATCCAAAGGCGGACGGGGTGGTGCGGAGCGAGGTCCGGCGGCTGCGATTGAAGCTGCAGGAGTATTACG
>DALYJJ010000146.1:0-14293 GCA_031969915.1 Bryobacteraceae bacterium | reverse complement strand
CCTCCGCGCCAAGTCCCAAGTGGAGGTGCCCTTCGACCTGAAGACCGATCGCTACCTGAGTTACGATCCCGCCAATCCCGCGGCCGCGCTTCCCGACCTCTTCGAGACGCTCCAGCAGACCAGGGCTTCCAATCGCGTCGACAGCCCCGTCTTCCGCTCGCTGCCGAAACTGCGCGAACCGGAACAGGCGGCGCTCAGCCCCGTGCCTCTCGATTTCGTGGGCGACGTCGATCTGGCCGCCGCGCGCAGCCAGGGCGGCAAGCTGGGCCTGCTCGCGCGCGAATCGGGAAAGTTCCTTTGGGAGATCGGTGGCCTTCGCGTGGCCGGCCGGGCGCAGTACAAAGGCAAGTTCTTCAAGTCCGCGCTGGAAACCTGGGAGAAGGTGCGCTCCCTCTATCCGCAGGACCTTGAAGCGAACACCGTCCTGGGCACCATCTACCACCGCCTCGATGATCTTCCGCTCTCCGATCAGCGGCTGCAGTTCGTTCTCGACAACCCGCAAGCCGAGCCCAAGGAGCGGGCCGAAGCGCTGGCATTGCGGGCGCGCAATGAGAAGGCGCGCGGCCGGTCGGCGTGGGAAGGCAAGGACCTCGCGGGGCGCCGCCGCTCGGTCATTCGCTCGGAGTTCTTCTTTCAGTCGCGGCAGCTTTACGCGGACGCTTTCGAGCACGACCTCAACCATTTTTATTCCGGCCTCAACGCCCTCAGCCTGTCGGTCCTGCTCGTCGATCTCATCACGGAAGAAAAGGCGCTCTGGACCGAAAACTACGACAGCGACGAACTCGCCGAACAGGAGCTTCGGAACCTGGTGCGGCGACGCGACCGGCTGGTCTCCACCGTGGAGTCCGCGTTGATGGCCGCCGAGCGGCGGGCGGACGAACTGCCGTGGCTGCCCATGTCGAGGGCCGACTTTCGCTTCCTCACCTCCTCGAAAGACGCCACGGCCGTAGCCGCGTACGAACGCGCTCTGAGCAGCGCCGACGAGTTCCAGAAGCAGTCCGCGGCCGCGCAACTGGAGATCTTCCAGGAGCTCGGGCTTCGCGCCGCGCGCGTGGCGGAGTGCTTGAAGGTCTTCCCGCCGAAACCACCTTCCACCGAGGCGCTTCGCCACGCGATCTTCTTCACCGGCCACCGCATCGACGAGCCCGGCCGCACGCCGCCGCGCTTCCCGGATTCCGCGGAGGCCGCGGTGCGCGCGGAACTGAAGCGGCACGTCGAGCGGCTGCTGGCCGACCGCCCCGGCCCCGCGATGGGCGTCGCCGGGGGCGCCAACGGCGGCGATATCCTCTTCCATGAGGTGTGCGAAGAACTCAAGATCCCCTCGCGCGTCCTGCTCACGCTCCCTGAGGGCCCCTACATCGCCGCCTCGGTCGACACGCCATCCGGCGATTGGACCCGCCGCTTCAACCGCCTGATGGACACCCGGCCCGGCAAGAACGAAGTGCAGGTGCTCGGACCCACAAAAGAGTTGCCGCTGTGGATGCGCAACCCTTCCGGCTACGATGCCTGGCAGCGAACGAATACCTGGATTCTCGAGGACGCGCTTTCCCTCGCCGCCGAAGACACCACCCTGATTGCGCTCTGGGACGGACAGATCGGCGACGGCCCCGGCGGAACCAAGGACCTCATCGACCGCTCGCGCAGCCGCGGAGTGAACACCATTCTGATCAACCCGGCGACGCTGGTATGAGGCGATCCGAGTTCATCCTGGGGGCTCTGGCGGCTGCGCGACCGCTGCGGTCCGCCTCGGACTGGCGCGACTCGATCGCGTTTGCCGTGCCCGCGGACGATACGCCGCGCAGCGCGCTCGCCGTCCGGCGGCGGTGGAAGGACGGCCGGTGCGAATCGGCGGTCATCAACCGGGGAAACCGGCCTGCGCGCATTCGCGAAGTAGTGCTCTTCTCCTTCGAGCACGGCTACGCGCCGGACACCGCCCTCTACGGCGAGAGCTTTCAGATGCTCTCACAGACCGGGGGCACGCTCGGCCAGCCCGCCGACCTCGGCTACTCCGAACGCAGGCACTACCGCATCCCGCAGCCGGAACCCGCTGCCGCGCTCAGCGGCGTGGTCACGCTGACGCCCGCCGGGGGCGAAACCGATCTCTTCGCGTTCACCTCCTGCCGCCGGTTTCACGGCCGCTTCCTGCTGCTGCCCGGCCGCTTGCAGGTGGTGCTCGAAACCGAAGGCCTCACGCTGGCGCCCGGCGAGAGCTGGCCCCTTGAGGAATTCCTCCATCTGCGGGGCAGCGATCGCTCGCGGCTGCTCGCGCGCCTGGCCGAACACATCAACCGGAATCATCCGCCGTTGCGGCTCCCGGCTTCGCCGCCCACGGGCTGGTGCTCCTGGTATTGCTTCGGCCCGCGCGTCACCGCCACCCAGGTGCTGGCCAACCTGGACGCGATTGCGTCCGCGATCCCCGGGCTTCGCTACATTCAGATCGACGACGGCTACCAGTCCGCCATGGGCGACTGGCTGGATACCGGCGCGGCCTTCGGCGGCGACGTGCTCGCCGTGATTCGCAAGATCCGCGAGCGCGGCTTCGAACCGGCCCTCTGGGTGGCGCCGTTCATCGCCGAGGCGGGCTCGAGGCTGTTTCGCGCGCACCCGGATTGGTTCATGAAGGACTCGGCCGGCGCACCCATGTCGTCGGACCGGGTCACGTTCGGAGGCTGGCGGCGGGGCCCCTGGTTCGCTCTCGACGGCACCCACCCCGAAGTCCAGCGGCACCTGGAAACGTTGTTCCGCACCATGCGCAACGAGTGGGGTGTGACGTACTTCAAAATGGACGCCAATTTCTGGGGAGCGATGCACGGAGCACGCCTGCACGACGGCGCGGCCACGCGCATCGAAGCCTACCGGCGCGGCATGGAGGCCATCGTGCGCGGCGCGGGCGACAGTTTCCTGCTGGGCTGCAACCATCCCATCTGGCCCTCCTTCGGCTTGCTCCACGGCTCGCGCAGTTCCGACGACATCAGCCGCCGGTGGGACCTCTTCGATCGCGTCGCGCGTCAGAACCTGAACCGGAACTGGCAGAACGGCCGTCTGTGGTGGAACGACCCCGACGCGGTAGTCCTCGACGGCACACTCCCGGAAAACGAATTCCGCTTCCACGCCACCGCCGCCTACGCCAGCGGAGGCATGATCCTCTCCGGCGACGACCTGACTCGCATTCCACCGGACCGCCTGGCGATGCTCAGAAAGCTGCTGCCCGCTCGCGGCGTGGCGGCGGAGTTCACCGACGCCTCGCTTCGCATCGGCTACATGCAGTTCCCGGACGCGCTGCACATCGCCGTGTTGAATCCCACGCCGTCGCCCCAGCGGCTGCGCGTCCCGCTGCCCCGCGCAGGGACCATCACCGAGTTGTGGACCGGCACGGCGCTGGGCCGCCGGGAGCGGGCAATCGAGACCGAACTCCCGCCGCGCTGCGGCGCCGTTTTTGTCTGCGCATAGAGCCCGGCAGAACCTACAATAAACAGAGCCGCCATGCGACGAATCGTCTTCATCCTCATTCTGGCCCTCGCCGCCTCATGCGCCTCCGCGCAGACTATTGCGGAGGGCGCTTACAAGGGAACGTACAAGGGGAGCGCGGAGAACTCGGCCGGTGATGTCCGCTTGACGCTCGCGAAGAACGGCGATCGCTGGAACGCCTCCTTCACCTTCACCGCGAACGGCCAGGACGTGAGCTGCAAGACCACCAGCGTGGAAGCGTCCGGCGAAAAGCTGAAGTTCGTCTGTGCATGGGGCGTCGATGGTTATGCGCTGGAGACCACGAGCGATGTGGAAGCGAAAGGCGCCCGGCTCCAGGCCACGTACCGAACCGTCGTCAAAAGTGAGGGCTCCCGGCTGGACGAAGGCACCTGGACCGCGACCCTCGAAGAGAAGAAGCCCTGAGCTGCGGCGCGACTTGGTACGCTGGCCCCATGCAGAAGCTGGTCTATCTCGTCGCGGCAACATTGGACGGGCAAATCGCGGAAGGCGACGGGACCTTCGGGTGCTTCAACCTGGTGGGCGACGCCCATCACGCCGACTACCTCGCTTCGCTCCAGGAGTTCAGTTCGGTGGTGATGGGCCGCAAGACCTACGAGGTTGGACTCCGCGCGGGCGTCACCGATCCCTATCCCGGGCTCGACACCTACGTTTGTTCGCGCGCCTTGCTCGCAGCGCCCCATCCGCGCGTTCGGCTGGTTTCTGAGGATCCCAGCGCCTTCGTGCGGGATCTGAAGCAAACCGAAGGGAATGGCATCTACCTTTGCGGAGGCGCGTCCCTTGCCGGCCAGCTTCTGGCTGCCGGATTGATCGACGAGATCCGCGTCAAGCTCAACCCGCTGCTCATCGGCGCGGGCATTCCCTTGTTCGCGGCTGTCCCCGCGCCACGCTTGCTGAAGCTCACCGCAACCAAGGCGTACCCGAATGGCGTTCTGCTGCTGACATACCAACTCTAGCCCGCGCGAGCATCGCCGCGATGAAGGCCCACCGGTACTGGTACAATCAAGACGAATGGATCTGTGGATCTTCTTCTTGATCCCTCTTCCTCTGCAATTGGGGCTGTTCCCGCCTACCCACCCGCAGGCCTTCGAGCCGCGGCGCGATTCGGTCGTCGTTACCGGCGCCTTCGATCCCATCCCCCTGGAGGAAGCGGACCGGGCCGTCCGCGCCTGGGACCTTGGTCCCCAGCAGCGCCTGCTGGCCGCCACCGTCGTCGATCTTCTTCGCCTGGACCCGAGCATCGATATTCGGGCCCGCGGGCCCAACGCCGTCCAGACCGACGTCTCGATCCGCGGCGGCGGTTTCGGGCAAACCCTGGTTCTGCTGAACGGCCTGCGCCTCAACGACGCCCAATCGGGCCATCACAGCATGAACCTCCCCCTGCCCATCGACGCCGTCTCGCGCGTCGAGGTGCTTAAGGGAACGGGCTCCGCCTTCTACGGTTCGGACGCCGTGGGCGGCGTCATCCATCTCCTCCCGCAGACCTCCACGCCGGGCTTCGAATTCCGTGTTCGCGGCGCCGCGGGCAACTTCGGCTCCCAGCAACAGGCCGGCTCGCTCGGCTTCGGCAGCGCCAAGGCCGGGCAGCGATTCAGCTTCTCCCGCGATTTCAGCACCGGCTTCCAGCCGAACCGCGACTACCGCAACCTCGCCCTTTCCTCCAGCAGTTGGTTGCGCACCGCGCTCGGGAACACAGACCTGCTGCTGGCCAGCGCGGACCGGCCTTTCGGAGCGCAGGGATTCTACGGCAACTTCCCCTCCTGGGAGCGTACCCGCACCTGGTTCGCGTCGCTGCGCCAGGAGCTTGGCGCGCGTACGGAAGCAGCCTTCGGGTTCCGGCGCAACACGGATCTCTTCGTCCTGGAGCGCTACAACCCCGCCCGCTACACGAACCGCCACGCCACGGAAAGTTACCAGGGCGTGGTCCGGCGGCGCGATCCCGTCGGGCGTGGCGCAACCCTCAGTTATGGCGCCGAGTACTATCACGACACGATCGCCAGCTCGAATCTGGGCAACCGCCGGCGAGACCGCGGCGCGGCCTACGCCGCCCTCGACCTTCGTCAGATCCGCCGCTTCTCGCTCACCATCGGCGCGCGGCAGGAGTTCTTCACCGGGGGCATTCGCCAGTTCTCGCCCACCGCCAGCGCCGGCTTCTGGGCATCGCCCAACTTGAAACTCAGAGCAGGCGCAGGCCACGCCTTCCGCGTGCCCACCTACACCGACCTCTTCTATATCGATCCCGCCAACCGGGGCAACCCGAATCTCCGTCCCGAGAGCGCCTGGAGCTACGAAGGCGGCCTCGATTGGAACGCCGCCCGCGGCAGGCTTCAGGGCGAGTTCACCTTGTTCCACCGTCGCGAACAGGACGGCATCGATTACATTCGCCCCACGCTCACCGACATCTGGCGGGCTACCAATATCTCGCGTCTTCGGTTCACCGGTCTCGAAGCCGGAATTCGCGCCCAGGTGGCCGCCGGCCAGCGCCTGGGTTTCGCCTACACCGCGCTTCGCGGCCGGCAGACTTTGAATAGCACGCTTTTTTCCAAGTACGTTTTTAACTACCCGACGCACTCTATCTTAGGAACGTGGGAAGGATCGGCGGGCCGCCACGTCGCGGGCCGCTCCCGATTCGGTCTTCTGGACCGCCGGGGCCGGTCCCCCTACGCGGTTTGGGATGTTTCGGCTGCTCGCGCGACGGGCCGCCTTCGGCCGTATGTGCAACTTACTAACTTGAACGATGCCCGCTTCCAGGAAGTGTTGGGAGTCGACATGCCGGGACGGGGCGTCCTGGCCGGCCTCGAAATCGTCTTCGCCGGCGCCCGGTAGCGCGGCGTTCGGCACCACCGCCTCGAATATGATATTGTGGATATTCAGGTCTTAATATGGTTAATAAGAAAATTGACGTTACTGAACTCATTCTTCGCGATGCGCACCAGAGCCTGATGGCCACGCGCATGGCCATGGAGGACATGATCCCCGCCTGCGAGGACATCGACAACGCCGGCTACTGGTCCGTGGAGTGCTGGGGCGGAGCGACGTTCGACGCCTGCATCCGCTTCTTGAACGAGGACCCCTGGGAGCGCCTGCGCACGTTTCGCCGGCTTTTGCCCAAGAGCCGCCTGCAGATGCTGCTCCGCGGCCAGAACCTGCTCGGCTACCGCCACTATGAAGACACGGTGGTCGACCGCTTCGTGGAGAAGGCGGCCGCGAATGGCATGGACGTGTTCCGCGTGTTCGACGCGCTGAACGACATCCGCAACCTGCGCCGCTCCATTGCCGCGGTGCGCCGCACGGGCAAGCACGCGCAGGGCACCATCTGCTATACCGTCAGTCCCCTGCACACCACCACCGAGTTCGTCGAGATGGCCGAGAAGCTGGCCGATCTGGGGTGCGATTCGATCTGCATCAAGGACATGGCGGCGCTGCTCAAGCCGAAGCCGGCCTACGACATCGTGCGCGGCATCAAGGAGGCTCTGGGCGACGACATGCGCGTTCACGTGCACGTCCACGCCACGACCGGGGTCACGCTGGTGAGCCTGATGAAAGCGATCGAAGCCGGCGCCGATTGCGTCGACACGGCGATCAGTTCGATGAGCCTCGGCCCGGGCCACAATCCCACCGAGTCGCTGGTGGAGATGCTGGAGGGAACGGGCTACGAAGCGCAGCTCGACAAGGCGCGCCTGCTCAAGATCAAGGACCATTTCAACAAAGTCCGCCCGCGCTACCAGGAATTTCTCTCCAATATCACGGGCGTCGAAACGGAGATTTTCGAGAGCCAGATTCCGGGCGGCATGATCTCCAACATGGAGAGCCAGCTCAAACAGCAGGGTGCGGCCGACCGCATCCGCGAGGTGCTGGCTGAGGTGCCCAACGTCCGCAAGACCGCGGGCTACCCGCCGCTGGTCACGCCGTCGAGCCAGATCGTCGGAACGCAGGCCGTCTTCAACGTGATGATGGGACCCTACAAGGTGCTCACCGGTGAGTTCGCCGATCTGATGCTCGGCTACTACGGTGAAACCATCGGACCGCGCGATCCGAAAGTAGCGGCGCTGGCCGAGAAGCAGGCCAAGAAGAAGCCCATTGAGCGGCGTCCCGCGGACCTGCTGAAACCCGAGTGGGAAGAGCTGCGTTCGAAGGCGCTGGAACTGAAGGGCTGCAATGGCTCCGATGAGGACGTGCTGACCTTCTCGATGTTCCCGCAGGTGGCGCCCAAGTTCTTCGCCACGCGCCATGAGGGCCCCAAGAACCTGGGCAAGGACCCCGCCGCCCAGGCCGCACCCGCGCCCGCCGCGGCGCCCGCCGCCGACGCCGGCTCGGGCCCCGTGCGCACCACCATCACCTACGAAGTGAAGCTCAACGGAAAGTCCACCAAAGTCACGGTGTCGCCCGCATAGGGCGCGGCGGCTTCGCACCATTCATAACCGCAGTTGCTGGAGGTCTCATACATGCCAACCGTATCCATTACATCCATGCAGGAGAAACTCGAAGAACTTAAGAAACGCCGCGAAAAAGCCAAGCTCGGCGGCGGCGCGGACAAGCTCGAAAAGCACCGCGCCTCGGGCAAGATGACGGCCCGCGAGCGTGTCGAAGAGCTGGTCGATCCCGGCAGCTTCCAGGAGTCCGGGCTGTTCGCGCAGCATCGCGCGACGCTGTTCGGAATGGCGGGCAAGGACCTGCCCGCCGACGGCGTGGTCACCGGCGCGGCCAGCGTCAACGGCCGTCTGGTGCATCTCGCCAGCCAGGACTTCACCGTGGCCGGCGGCTCGGCCGGAGAGATCCATTCCACCAAGGTCGCCGAGATCATGTCGCAGGCCCTCAAGACCGGCTCGCCCTTCGTGTTCATCAACGATTCGGGCGGCGCGCGCGTGCAGGAGGGCATCGACTCGCTCTCCGGCTACGGCAAGGTCTTCTACACCAACGTCATGCTCAGCGGCGCCGTACCGCAGGTCTCGCTCATCTGCGGCCCTTGCGCCGGCGGCGCGGCCTACAGCCCCGCGCTCACCGACTTCATCATTCAGACCCGCGCCGCCCAGATGTTCATCACCGGCCCGCAGGTGATCAAACAGGTCACCGGCGAGACTGTTACCGCGGACCAACTCGGCGGGCCCGAAGCGCACATGATCAACTCCGGCGTGATCCACTTCGTGGCCGAAGACGACGGCCACGCGGTGGCGCTCTGCCAGAAGCTGCTCAGCTTCCTGCCGTCGAACAACCTGGAGGATCCGCCGGTGATCGAAGGCGAACAGAACGTCGATCCCAATCCGGCGCTCAACGAGATCGTTCCCGTTGAGTCCAAGCAGGCCTATGATGTGCGCAACGTCATCGCCAACGTGGTGGACTTTGGCGATTTCCTCGAAGTGCAGTCGGGCTTCGCGATGAACATCGTGATCGGCTTCGCCCGCGTCACCGGCCGCACCGTCGGCATCATTGCCAACCAGCCGTCCGTGCAGGCCGGCGTGCTGGATATCAACTCCTCTTCGAAGGCTTCGCGGTTCATCCGCTTCTGCAACGCCTTCAATATCCCGCTGGTCACCCTCGTCGATTGCCCGGGATTCCTGCCGGGCGTGCAGCAGGAGTACGGCGGCATCATCCGCCACGGCGCGAAGATGCTGTTTGCCTACTCCGCCGCCACGGTCCCCAAGATCACCGTGATTCTGCGCAAGTCGTATGGCGGCGCGCACCTCGCGATGTGCTCAAAAGACCTCGGCGCGGATCGCGTCTTTGGCTGGCCAACAGCCGAAGTCGCCGTGATGGGCGCGGAGGGCGCGGCGGAAATCGTGTTCCGCAAGGAGATCTCCGAAGCCGAAGACAAGGTGGCGAAGCGCAAGGAGATGATCGAGAAGTACCGCGAAGCGTTCAATACGCCCTACGTCGCCGCCTCGCGCCGTCTGATCGACGACGTGATTGAACCTTCGCTCACGCGCAAGTACATCGCGCAATCGCTCGAGTTCCTGCAAACCAAGCGCGAACTGCGGCCGCCCAAGAAACACGGCTTGATGCCGCTCTAACGGAGATGGTCATGATGAGCGAAACAATGGTCCCCGAAACGGCCGCCGGCGCGTCGCAGGTCATCGAAGACCTGCGCGCCCAGGTGGCCGATCTCACCGCGCGCCTGGCCCGGCTGGAAGCGTTGGCGGAAGCCAGGGCGTCCGCGCCGGCGCCCCCCGCACTGCCCGCGCCCGTCCCGGCCCCCGTGCCTGTCGCGGCCGCCCCTCCGGAGGCGATTTCCGAGGAGACACTGCTGGTGATCTCCGCCGCCATCGCCGCCTTCCTCGGTGAACGCGCGCACATCCGCAGCGTCCGCCTCATCTCCTCGCGCGCCTGGGCGCAGGAGGGACGGGTCTCCATCCAGGCCTCGCATCGTTTGCACTAGGAGCCGCACGTGAAATTGAAAATCACTCTCGAGAACAAGACCTACGAAGTGGAAGTGGAGGCCGAGGAGTCCGGCCCATCCGCCGCCGCGTCCCCGTATCGCGGCTATCCGTTGGAACCAGCCAGCGTCCGCCTCCCCGCGGCCCCGCCCGCGCAGGGCGCCGCGGCGCCGCAGACCAACGGCGGACCGCCCGTCAACGAGGAAAAGGTGTGCCGCAGCCCGATCGCCGGCATCGTCGTGAAGGTGGCCTCGCAAGCCGGCCAATCCATTCAGCCCGGCGACATCCTGGTGGTGTTGGACCAACATCACCGCCCCCGTTGCGGGCAAGATCGCGAAGGTCAACGTCAACGGCGGCGACAGCGTTCAGGCCGGCCAGGTGGTGGTGGAGTTCGAATGATGGAAAACGACCTGAAACAAGTTCCTGGGTTTCTGTTTTTCGATCACGTGGCCATCGCCGTCCGGCAGGGCGAGCTCGAAGCCCACGTAGGCGCCTACAAGGCCCTCGGCTTCGAAGAGAAACACCGCGAGGACGTTCTCGGCTCGGACCAGGTCCGCGAGGTCCTGCTCCAGGTCGGCGGCGGCCCGAACCTGGTGCAGTTGCTCGAACCGCTGAGCCCGGAATCGCCCGTCGCGAAGCAGATCGAAAAAGCGGGCGGGCGCGGCGGCTTCGCCCATGTCGCCTTCCGCGTGGCCGACATTCAGCAGGCCTTCGACTACATGAAGGCCAACGGCTTCAAGATCATCGACCCGGCGCCGCGCAATGGTTCGCGCGGCACCAAGGTGTTCTTCGTCCACCCCAAGACGACGGAGAGCGCCGCCTTCGGCTACCTTATGGAGGTGGTTCAGGAGGGTAATGGCCATGCCTGAGGAAGCACCGGGCACCGAGATACTGCACCTTGCGGCCGACTTCCCCGCGGTTTCTACCGAAGCCTGGGAAGCCGCCATTCGAAAAGACCTCAAGGGAGCCGACTACGACAAGAAACTCGTCTGGCGCACCGACGAGGGCATTGCCGTTCGGCCCTATTACCGGCGCGAGCACCTCGGCGCCGCCGCCCCCGCCCCCGCGCGCACCCAGTCCGCCTGGAAGGTAGCGCAGGACAGCGCACTTCCTGACAACGCCATTCGCGCCGATGAATGGCACGACCATGGCGCTACCGCCGTTCAGGAACTCGCCTACGCTCTTGCCGCCGCTGTCGAGCAACTGGCCGGCGGCGCACAGCCCGCCTTCGTTTTTGCCGTCGGCTCCAACTACTTCTTTGAAATCGCGAAACTGCGCGCCGCGCGCCTGCTCTGGCAACAGGTGGCCGGCGCGTTCGGCCTCACCGGGCCGTCCGGCGTGACGATCCACGCCCGCACCGCGCGCGCCAACAAGAGCCTCTACGATCCCTATACCAACCTGCTGCGCGTGACGACAGAAGCTCTCTCCGCCGCCATCGGCGGATGCGACGCGCTCACCGTCGAAGCGTTCGGATTTCACGCCCACCTCGCTGACAACGTCCAGCACGTGATCCGCGAAGAGGCGCATATCGACAAGGTGGCCGACCCGGCCGCCGGCTCCTACTACATCGAGAGCCTCACCCAGTCGCTCGCGCAAGAAGCCTGGACACTGTTCCAGCAGGTGGAAGCGAAGGGCGGATTCACCGCGGCGCAGGACGGCATCGCCCAGGCCATTGCCCAATCGCGCGCGGCCAAAGAGAAGGCTGTCGCCGCCCGGCGGCGCGTCCTGGTGGGCGTCAACAACTACCCCAACACGATGGACACCGCGCCCGCCCCAGGCCCGGTTCCCAAAGCCTGGCGAATGGCGCTCGCCTTTGAACACATCCGCCAGCGCACGCGCCGGCATGGCAAGCCGGTGAAGGTCCTGCTGCTCAAGCGCGGCGACGTGAAGATGCGCATGGCGCGGGCCCAGTTCTGCCTGAACTTTTTCGGATGTGCCGGTTTCGACATCGTGGAAAGCGAAGCGCTCGAGACGGCCGACCTCGTCGTCCTCTGCAGCTCCGACGCCGAATACCCGGCCTTCGCGCAGGACGTCCTTCCCCAGACCAAGGCTCCGGTGATCGTCGCCGGCAATCCCAAGGAGCAGGTGGACGCCCTCAAAGCCGCCGGTGTCGCGGGCTTCGTGCACGTGCTGAGCAACGCCGTCGACACGCTCACGGAATGGCAGGACAAGCTCGGCCTTCCCACATTGAACGAGGAGCCCGGCCAATGAAAAAGCCCGACTTCACCAAGATCGACTTCGCCCCCGCGCAGGGCTC
This sequence comes from Bryobacteraceae bacterium, assembly GCA_031969915.1. Lineage (GTDB taxonomy): Bacteria > Acidobacteriota > Terriglobia > Bryobacterales > Bryobacteraceae > DALYJJ01. Next base: position 2,179 of record DALYJJ010000146.1, on the reverse strand, counting down.
GGCGCCCGCGCCGCTCGCCGGCCCCTGGCAGACGCCCGAGCACATCGACGTCAAGCCGTGGTACACGTCCGACGACCTCTACGCGATGGAGCACCTTGAATACGCCGCCGGCCTCCCGCCGTACCTGCGCGGCCCGTACTCCACCATGTACGTCCTGCAGCCGTGGACCATCCGACAGTACGCCGGCTTCTCCACGGCGGAAGAGTCGAACGCCTTCTACCGCCGCAATCTCGCCGCCGGGCAGAAGGGCCTCTCCGTGGCCTTCGACCTCGCCACCCACCGCGGCTATGACTCGGACAACGAGCGAGTCACGGGCGATGTCGGCAAAGCGGGCGTCGCCATCGACTCCGTCGAGGACATGAAGATTCTCTTCGATCAGATTCCCCTCGACCAGATGTCCGTGTCCATGACCATGAACGGGGCGGTTCTGCCCATCATGGCGTTCTATATCGTCGCCGCCGAAGAGCAGGGCGTCGGCACCGCGCAACTCAGCGGGACGATTCAGAACGACATCCTCAAGGAGTTCATGGTCCGCAACACGTACATCTACCCGCCCGGGCCGTCAATGCGCATCATCGGCGACATCTTCCGCTATTGCGCGGCCCAGATGCCGAAGTTCAATTGCATCTCCATCAGCGGGTACCACATGCAGGAGGCCGGCGCGACGGCCGACATCGAACTCGGCTACACGCTCGCCGACGGCCTCGAGTATGTGCGTACCGGCATCGCCGCGGGCCTCTCCATCGACGACTTCGCGCCGCGCCTGAGCTTCTTCTGGGCGATCGGCATGAACCACTTCATGGAGATCGCCAAGATGCGCGCCGCGCGCGTGCTGTGGGCCAAGATCATCCAAGGCTTCCACCCGAAGAACCCGAAGTCGATGGCGCTGCGCACGCACTCGCAGACCTCGGGCTGGAGTCTCACCGCGCAGGATGTCTTCAACAACGTCACGCGGACCTGCGTCGAAGCTCTCGCCGCCGCACTCGGCCACACCCAGTCGCTGCACACCAACGCGCTCGACGAAGCCATTGCGCTGCCCACCGACTTCTCCGCCCGCATCGCGCGCAATACGCAGATCTACCTGCAGGAGGAAACGGGCATCACCAAAGTGGTCGATCCCTGGGCCGGCAGCTACTACGTGGAGAGCCTGACGCACGAGCTCATGCACAAGGCGTGGCATCACATCCAGGAGATTGAGACGCTGGGCGGCATGGCCAAGGCCATTGAAACCGGCCTGCCGAAGATGCGCATCGAAGAGGCGGCCGCGGGCCGCCAGGCGCGCATCGACTCCGGCCGCGAAGTCATCGTCGGCGTGAACAAGTACCGCGCCGAGCGCGAAGAGCAGATCGACGTGCTCGAGGTGGATAACCGCGCGGTCCGCGAGAACCAGTTGGCGCGCCTCGCCAGCGTCAAAGGGAAACGGGACGCGCAGGCGGTGGAGCAGGCGCTCGGCGCCCTCCGCAGCGCGGCCGAAAAGGGCGACGGCAACCTGCTTGAGCTGAGCGTGAGCGCCGCGCGCGTTCGCGCCACGCTGGGCGAAATCTCCGGCGCGCTCGAATCGGTCTATGGCCGCTACCAGGCCGTGAACCGTACAATTTCAGGAGTGTACTCTTCGGAAAGCCTGAACGATCCCGAGTTCCAGAAGGCCCGTGAACAGGCCGAGGAGTTCTCGCGCCTGGAGGGCCGCCGCCCCCGCATCCTCGTCGCCAAGCTCGGCCAGGACGGCCACGACCGCGGCGCCAAGGTCATCGCCACCGCCTTCGCGGACGTGGGATTCGATGTCGATGTCGGCCCGCTCTTCCAGACCCCGGTGGAAGCCGCGCGCATGGCCATCGAAAACGACGTGCACGTGCTCGGCGTCTCCACGCTCGCGGGCGGGCACAAAACGCTCGTCCCGGAGGTGGTCGGCGAACTGCGCAAACTCGGCCGCGAAGACATCCTGGTTTTCGTCGGCGGCGTCATTCCGCCGCAGGACTACCCGTTCCTCTACGACAGCGGCGTTTCCGGGGTCTTCGGGCCCGGCACCGTGATCCCCGTTGCCGCCCAGAAGATCCTTGCCGTCCTTATGGGCAATACCAGTGCGGCGCGGATTGACTGACACGAAACCTCACGCCGGCCGCGCGCGCCGCGGCCGGCTCACGCCCGAACAGTACATCGAAGGCATCCTCGCGGGCAGCCG
>DALYJJ010000145.1:0-14420 GCA_031969915.1 Bryobacteraceae bacterium | reverse complement strand
GGCGCCTTCCGGTTGCCGCCCCAGCCCTGCGGATAGTGATCCTCGTAGCCGTATTCCTCGTTCACCTGCGGGATCGGCCGCCCCGCCTCCTGCTGCATCCGCCGGTTCTTCAGCATGTACTCGTAACCGCCGCTCTCGTCCCAGCTCTGATACATCGCGTAATCCGCCCACGGCGACTTGCGGAAGTTGAACGTGCCGTGGCCGTGAATCGAAATCGGCAGGCCGTTCGGATCGCGTTGCTTCAGGAACGCGCCCATCTTCTCCGCCCATGCATCGTCGCGGAACAGGCGGTACTCGTTCGTCACGTCCCACATCACGTTCTCAAAGGCCGCAAATCGTGCGATCGCATAGCGGTAGTAACGCTGCTCGTCTTCGCCCCCCATCCGCTCCTTGCGGAACGGATCCACGCCGGGCAGCCTGCCGTCCACGTAGAAAATCACTGACACCACGATGCCCCGCTCCCGCGCCGCCTTCAGCATGCGATCGAATCGCTGCCAATACGGCACGTTGTAGCGCGTGACATCGAAGCCCGGGTCGTTCAACGAATCCGGCCTCGCCGCCACCCAGGCGTTCGTGCGAAAGGTGAACTCCGGCGTCTCCACTACGGCCGGTTCGAACCACTGCTTGCCGCTCTCCACGCGCGGCGGAACAATCGCGGCGCGGATGCGATTGATCCCGTGCTTCTGCAGCCGGTCCAGAATTCTCACGATCTGCGCGTCGTCCTTCCATCCCATCAACGCGTACGTGGTCGTCGAATTCCAGAAGTAGTGCTCGCCCGTGCCCTCGTAGACGAAATGCCACGGATACTTCGCGTCCACGCGAACCGGCCCCTTGCGCTTGCCCACCGTCACGGTGAACGTCCCCCTCTGCGGCGCCGCTCCGTCGAGCGTCACTTCGTAGCGGTACTTCCCCGCCTCGCGCGGCATGAATCGCACCCGATACACACTCCCGTCGAGCGCGTCACAGAATCCCTCTACCTCTACCGGCGCCCCGGCTCCCTCGCGCCAGAAGCGCCCTGTGATCCGCCGCTCCGTGAACGGATTGCCCGCCGTCGCGGCCGCGTTCACCGCCAGTTCGACGAAGTCGAAGCGCTCCACGGCGGACATCGCCCCGGTCATCAGCAGCCAGCCGGCGATCAGGTATCGCAACATGCGTCCCATTCTATGTCTCACGGGACTACACTCACAAAGGAGGTTGCGCTCATGGATCGCCGTGATTTCCTAAAGTCCGCCGTCGCCACCGGCGCGGTGTCCACCGCTCGGGCCGCGGGCGACATTCCGCGGCGCGACTACAAGGACGGCGTGAAGCTGTCCGTCATCGGCTTCGGTGGCATCGTCGTCGTCGGCATGGAGCAGGCGGCGGCGGACCGCACCGTCGCCGAGTCGTTCGAACGCGGCATCAATTACTTCGACGTCGCCCCGTCTTACTGGGACGGTGAAGCCGAAGTCAAGCTCGGCGTGGCCCTCAAGCCGTTCCGCGCCAAATCCTTCCTGGCCTGCAAGACCACCAAGCGCGACGCCGCCGGCGCGCAGCAGGAGCTCGACCGCTCGCTGCGGCGCTTGCACACCGATCATTTCGATCTCTACCAATTTCACGCCGTCAGCTCGATGAAGGATGTGGACGCCATCCTCGCCCCGGGCGGCGCCGCCGAAACGTTCGAAAAAGCGCGCAAAGCCGGCAAGGCGCGCTACCTCGGCTTCTCCGCGCACCACGAAGACGCCGCCGTCGCGCTGATGCGCGCCATCAAACTCGACTCCGTTCTCTTCCCCGTGAACTTCGTCTGTTGGGAGCACAACTTCGGCCCCAAGATCTTCTCTGAGGCCAAGCAGCGCGGCCTGGCTCGGCTGGCGCTCAAAGCCCTGGCCAAAACCCCCTGGGAGCGCAACGCCCAGAAGACTCACGCTAAGTGCTGGTATCAGCCCCTCGACGGTGGCGACCTCGCCCGGCAGGCGCTCCGTTTCACGCTCTCTGAAGACGTCACCGCCGCCATTCCGCCCGGCGACGAGACGATCTATCGCCTCGCCCTCGACCACGCCGCCGCCTTCAAGCCGCTCGATGCCTCCGAGCGCACCGCGCTGCTCGCCCGCGCCCGCGAGATCGAACCGATTTTCAAAGCCTGAGGGCGGGCGTTGTCCCGATCCATGCGCTACCGCCGCCGCCGCCGAAGTCCAAACCGCCTCGCGCCGGCCTCCAGCAGACGGTCCGGCACGGCCCGCAAGAAGGCCACCAGGAGTTTGTACCGCCAGCCAGGGATAACGTAAAGCGTCCCACGTTCCAGGCCGTCCAGCGATTCCCGAACCACAAATTCCGCTGACATCCACAGGCTTTTCGGAATCGGGTCGCGGCTCATGCCCAGTGTGTCGTGGAACTCGGTATAGGTGAAGCCGGGGCACAGCGCCTGGACCCTCACGGGAGACCCGGCCGCCTGCAGTTCCAACCGCATCCCGTAGGTGAAGCGGTTCATCCAGGCCTTGGTTGCGCAGTAGCTGATATTACTCGGCATCACCACAAACCCCGCCACGGAAGAAACGTTGATGATCCCGCCTCGCCGCCGCCGCACCAGCCCCGGCAGGGCGGCGTGCGCCAGCCGCACCGTGGCCAGCACGTGAAGCTGATGCATCGTCATTTGACCCGCCAGACCCGTATCGAAGAACCTGCCCATCGTTCCGAAGCCCGCGTTGTTCACCAGCAGGTCGAGGGACTCCGCCCCCGCGATCCGCTCCGCCACGCGCTCGAGGTCGGCCGGATCCACCAGGTCCGCCCGCATCGCCTCGGCCCGCACGCCGTGCTTCGCCGACAACTCCGCGGCCAGGCCCTCCAGCTTGTCGAGCCTGCGCGCAATCAGCCAAACGTCGTAGTTTCGCTCCGCCAACTGCTTAGCGAACTCCGCTCCAAGTCCGCTCGAAGCGCCTGTGATTACGGCCAGCCGCCGATCTGCCATGTGCCCATTCTAAAGGGATGCCGGAGTATGATCGATGAGGGAGATAGTGAACTACCTCGCGCATCTTTACCTGGCGGGCGAGAGTCCGGAATCGCTCCTTGGCAACCTGTTGGCCGATTTCGTCAAGGCCCCGCTGTCCTCTCTCGATGACCTGGGCTTCCGCGAGGGCGTCGAACTGCACCGGCGCATCGACCGCTTCACGGACGCTCACCCCGCCTTCATCCACAGCCGGTCCCTGTTCAGTGCCGCACGCCGCCGCGCCGCGCCCGCCCTGGTGGACATCTTCTACGACCACTTTCTGGCGCGGGACTGGGAGCGCTACTCCGACCTCAAGCTGATGGAGTTTCTCAAAGAGGCCACCCAGCGGATGGAAGACGCCCGGGACGCCGTACCGGATGCGGTACAGCCCATGGTCGATCGGATCCTACCGGTCTATTGGCTGGCCGGCTACGGCTCGTTGTACGGGGTTCGCATCTCGGTCGACCGCCTCGCCCAGCGGCGCAGGCCAGGTCTGGGCCTGCTCGGCGGCGCGGAGGAGTTGGAAGCCAACTACGAGGCCTTTGAAGCCGATTTCCGCCGGCTGTTCGACGACCTCTGCCTGTTTGTTCGGGAGACGGCACTGCCCGCTGCTATGATCGAACTAGCCGTCTCGCCGAATGATTGTTGACACGCAGAGCGTTCGTTTCGATTCCTTGCTCCTGGACTGCGGTGTCACGCTGGCGCCCGTCGATTGCGCCTACGAAACCTACGGCGCCCTGAACGCCGCGCGCACCAACGCCATCCTGATCGTGCACGCCTTCTCGGGCGACGCCCATGCCGGCGGAGTCAGCGCCGACGGCCGCCCCGGATGGTGGGACGAGATGATCGGCCCGGGCAAGGCCTTCGACACGGACCGCTATTTCGTCATCTGTTCGAACGTCCTCGGTGGCTGTCGCGGCACCACGGGACCGGTCTCCCTGAACCCCGCCACGGACGCCCCCTACGCAATGGCCTTTCCGGTGATCACCATCGCCGATATGGTCCGCCTGCAGAAGAAGCTCATCGATCACCTCGGCATCCCGAAACTGCTCACCGTCGCGGGCGGATCGATGGGCGGCATGCAGGCGCTGCAATGGGCGGTGGCCTACCCGGATAGCGTCGCTTCGGTGATGCCCATCGCATCCACCGCCCGGCACAGCGCGCAGCAGATCGCCTTCAACGAGGTAGGCCGCCAGGCGATCATGGCTGACCCGGACTGGGACGGCGGCAACTACTACGGCAAGAAACCGCCGGGCCGCGGGCTCGCCGTGGCGCGGATGGTCGGCCACATCACCTACATGAGCGACGACTCGATGCGCGAGAAGTTCGGGCGCCGGCTGCGCGACCGCGAGTCGTTCGGCTTCGACTTCGAAGTCGACTTCGAGGTGGAAAGCTACCTGCGCTACCGCGGCGGCCAATTCGTCGATCGCTTCGACGCCAATTCGTACCTCTATATCACCAAGGCCATGGATTACTTCGACGTGACCAACGGCCAACGCTCGCTCGCCGCGGCGCTCGAGGGCGTGACCGCGCGCGTGCTGGTGATCAGCTTCACGTCCGATTGGCTGTACCCGTCCTATCAGTCGCTTGAAATTGTCAACGCGCTGCGCAGCCGCAACCGCGACGTCGCCTACTGCGAGCTCTCTTCGAGCTACGGCCACGACGCGTTTCTGGTCGAAGTCGCCGAACAGACCGAAGTGGTCCGCGGCTTCCTCGAGCGCACCTTCCGGGGGATGCCGTGAGGGCCCGCGAGATTCTCGGCCGCAGCGATTACGCGATTATCAGCGACATTATTCCGCCGAAAAGCACTGTGCTCGACCTGGGCTGCGGCGAGGGCGAGTTGCTCGCCTGGCTCGCCGACCAGAAACAGGTGAACGGGCGCGGCGTGGAAGCGGTGAGCGCGAAGGTCCAGAAGGCCATCGCGCGCGGCGCGCTGGTCTTCCACGGCGACATCGAACGCTGCCTCGGCGACTACCCGGACGCCGCCTTCGACTACGTAATCCTCAGCCAGACGCTGCAGGAAACCCGCAAGCCGCTGGCGATTCTCACCGAGATGCTTCGCATCGGCAAACGCGGAATCGTGGCGTTTCCCAACTACGGGCACTGGCGCGTCCGCGCCGCCCACCTGTTCAGCGGCCGGGCGCCGCGCACCAGGCTGTTCCCCTACGAATGGCACGCCTCGCCGAACATCCACTTCCTCACTGTTGAGGACTTCGTGCGGCTGGCCGCGGAACAGAGCTGGACCGTGGAACGGGAGTACTATCTGGCCGGCAACCGCCGCGTGACGACGCTGCCGAACCTGCTTTCCGAGACCGCCGTGTTCCTGATCCGGAAATAACGGCCCCGGGCTGGAAGGCGGGGCCTACTGGCTGTCCTTGTACTCCTCATACCAGGCCATCTGTATCGCTTCCAGCTTGCCCTCGTTCGACTTCGCGGGGTCGTCGCCGAACTCCGGCAGCGCCACGATCCAGGCGTGCATGTCCGTGAAGCGGACGGTGAGCGGGTCCACCCCCGGGTACTTCTCACAGAGGGCGATGCCGATGTCTTCTGCTTGGTCCCAGGTGAGGCGGGGCATGGATGGTCCTTTCAGATCTTGGTTCCCTTGAGGGCGTTGGTCACGGCCGCGTTCATCATGTTCTCGGCCAGCTTCATGGTCGCGTTATTCAACTTCTCGACGTGGGCGTGAATCAGGTGATGGTCGCCGGCGTGATACACGGTGAGCAGTTCGTTGATCGCGAGATCGATGGTTTCGCGTTCCTCGTCCGTGAGTTCGTGATAAGCGTCGAGCTGCTTGGCCTTCTCCACCGCGGCGAGAATGGTGTCCGCCTCCACCCGCGCCTCGCGCACCTGGCGCGCGTTCATGTCCTCTTCGGCCTTCTCGAACGACTCGAGGATCATCGCTTCCACCTGGTCGTCGGTCAGTCCGTAGGAGGGCTTGACATCGATGCTCTGCTCTTTACCGGTCCGCAGGTCGCGCGCGGCGACATTGAGGATGCCGTTCGCGTCGATCAGGAAGCGCACCTCGACCCGCGCCATGCCCGCCGGCAGCGGGTCCAGGTCCTTCAGATCGAACCGCGCGAGCGAGCGGCAATCCCGCGCCAGTTCGCGCTCGCCCTGCAGCACGTGGATGAGCACGTTGCGCTGCCCGTCGACGGCGGTGGTGAAATGTTCGGTTGCGCTAGCGGGGATCGTAGAGTTGCGATGGATCAGCTTCGACACCACACCGCCCATCGTTTCGATGCCCAGGGAAAGCGGCGTCACGTCCAGGAGCAGTTTGTCCTGCACGTCGCCCGCGAGAATCGCGGCCTGCACCGCGGCGCCGAGAGCAACCACTTCGTCCGGGTTCAGTTCGGTGTGAGGCCGGGCCTTGAACAGGGTCTCCACGGCGCTCCGCACCAGCGGAATCCGCGTGGAGCCACCGACCATGACCACTTCGTCGATCTGGTCCGGCGCCAGGCCGGCGTCCATCAGGCACTGGCGGCACGGCCCCAGTGTCCGGTCGACAATATCGCGGATGAGGTTCTCAAAGAGCTCGCGCTTCAATTCGCGCTGATACCGCCGGCCCCGATACTCAAGTTCGATGTTGGCGGCGGGAACGAACGAGAGTTGCTCCTTCGCCGCGATCACCGCGCGTCGCAGCAGTTGCACCGCTTCGCCATTGCCGGAAAGGTCGGCGCCCCACTCGGTGGCGATATCCTCGAGCGCGATGCGGATCAGGCGGTTGTCGATGTCGTCGCCGCCCAGGTGGGTGTCGCCGTTGGTGGCAAGGACCTCGAAGATACCGTCCTTCAGGCGCAGGATCGAGATGTCGAACGTGCCCCCGCCCAGGTCATAGACTGCCACCACGCCGTCTTTCCGCTTGTCCAGCCCGTAGGCGAGGGAGGCCGCGGTGGGTTCATTCACCAGGCGAAGCACGTCGAGGCCCGCGATGCGACCCGCGTCTTTCGTCGCCTGCCGCTGGGCGTCGTTGAAGTAGGCGGGAACGGTGATCACGGCCTGGGTCACGGGCTGGCCGAGGTGGGCTTCGGCGTTGAGCTTCAACTGGCGCAGCACGTAGGCTGAAATCTCCGGGGGTGTAAAGGTGCGCTCGCCGAGGGACAACCGGAGAACGCTCTCGCTGCCCTCGGCGATGCGGAACGGAAACAGCGAGAGATCCTCGCCCACATCGGCGATGCCTTTCCCCATCAGACGCTTCACCGAGTACACACTGCGCTCCGGGTGCGAGATGAGCGCCGCCCGGGCGGACTCGCCCACCAGCATTTCGCCGTCTTGGGTCAGGGAAACGATGCTCGGCACAAGCCGCTCGCCGGCCGCGCCGGCGATCACTTTTGGGCCCGTGAGGTCCATGAACGCAACCAGGCTGTTCGTGGTGCCGAGATCGATGCCGGCGATCACCGGCTTCTTCGCGGCGGAGAAGTCGATTTGAAACATTTGGGACATGATTTGCTTTACTCTTGCCGGCTAGGCCGCCAGCTCTTTTTCGACCTGCTCGACGAGGTTCCGGATGTACCGCCGCCGGTTGAGCACGCCGCGAATCTCGGCCAGTACACGCTTGCCCGATTCCGCGTCGCCCGCCCCGTCGTAGCGCGCGAAAAGCCCGAACAACTCCCCGTCGATCGCATCGCGCATCCCGAGAAACTTGCGATGCGACTCTTCGAGCGGCTCGCGGGCGCCGCGATCCCCCATCCGCAGTTCCTCGAGCGCCATGTTCAACTCAAACACCTCTTCGAGCAGCTCCGGAGGAACGTCCTTCGTCCGCTGCTCGCCGTTATCGAGACCGCTTTCCTTGAGCACGTACTCGGCGCGGGCGACCGGGTCGCGGAGCACGCGGTAGGCGTCGTTCAGAATCGCCGTCGCATCGAGCGACAACTGCTGCTCGCGATTCGTGGCCCTGGTGAACCGGTCGGGATGCAGAAGCCGGCTCATCTGGTAGAAACGCTTCTGCAGCTCCGACGTGTCCAGGTGGAGCTTCTTGGGCATCCCGAGGAAGCGATAGTAATCGGGAACCGGAGGCTGGAGGGTATTACAGAACTGGCAGAACAGAGACTGCGCGGAGGGATGCCCGCACTGCCAACAATCGTGATGCTCCATCACGCACTGAACGACGTCCCACAACCGCAACTCTTCTTCGCGTTCGGATTCTCAAACGCGAAGCCGGAGTACATCAGGGACTCCTTGTAATCGAGGATCATTCCGTCCAGGTAGAGCATGCTCTTCGGGTCGACGAACACCTGCACGCCGTCGTAGTCGAAAACCTTGTCGGTAGCCCGCGGCTTGGTCTCGAAGCGGAACAGGTAACTCAGACCCGAGCAGCCTCCGCCCAACACACCCAGGCGGAGCCCGCCCTGCACGCCCTCTTTCTCAAAAGCGGAGCGGATCTTTTGCACAGCTTTGGGTGTCACATCGATCATCTTCGAAAGCCTCTTGGAAGGGCGGCGGGAAGAGATCCACCCGCCATCCCCTGATACCAGTCTACGCCCGCGGCGCCCTAATGCGCGACGGTTTGCGCCGCCGGCGCGCCCTGCCCCTGCTTGGCTTTGTAATCGGAGATCGCCGCCTTGATCGCGTCCTCGGCAAGCACCGAGCAGTGAATCTTCACCGGCGGCAGGCTGAGTTCCTGCACGAGCTCGGTGTTCTTGATGGCGAGCGCTTCGTCAACGGTCTTGCCCTTGAGCATCTCGGTCGCCAGCGACGAACTGGCGATCGCGCTGCCGCAGCCGAACGTCTTGAACTTCGCCTCTTCAATCACACCGGTCTCGGGGTTCACCTTAACCTGGAGTTTCATGACGTCGCCGCATTCCGGCGCGCCCACCATGCCGGTGCCCACGTTCGGGTCGCTCTTGTCGAGCGAACCGACGTTCCGGGGGTTGTTGTAGTGGTCGAGAACTTTGTCCGAGTATGCCATTTTCTTCGTTTCTCCCAGATGATATTCGGTATCGGCAGCCTAGTGCGCCGTCCACTGAACCTTCGAAAGATCGACGCCTTCTTTGACCATCTCGTACAGCGGCGAAAGCTCGCGCAACTTCTTCACGACGTCGATTACGCGCTGCGACGTGTACTCGATCTCCTCGTCCGTGGTGAATCGGCCCAGGCCGAAGCGGATGGAGGAGTGCGCGAGGTCGTCGCCCGCGCCCAGCGCTTTCAAAACGTAACTCGGCTCGAGCGTCGCGGAAGTGCACGCAGAACCGCTCGAGACCGCGATGTCGTTAATGCCCATCAGCAGGCTCTCGCCTTCCACGTAGGCGAAGCTGATGTTGAGGTTGTGCGGCAGACGGCTCTCCATCGTGCCGTTGATATAGACCTCGTCCAACGCCGAGAGCAGCTTGTCCTTCAGCCGATCGCGCATCGCCGCCAGCCGCTTGCTTTCGCTGGCCATCTCCTGATGACACAACTCGGCCGCCTTGCCGAAACCGACGATCCCCGGAACGTTCAACGTGCCGGAGCGCATGCCGCGTTCGTGCCCGCCGCCGTCCATTTGCGCCGTCACCTGCACGCGGGGGCTCTTCCGCCGCACGTACAAGGCGCCCACACCCTTCGGCCCATACATCTTGTGACCGGTGAGCGACATCAGGTCGATGTTGTCCTTGATCACATTCACCGGCACCTTGCCCACCGCCTGCACGCCGTCGGTGTGCAGCAGCGCGCCGCGCTCCTTGGCGATCTTCCCGATCTCGGCGATGGGCTGCACCACGCCGATTTCGTTGTTGGCGTACATGATCGAAACGAGAATCGTCTTGTCGGTGATCGCCTCGCGCAGCATATCCAGGTCGATCAGCCCATTCGCCTGCACGGGCAGATAGGTGACGCGATAGCCGTTCTTCTCCAGGTGCTTGCAGGTGTCGAGAATCGCCTTGTGCTCGGTGGCCGCGGTGATGATGTGGTTGCCCCGTTCGGCGTACATCTCGGCCACGCCCTTGATCGCCAGGTTGTTCGATTCCGTCGCCCCGCTGGTGAACACGATCTCCTTCGAGTTCGCGCCGATCAGCGCGGCGATCTGTTTCCGCGCGTTCTCCACTGCCTCTTCCGCTTCCCAGCCGAAGGCGTGATTGCGGCTCGCCGCATTGCCGAAATGCTCACGGAAGTACGGCAGCATGGCGTCCAGCACGCGAGGATCCATGGGCGTCGTCGCGTGGTTATCGAGGTAAATCGGCATCTTCTGCATGACTTGTGTCCTTATGAAAGCGTTGGAACCAGTTCCACCAGCTTCCGCGACGGGTGCACGAACCGCTCCACCGCCACGTCCGCCATCTCCTCCTGCGCCAGATCCGCAATTGTGATGCTGCTCAACAGCCGCAAGATTCCCTCATGCACCTTGCGCAGCGGCTCCCGCACCGAACAGTGCTCGGATTGATCGCACTCGCCGCCATGCTCGGTGAAACAGGCGGTGAGAATGATCGGCCCGTCGATAGCTCGAATCACTTCGAGTGTCGTCACCCGGCGCGCCTCTCGCGCCAGGCGGTAACCGCCGTTGGTGCCGTGCTCACTCTGCAGAAACCCGCCGCGCGCCAACCGCTGGAGCACCTTCGACAGGAGCGGAAGCGGGATGCGGTATCGCTCGGCAATCTCCTTCGCGCTGGCGCTGCGTCCGCCACTGACCGCGAGGTGCTTGAGCGCGATCAACCCGTAGTCGGCCTTCTTGGTGAGCTTGAGCATACTGCAATCTCGGATCGTTCTGGTCCGAAATCTAACTATACCGCTAGCGGAACCCACCGTCAAGTTTTGGCCGTTTGTTTTCTTCAGCTTAAATTACGACAAAAGCGGTCTGGTATCAACACTTTGCGGCGACGCGAAATTTCTTTCGCTCTGGTGTGAACGCCCAGCGGCCCATGCGGAGCCACCTGGCGGGAGGCGCTGCTCCCGCGCTGACTGCGGCGGCGATCGCCGGGGCGAATCGCCGGAAACCCAGACGCGGGGAGGGGAGTCCAAACGAAGAAATGAGACAACTGCTCATCGCGTTCCTGGCCGCCGCAAGCCCGGGATGGGCTTGTTCTTGTATCAACATGGCGACGCCCTGCTCGTCACTCGGAGGATCGGTCGTCATCTTTGTTGCGGACGTGCTTGTCGACAGCGGTGAAGCGTTGGGCACAGGGCCGGCGAAGGTGGTGATTGTCGAGCCGCTGCAGAACGTGCCGGCGGAGCAGAGGGAGGCGACCATTGCGACGTCGGCGGGGACGAGTTGTTACCGCCGGCTCCGCGCCGGAGAGCGATACGTGATCATCACGAACGGCCCGCCGTACTCTGTCTCAGGCTGCAACGAGTCGTTCCTGCTGCGGGGCAACGAGCACATCCTCGACGCGATCCGGAATCAGTTGAGAGGTGGCGCCCCGCGCCTGGTGGGGACCGTCCTCAAGAGCACGGGGCGCTATTCGCGCCAGGGAGGGATATCGAATGTGAGGGTGGAGCTGAGAAGTGGAGAATCGCGGTACGCGGCCACCACGGACAGTGAGGGGCGGTATGCGATTCCTGAACTGGAGCCGGGGCCCTACATGCTGCGAATCTCTAAGGAGGGTTATGTCCCCGACGAGGAGCACAACCTACGCTGGTCCGGAGCGACGCCGCTCAAGGCGAAGATAAGCGCGTCCGAACCTGCGGGGGACGTGGGTCCTCTCGACAACACGGGAGCGGAGATCGAGATCAAAGGCAACTCGTGCGAGATTCGCCACCTCGCCATGTGGCCGGCAGGGAGCATTCGAGGCACGGTCCGCGGCGTCGAGGGCAAGCCTGTCATGGGCGTGACCGTCCAGGCGTTCGCACTCGATGAGCGAGGGCAGCGGGAGTCCTCGCCTTTGCGGACTGCCGCGACCGATGTCGAAGGGAAGTACAACATCCAGCCGCTTCCTTCCGGGCAGTATGTTGTTGGGGTGAATGCCAGCCGGTCCGAAGACGAGAACCCGTACCTGCCCGCCGTCTATTCGAACGGGCAGCCCGTGCATCTCGGTGAAGTGGGGCTTGCCGCGGGGATTGACCTTGCAGTGGGCACGCCAAGGACCGCAGCGAAACTGCGAGTGAAGGCCGTCACGCCGGCCGGAAAGCCATACCAGGGCGCGGTGGTCCGGCTGGATACACCCGGGGGCGTGCAGCGTTGGTTCTCGCGCGAGCGGACGGATGCCAATGGCGAACTGGTAGCGCCCGTTTACGCTGGGGAGCGGTACCTGGTGAAGGTGTTCGCCTATGTCACCGGGAATGAATTTCAGAACTTGGCGGGCACTGCCAATGTTCACGTGATCAACCAGGAGACCGCCGTCACCGTTGTGCTGCAGGCAGAACATACGCCGGCGGGCCGCTAGGCCAGGCGGGAGGCAGCCCACCACCACGCCGGTCACCTGCCGGACGTTCGAAAACAGGCGTCGCAAAAACGCCGCCGCGGCGGTCTTAGTGGACGACACGATGAACGCTCGCCGGCCGCACAAGAGCCGGCGAAGAAAGGACGAGGCAGCAGCCATGAGCAAGCTCTGGATCGGCGCGCTCTTCGCGGCGGCCGGCCTGGCACAGTCCGGAAGCGGCCCGCCGCCGCCCGAACTCGCACTTCCGTACAAAGCGGTGCAGGAGTACCTCGGGCTCAACGAAGCGCAACTGGATTCGCTGCGGCGCGTCCAACACGACAGGCGCTCCCGCGCCATTGACGAGTTGCTCAGGGCCCGTACGGGCCGGTGCGCATCATGAATCTTCCGGTTTCTACGGAGGCGGGCGCGGCCACGAACGTCCGCTGACGTGGAAGGGGCAGGCGGCCCGAGAGCCTGCCCCGGTTTCGATGCCGCGTTCCTCTATGGTGGAGTCCGCCCGCATACAAACAGAGCGTGCATACCTGGAATCCAGGGACGACGTGTATTACTACCTGCTGCGCCTCGGCCTGCCGCCCGGTGAGGCCCAGGAGACCGTGCAGGAGGTGTTCCTGCGCCTGTTCAAGGTCTTGGGCGAGGGGCAGGACATCGAGAACCCTCGTGCCTGGGCGTTTCGCGTCGCGCATAATCTCGGGCTGAACACACGCGCGCGTGAGCGCCGCATGGCGCCGCTGGCGGTGGACCTGCGGGAGGATCACCGGAGTCCGGAACGGGAGTTACTGGAGTCGGAGCGGCAGGAGCGGATGGCAAGGGCCGTGGCGGAGTTGTCGCCGCAGCAGCGGCAGTGCTTGCATCTGCGGGCGGAGGGTCTTCGCTATCACGAGATCGCCGCCACGTTGGGAGTCAGTGTTTCAACCGTGAATGAATTCGTGCGGCGCGCGGTCCGCAACTTGAGGAAGGTGGTGCATGCTTAGCCCGAACACGCACCTGGAAGGCGAGCGGCTGGCCGCCTTCGCGGCGGCCGAACTGCCGCCGTCTGAAATGAGCGCGGCCGAGAACCACCTGGCTGGCTGCGGAGAGTGCCGGGAGCGCGTGCAGCAGACGCAAGCGGCTCTCGATGGGTTCGCGGAGTATCACCAGGAGTGGAAGCGTGCGATGCCGCCGCCGAAGCCTTGGACCGCGCTGCGGCTCGAGGGTTCGCGGGGCGCACGGGCGGCTCGATTGTGGTGGGCCGCTGCTGCGGCGGCGGCCGTCGGCGCGGTGCTGCTGGTGTCCACGTTCCGTCCGCAGACGGTGAGCGCGGCCGAGTTGCTGGAAAAGGCCCTCACGCGCGAGCGGCAGCCGGCCCCGCCTCGCAGGCTGCGCATCAAGGTCCAGAACCTGCTCTACACGCGCCCCGCCGTGGGATCCGACCGGACTCCCGCGCTCGCCGGCTTGAAGGAGCGCTTTGAGGCCGCGCATTTCGATTGGGAGAACCCGCTGAGCGCCGGCGCGTTCCATAACTGGCGTTCCCGGCTGCCCCAGAAAGAAGACTCCGTGACCGTGCTGTCGGGCTCCGAACAGGGCTACCGCATCACCACAAAGACCAACTCCGGCCAACTCGCCCAGGTTGCCCTTACTCTGCGCGCCTCAGACTTACGGGCGGTGCAGAACGTCCTGACGTTTCGCGACACTCTGACCGTTGAGCTTCTGGAAGAGGCGGAGCCTGCGGCACCGTACGTTGCCGCGCCCGCGCCCGCGCCCGGCGCGATGCCCGCCGAACCCTCCGCCGTTTCGCCCGCCGCCAGCGAGTTGGACGTGCTCGCCGCCCTGCACCGCATCGGCGCGGACCTGGGCGAACCTGTCGAAGTCGAGCGCCGCGGCGAAACGCTTACGGTCACCGCCACGGGGCTCGACGAAGAGCGCCGCCGTGAACTCCGCGAAGCGCTCGAAACGCTCCCCGGCGTCTCCGTTCGCTTCGAAGGGCGCGACACCAAGCCGGCCGTCGTGGAAAACGACCTGGTCGAGTTCAGTGAGAGCATCCTCGCGCGGGCGCACGCCCTCGCTTCTCTTGCCGAGCGCTACCCTGCCGCCCGCGAACGCCAGTTGTCTTCCGCCGAACGCACGGTGCTCACCCGGATCGCCCGCGATCACACCGAGGGCTTGCTCCGCGCCGTATCCGAGTCGAACGGGAAGGTCCT
>DALYJJ010000144.1:0-14475 GCA_031969915.1 Bryobacteraceae bacterium | reverse complement strand
CGGCCGCCGCGGAGTTTGAGGAACTTGGCGGCAGCTTCCGTTGCTCTCCGTTCGTTAAAGCGCAGGAACATTGGCGTCATTCCCATTTTACGGCAGCGTGCAAGACATCGGCGCCGCCGTTCTGGCGGCGGAGGCCATGGGACGGGGTGGACACAAATCTCTATGGGCAGTCAATGTCATAGGGCTTTGGCACAATTCTGGCAGGCGAAAGACCGCCTCCTACGGCCGATTACTTGCCGGCGTCGTCAATCTCATCGAACAGGCCAGGCTGACCTCTGTCCGATCCGTCAACGCCGTGTTGACATCGACGCTTGAAGACATGTGCCCATTTTGTGCCCACGCCTGTACATAGAGGGGCTTTCACGGGTTCACAACCAGTCGAAATAGCCGTTGCGAGCGCGACCCGCCTGAGGCACAATAGTTCTGGAGAGTTGAAGTTTTGTGCAGACCCGATCCTACGTCAATGACGAGCGTATGCTGGTCCGCTTAGCGACAGGGCAGGGCGGGTTCTTTACGTCCAAGCAAGCCGCCGCCATCGGCTACACCGCACCAAAGCGCAACTATCACGTCACCGCCGGCAACTGGGTCCGAGAGCGCCGCGGAATCTTCCGACTAGCACTGCATCCGCTGCCGCCGCGACCCGACCTCATCCTTTGGTGGCTCTGGTCTCGCAATCGCCAGGACGAACCCCAAGGCATCTACAGTCACCAGACTGCGCTCTCGCTCCATGAGCTCAGCGATGCCATGCCATCGCGCGTCCACATGTCGGTCCCCCGCGACTTTCGTCGTAGCGCAGCCACCCCGAAGGCACTTGTCCTTCACATGGCCGACGTCCCGGCAGCCGAAGTCGAGATCGTTGACGGCGTACCGGTAACGAAGGCGCTTCGCACTCTTCTGGACGTTGCTTCAGCGGAGGCCGTACCAATCGAGGATCTCCGAGCCGCGTTCGCCGAAGCGAACGGTACCGGCAAGATCACGCACAGTGAGATCGCTGAAGCCGAGTCCGATACGACACGGAGAGACCTGCTGCGCAAACTCAAAACCGGGAATCGCTGATGCCGGCTGGGCGAGTTGAAGCCTCTGCCAGTAGACGAATGGATTCGCGGGCTGGGTGAGCGGGGCGCCGGCGACCGCGCGATCGACTACGCCCATTCGGTTCTGCGTCGCGCCCTCCCGTTCGCGGTCGAATGGGAAGTGATCGAGGCAACCCCGCCGGCCCGGCGATTCTCTCGGGCTCGGGGCGTGACCGGCCGGGTCCCTGGTTCAACTCACGGTCAGTGGTCCGTGCTTCACAACGGGGCGGAACGGCCTTCTTCGAGGTGTGAAGGCGATTCCGCGCCCTTGCGCCGGCTCTTGCAGGTCAGAACCGTTGATAGCGATACGTGACTGTCTTGGTTTGGCCGGGCGCCATGTTACCTACGAATGTATGGACTCGGCCCACGAAGTCGCCGGACGAGCCGAACCCGAAAAGGCCGCCGCAACGCCGAAGACCCTCAGGAAACCAGTCCCTGAAGAACTGGAAGAACGCAACCGAACTCACATCGGTGGAGGGAACCTGTCGCAACATCACCGCGTTGTCGGTACCATCGAACCTCGCCCGATATCCCCACACGGCGCCCTCCGTTGTGTCGTAGGTATTGGCCGTCCTGCCTCCGATGTCTCCGTCGAAGTAGCGGTCCAGGTTCACTTCAGTCAAGACCCCGGTGGAGGTGTTCTTCAAGGCCATAACTACTTGTAGCTGGTTGTCTCCGGAAATGAGGGTGAACGTCTGCTTCAGTTCGACGGCGTGGTCCAGCATCGACCGCGTGACGATCAAGGGCAGAGTTCCCGGTCCGCTGGGCTGTGAGACACTCGGCTCGGTCCACCCGCCCTCGGCGATGCCGGCTTCGAAACTGGCGAAGGTGTTATTGAACGTGCAAACGACATACCCTTCGCGATTTCCCTGCAGGTGGATTCGCCCGGCCGGCGATTCGAGGTATGAAATTGTGCCGTGGTTGGTGATGCACACCTTAAGAAAGGTGCGTCCGGTGGTGTCGTTGGCTCCGAAAGTGAAGCACTGGCTCGTGGGAGCAGCGGCTCCTGCGAGGCCATTGATGCGAGGTGCTTTCTCGTCCAGGCTGCGCTTGGCAGCCTGTTCCTCCGCATCTGATGGGCTTTTCGGCCCTTGCGACAGGCTTGCGAGGGGAAAAGGGTCCGTCGCTGTCTGCGCGTACGCGCCAGGCGCAAGCGATGTAAGTAGCGCCATGCTGAACAAAGCGATACCCCTCCTCCGGTTCATGTGGCTCTCCGGCTTGATGTGATTCGCGAATCGCGATCGAACCGGAACTTTCAAGGTGGACATTCGGTTGTTTCCTTTCGACTTGCCGGCGCAGTCGTTACAGAGTTGGCTGCGTGGCGTTGGGTAGCGACGCGATCGGCTGCGCTCCCCACACACAGACAAGGCGCGGATGCGGCTTTTATTGCGGTAGGAGTTCGGTGAGGAAATTGGTAAGAGAGTTCCCAGTCTTCCACATGGCCGATGTCTCGACGGATGGCCCACCGCCGATTATGGGGCGCAGGGGTTCGCAGGCCCGCGGTGGTGCTTTACTCTGGAAAGACGCATGGACGCAGGGCGGCAACGCAGGCTCGAAGAGATGTTTCATGCCGCGATGGACCTTTCCGACGGTGCACAACGGCGGCGGTTTCTCGACCAGGCGTGTGCTCCGGAGGAATCAGACCTGCGGCAGGAGATTGAAGAGCTGCTGGCGGCGGCGCGCGAGGTGGAGGTCCAACGCAGCGCGGTGAGGGCGCTGCCTCGGTACGGTCCCTACCAGTGCGAAGAGGTGATTGGCCAGGGAGGCATGGGCACGGTCTATCGGGCTACGCGGGCCGATGGACAGTTCGACCGGGTGACCGCTTTGAAGGTTCTGCGGGGGTCGCTGCGCGATGAATTGTACCGGGCGCAGTTTTTGTCTGAGCGCCAGATCCTGGCGCAACTGAACCACCCGCACATCGCGCGTCTTTTTGACGGCGGGACTACGGACGAGGGCGAGCCGTACCTGGTGATGGAGTACGTGGCCGGCGAGCCGCTGGACACTTGGTGCGACGAACGGGCGCTGGGGGTAAGAGAACGGGTGCAGTTGTTCGGGCAGGTCATCGACGCCGTTGATTACGCGCATCGCAACCTGGTGGTGCACCGGGATCTGAAGCCGTCGAACATCCTGGTGACGCCGGGGGGCGACGTCAAGCTGCTTGATTTTGGCACCTCGAAGCTGATGGCGGACGACGCCGGGGCGACGGTTCTGCGGGCCATGACGCCGCGCTTTGCGAGCCCGGAGCAATTGCGCGGCGAACGTGTGGCCACGGCCTCCGACGTGTACTCACTGGGCGTTGTGCTGTACGTCATTCTGACGGGCAGCGATCCGTTCGTGAGCGGTGAGTCCGCGATGCTGGCGATGGAGCGGGCGGTTTCGGAGATGGCGCCGCATCCGCCCTCGGGCGTGGTGGACGAGGCGAAAGCGGCCGCGCGCGGAACGTCGCTCAAGGACTTGCGGAAGGCGTTGCGAGGCGACCTTTCGAGTGTCCTCGCCCGGGCGATGGCCTTCGATACCGCGCAGCGGTACCCGTCGGCGGCGGCCTTCGGGGAGGATCTGCGGCGGTATCTGGAAGGCAGGCCGGTACAGGCGCGGCGGCAGCGGTGGACGTATGTGCTGGGACGCGCGCTGCGGCGGCATCGGCGCGGGGTGGCTGTGGCAGCGCTAATGGCGGCAGGGTTGGGGGGCGCGGGCGTGTATTCGTGGCGGCAGGAGATGGAGGCCACACGGCGGTTCGAAGAAAGCCGGCAGATTGCGAAGTATTTGCTGTTCGAGCTATTCGACGAGGTGAGCCGCCTGCCGGGCTCCACCGAAGTTCGCGCACGTATGGCGCAGACGGCGCAGGCGCAGTTGGACCGGCTGTCGGCGAACGCGAAGGCGAGCGACGCAGTACGGCTGGAGACGGTTGCCGGGTACAACCGGCTGGCGGAAGTGTATGGGGTTTCAGGGGGCGCGAACCTGGGCGATCCGGTGGCGGCACTCGATAACCTTACGCGGGCGCGCGGGCTGGTGCAGGCGCTCGATGGCGGGAACCCGGCGGTGCGAATCGAGTCGGCGCGAAACAGACTGCTGCGGGCGAAGGTGCTGTTGTGGGCGCATAACCGGACGGCGGAGGCGCGGCCGTTGGTGATGGAAGCCGCGGGTGAGTTGGATTCGGCTCGTGACGGCGGCGCAGCGTGGTTCAAGGTGAGAGCACTGCAGCGGGTAATGGAATGCGATCTTGCGTACGCGGAGGAGCGCTGGGACGAGGAAGGCGCGAGCGCGGCGCGCGGGCTCTCGGAACTCGAGCAGTGGCCCGGTCCGCTCAGAGGAGCCGACGAAGAGTACGCGCTCGATCGGGCGCTGCTGGTCCGCCATGCAGGCAACGTGGACTACTATCGGGGTCGCGTGGAGGGCGCGCTCAAGCGGTACCGGGAGGCGGACTCTTTGTTGCGCGAGGCCGGGGCGCGATGGCGCAGCCGCCCGGCGCTGCTCGCGGCGCAGTTGTTGACGGGGTACGACGTGGGCACCACGCTCGACAAGCTGGGACGGACGGCGGAAGCGGTGGACGCCATCCGCGTGACGCTGGAAGCCGGGCGGCGGTTGATTGAGATTGAGGATCGGGATCAGACGCTGCTGCGAAACTATCTGATCGTGCGCCAGGCGGCGGCGGAGATGTTGGCGGAGGCGGGACGGCACGGCGAGGCGATGGCGGAGCAGCAGGCGGTGGTGAAGGCGCGGGCGGAGCGGGCGGCGGCGCAGCCGGATGTGAGCAGCCTGCGGCGCGACCTCGCGTTCTCCGTGTTTGTGCTGGGCGAAGTGCAGTGGAGGAAGGGAGACCGCGGCGCGGCGTGCGAATCGTGGCGGAGCGCGCTGGCGGTGTTCGAGGAGTTGCGGCGCAAGGGCACGGTGAGCGATTGGGACTGGAACCAGAACACCAGTACGCTGCGGGCGCGGGTCAGCGGTTGCCCAGGTCCTCCTTCAGTTCCTTGATCAGGCGGGAGGCGAGCTTTTTCTGAGCGCCCTCCTCGGAGCGGCCGACGACGAATTTGCGGTCGCCGGCTTTGTCCTGCCACAAGACGCGTCCGGTGTGGCGATCGAGCAGGCGGGCCTGCACCTGCTGGCGTTCCTTGATGCCGAACATGCGGCCGGCACTGGAGAGCTTGCCGCCCTTGCCTTCTTCGATGGTGAGTTCGAGGCGGGCGTCGGCGGCGGCGGCGGAATTGACTACCTTCAGGCGGCCTCCGAGTTGTTTGCCGATCTCTTCCCGCATGAACTCGTCGAGGCCGCCGGGCATCTTCTCGACGAAGACCTCGCGGACGTCGGCGAGGGTGGTGACGGCGCGGCGTGCGGGTTCCGGCGGCGGCACGGGCTTGGGCGCTGAGACAGCGGAAACGACGGCGGGAGCCGGCGGGTGAAAGCTGGCCGCGACGATCTTGAGCAGGTCAGGAGACGCGCCTGCCGCCTGCAGGCTCTGTTCGGCGGCGGGGGAGAGGGGGAAGGCGACGCCACGGCGGGCAACGGCTTCGGAGATATCGGGCAGCAGCGCCGGGGCTCCGAGGCGTAGCGAGGCGGCGAGTCCGGTGAGGTGAATGGGATGGACGCCGGGCGAGCCGGCGGGGGCACCGGGCTCGGCGCGGTCCAGAGCCGCGAGCGCGGCGCGCCGGACTTCCGGCGAGGGCTCGGGTGCGCGCGCGGGTGCGGCGACGGCCGCGGGCTTTGGTTTGGCGGGCGCGGGGGCGGCTGGTTTGGGCTGCACGGGCAGAAAGACAGGGGGCGGGAGTTCCTGCGGAGGCGGTTCCGCCGTGGTGACGGGTGTGGGCGCGGGTTCGGCGGGGACCGGGGCGGCGGCAGCCGGTTCGGGCTCGGCCATGGTTTGGGCGGGCGGTGTGTTCACCACGGCAACGGTGGGCGGCGCGGGCGATGGTCGGCTTCCGCCAAAGATGGTGACGGCGAGGGCGACGAGCGCGAGCATGGCCACGGCGGTGGCGGCGATGGGCGCGATGCGTTTGCCGCGCCAGGAGACGGGCAAGCGCGCGTCGAACGCGGCCTCGGCGGTGTTGAGCCAGGCTGCGGCGCCGGGCCGAGCGGGGGGCTCAACCGGGAGGAAGCGGGTTTCCTTCACCTCCGCGGCAGGCACGCCGAGCAGTTTGCGAAGGACGGCGGCGAAATCGGCGGCGGAAGCGTACCGCCAGTCAGGGTCCTTCTCGAGCGCGCGGAGCAGCACCTCTTCGACCTCAGCCGGAAGGCCCACGCCGAGCGATCGCGGAGGCGGCGGAGGCGTTTGCACGTGCGCCACCAGGAGTTCATACTCGGTCTGGGACTGGAACGGCAGACGGCCGGTCAGCATTTCGTAGAGGACGACACCGGTGGAATAGACATCGGAGCGCGCGTCGGCCGGTTTGCCTTGGATGCGTTCCGGGGCCAGGTATTCCAGGGTTCCGACGACGCGGCCATCGCGCGTCATTTTGGCTGCGCCGAGCGCCTGGGCGATACCGAAGTCCATCACCTTCACCTGGCCGGATCGCGACAGCATGATGTTGGCGGGCTTCAGGTCACGGTGGAGGATGCCGAGGGAGTGGGCGTGTTGAATGCCGTCCAGCACGCCGAGGAGGATCTTCGCGGCCTCGGGCCAGGGCAGCGTGCCGCGGCGGCCGATGATGGATTCGAGCGTGTCGCCGTCGACGAACTCCATCACCATATAGAAGTCGGCGCCCTCTTTGAGGAACGTGTAGAGTTGCGCGATGTTGGCGTGGTTGAGGCGGCCCAGCGTGACGGCCTCTTTGCGGAAGCGGTCGAGGGTTTCGGGCTGAGCGGCGATCTCCGGGCGCAGGGCTTTGAGCGCCACCTCGCGTTCGACCATGGTGTCGAGGGCGCGATACACCTTGCCCATGGCGCCTTCGCCCAGCTTGCTGATGACGCGGTATTGGCCGATGGCGGTGCCGGTCATTCGGCGCGCTCCTTGAGAGCGAGTACGGCGACGGTGATGTTATCCGCGCCGTCGCGCTGCAGGGCCAGGTCAAGGAGAGCGCGGCAGGTTTCCGCGGCGGACGGGAAACGGCTGGCGAGCGCGCCGATTTCCTCGTCGGCGACGGAATCGTGAAAGCCATCCGAGCAGAGGACCAAGCGGTCTCCGGGGCGGAGCGGAAACGCCTCTTTCCACGTTGAAACCTCGAGCTTGTCGTAGGTACCCATGGCGCGGAGGATCACGTTACGGTCTTCGTGATGGCTGGCCTGAGCGAGGGTCAGCAGACCTTTCTGCACCAGGGCCATGGGCGCGGAGTGGTCTTCCGTCATGCGATACGCCTGCTGCCCGCGAATGAGGTAGACGCGGCTGTCGCCGACGTGGGCGGAGTAGACCATGCCGTTGATGGCGGCCACGGCCGTACAGGTGGTGCCCATGCCGGCGAGGTGCTTGTCGCGCTTGGCGCGCTCGCGGATTTCCTGGTTGGCGGCGAGGAAGGCGTCGACGAGCGCCTGCTGGGGCGGACGGCCGGAGCGGTAGTAGACGTCGGCGACGCGCTCCGTCGCGGTGCGGCTGGCCACCTCACCGCCTTCGTGGCCGCCCATGCCGTCGGCGACGATGACGAGGACGCCTTTCGATCGCAGTTCGCCGGGCTCCTGCGGTTGCACGACGGCGGCGCTGTCTTCGTTTGAGGTGCGCACCTTACCGACGTCGGTGAGGAAGCTCGCCTCGACCTGGTAACGGTCGAGGGCGATGGTCTGGGTTTCGGATGTCGCTCGTGGCTGGGTTCGCTCCATGATGTCTCACTTCCCGCGGCCCGGCAGCGCCTCAAGGGCGTAGCTGTACACCTGCCGGTCCGTTACGTCGAATTGCACGGTCTGCTGGGCGAAGCCGTCGCGCCGGAGTTCGAACTCCAGGCGTTCGCCGAGCTTGGTTCGTCTGGTGTAAGGTGTGCGGCCGACCATGCGCCCGTTCTCCCAGACCTCGGCTGCCCCGTTGACGACCTCCAGCGTGACCTCGTGCTGTCCGTCGCCGCGGTCCTTGCCGTTGCGAAGCAACCAGAACAACAGGAGGACGGCCAGGAGGGCGGAGGCGGCGATGAGGGCGCGCCTGGGCAGAGGCCGGCCGGTGCCGCCGATGCGGCCGATGGCGCGCTGCAAAGCCGCGATGTCGCGGTATCGCTTCGCGGGGTTCTTCTCGAGGCAGCGGAGGATCACGGCTTCGAGTTGTGCGGGCATGCCTGGTGTGTAGCGCGAGGGCGGCTGCGGCGGCTCCGACAGGATGGCGCGAAAGAGTTCCCGGTCGCCGCCGCCGTCGAAGGGAAGCCTGGCCGTGACCAGTTCGTAGGCCAGCACGCCCAGGCTCCAGACCTCGGAGGTTTCGTCAGCAGGCCGGCCCTGCAGCACTTCGGGCGGCAGATGTTCCGGGGTGCCCATGACCATGCCGGTTTGCGTGAGGCGCTCGGCGTCGCGGGCGCGTGCGATGCCGAAGTCGAGGAGTTTGACGCGCCCGTCGGGCGTGAGCTTGACGTTGGACGATTTGAGGTCGCGATGAAGGATGCCCTTTTCGTGCAGGTAGCCGAGGGCGTCGCAGAGCGCGTCGAGGATCTTTACGGCGTCGGCAGCGGCAAACGGGCCGCGGCGCTGAAGGCGGGCATGTAGCGTGTCGCCATCGACGAACTCCATCACGATGCAGGGCGTTTCGTCGCACAGGAAGGCTTCGAAGAACGCGGTTACGCCGGGATGCGAAAGGCTGGCCTGAATGCCCGCCTCATTCAAGAAGCGCTGCCAGGACGGTCCGTCGCTGCGGCGAACGTTGAGCGTTTTCATGGCGAGCCGCGAGCCGGTTTCGGTATCGATGACCTGGTAGACCTCGCCCATGCCGCCGGAGCCTACCAGGCCCTCCACGCGATACCGGCCCGCGAGAGAACCCACGCGGAGCCGCATCGTGAGCACCTACATCACGCGGTTGGTGCCCATCAACTCCATGCCGAACTTGATGGGCACGGCGAAGGTGATGCGCACGTCGCTGTTGGTACCGGAGGTGAAGATGCCGATGACGCGGCCTTTGTCGTCGAACACCGGTCCGCCGGAGTTGCCGGGGCCGGTGGAGTTGACGGTGAGCTGGTAGACGTCGCCGAAGGTGCTGTAGGTGCCCTCGCCGATGCCGGCCTGGCCGCGGATGATGCGCCCGATGTTGCCGACGCTGAGCGTTGGGTCGGGGATGACCTTGGCCTCCACGCCGCGGTTGAAGACGTCCTTCGATTCCACCGCGCCGACCACGACGGGAGAAGCCGCGGGGTAGCCGAGGACGACGATCTGTTCGCCCTGCGTGATGTTGCCGTAGTTGTCGAATAGCTCCACTTTGCGCAGCGAGCGCGGGATATCGATCTTCACCATGGCCACGTCGATCTGGTCAGAGACGCGGGCCAGCTTGCCCGGGATGCGGACGCGGTTCTTGGCGAAGGTGACGTCGAGGTAGTCGTTGCGGCCTTCGATGCTCTTGCCGCTGATGCCCTTCTGCACGATGCGGATGTTGCCCTGGTCCAGACCGCCCTCAATGACGAAGCGGGCGCTGCCGGGCACCCAGGCGGGGAAGCTGCGCGCCCCGATGGGCGTGATCTGCTTGACGGCGGCCTGCTCGTCGAGGGTCAGTACCACGCCGACGGGGTCGGGAAACGTATAACTGGTGAGCCATGTAGACGCAACGTGCCGGTTGGTGAGAATGAATCCATCGGAGCTGACCACGAAGCCGGAACCGGTGTGACGTCCGCCGACGGCCTTGTAACTGCCGCCTCCATCGGAGGTGGAGAGCATGGGTTCAATGCCGTTTCCCATGGGCACGAAGACCGGCAGGAGCGGCGGCCCGCCGGGGACCACCGGCTTCTCGGCGCCCGACTCGTCGGTGGTTTTGTTCGCCATGTAGACGTGATAGAGCTGGCGGCCGCTTTCCGTGTCGACGATCTTCCAGCCGACTTCAAAGAAGACGACCGAATCGGCGTTGGAGGAGGCCACCTGCGCGGGGGTCAGCCTGGCTTCTCCGGCCGGCGCCACGGGCTGCCGCGACTTCCACAGGAAGTAGCCGCCGGCGGCAAGCGCGGCCACGACGGCGATGCCCGCGACGGCCAGGGCCGCGTGATTTTTCTTTTCGCTGCGCTGGATCATGCGCTCGACGGTTCCCTTGCCCACGCCGGACTTGGCGGCGGCGGGAGGAATCACGGGCGTGACCTGTGAGACGGGCGCGGCTTCGCGGGTCATCAGCGGCGCGGGGATTTCCGTGGCCAGGCGCGTGGGCTTGCCGAGCGCGCGGGGCTCGATGTCGAACTCGAGCTCGGGGCCGCCGGGTCCGAGTTGGATGACGTCGCCGGGGGTGAGCGTGACTTCGGTGGAGATCCGCTGGCGGTTTAGGAACGTACCATTGCGGCTGCCGAGATCAGCGACCTTGAACTCGGGCGGCTGGCCGGCGGCGATGTTGATGCGCGAGTGCATGCGGCTGACCACGTCGTCCTTGTCCTGGTCGAAGATGATTTCGCAGGAGGGATCGCGTCCGATGGAGACGCTGCGATACAGCTTGATGGGAAACTCGTCGACCTTCTCTGCCTTGCTGCTATGACGGTGCCGGATGATGATCTTCTGTTCCATGGCGGGTCTCGACTTCACTTATCGAGGCTCCTCCGGAAAGTTGCTATCGCACCTGTTCGAGTTCCGTGACGTCGATGGTGGGAGGCGGAGTGGGCGTATCCTGGCCGACGATGGTGTTGGTGCCGCGCACACGCCAGTAGTAGTTCTTGCCGGCCGTGCCCTCGAGTTCTTCGCCTGTGTCGGGGTCGCGGAGGCGCACAACGCCGCGGATGGAGTCGGAAAAGTTGCGATTGGTGCGGTCCTGCGTGCGCTGGCGGCTCCAGTAGCTATCGGAGATGGTCCGCGAGATCTGCTCGTTGGTTTGTGAGACGATGCGCGAGGTTTCGGCCGTGGTCTGCTGCTGGGCGCCGAACCATTGGGGACTCACGCGGAAGGTGGATGCGACGCGGGCGATCGCCTGCTCGGCGAGCGCGACGCGATCGACGGGAGCGATGTAGGTGACCAGGGCGGTGACGTGCCACATACCCATGCCCTGCATGGTGGTGGCCTGGGTGGCGGCGAGAACCCATGCGGCCACTTCCTGGCCGCCACGGCGGCAGCGGAGAGCGACTTCACCCGCGGTTACGGTCTGGGTCGCCAAGCCCTGCTGGGTGCCGCTGAATTCGGGGCGCTGGCGCTGGTCGACGACCTGGCAACCTTCGAGACCCGCCCCACGGACGAGATTGCCGGCGTACTGCTGAGCAAAGACGGGGCCGGGCAGGTAGCGGGCGACGCGCATGGAGGAGCCGTAGCCGGGCGAGTAGTTCGAGCCTTCGCCGAAACCGGACATGGCCATGGTCTGCGTGGGAATGACGAAGGGCGGCAGTTCGGGGTCGCCGACACCGACCATCACGCCGTCGGGGGACTGCATGCGGAGAAAGGCGCGAACGTCCACCGGGCCCTTGCGAATCATGCCGCCCCGGGTGCTCCAGCCGGCGGGGGTTTCGGTGGTGAAGGCGCGCTCATACGGATCTTCGAAACGGACGAAGGAGAGGCTGGGCTGAGCGGCCGGAGCGCGCCCGGGTCCCTCCTGCTGCTCGCCGTCGAAGGAGAAGCTGGCAAGGATGCGTACGAGCGCGGGGCGCTCCTGTGCGAAGCGGGCGGCGGGCGCGGCGATGACGTACAGA
This sequence comes from Bryobacteraceae bacterium, assembly GCA_031969915.1. GTDB lineage: Bacteria > Acidobacteriota > Terriglobia > Bryobacterales > Bryobacteraceae > DALYJJ01. The sequence goes on along the minus strand of DALYJJ010000144.1, from coordinate 2,711 downwards.
GTGCCGACTCCGCCATGGAGAACGACCATGGCGTTAGCGCGGCCGGGGCCGCGATAGTCAACGGCCGAGAGGGCGCCGTTGCCGGAGCGCGTACGTCCCACGCCGGCGAGAGTTGCCTGCGGCAGCATGCCCGCGAGTTTCGCGGCGCCGGCCTGCTTCATCCAGGAGACGGCGTCCGCGCCGGCGGGCGCCGCGACGGGGGCGATGAAGATGAGGGAGGCGCCGTCGGGGCTCTGTGCGGCGATCATGCCGGAGGGCGCGATGCCGGAACGCCAGCCGGGTGGGAGGGACATCCGGAAGCCGGGCTTGCCGGAGGGTTGCACGGCGGGCGATTCCTGCCGTTGCTGGGGAGGCAGTGAGGTCACTGGCTTTGGCGCGGCGGCGGGCGGCTTGGGCTTCGCGCCGCCGCGGATGACGTCTCCGAGGGATGGATTCTGCGCGGAAGCTGCGAGCGCGATGGAACCAAGTGCGGCCAGGATGCGAAGCATGCTGTCTCCTGGCGAAGTTATCGGCGAGTGCGGGGGAAGGTTGTTCTCAGGCAGAGCGGTAGAGCAGCAGCAGAGCCGCGGCGAGGGCCACGGCGGCGAGGGTCCATAGTTCGAGGGCGGAGGGTTTCCACCAGCGCTCGGCGGGGACCTGGGGCGGCGGCGCTGAAGGGCGCGAGGCCGGCGGCGCGGGCAGGGGCAGCGAGGCGGGCAGGGGCAGCGGCGCGGGAGGTGTTGGCGCGGGGCGCAGCGCCTGCAGGTAGAGGCGGTAGCCGGGCACACGCACTTCGTCCTTCTCGCCCACCGGCACGGGCGTCATCTTCGGCATGGGTTGGCCGTTGACCCAAACGCCGTTGCTGCTCAAATCCATCACGCACAGGGTGCCCTGCTGCGCGGTGACCGAGACGTGATTGCGGGAGATCAGAGTATCGTCGAGCGGTACCGGACTTTCTGGGCCGCGGCCGAGGGTAACGGGGCCGTTCTCGAGCGACAGCTCGAACGTTTCGGCGGCCTTGCCGTTCTTCTCGGGGTGGACGAACAGGCGGAAGCGCACGTCAGGCCAGCACTCCTTCCAGATAGCGGGTCAGGAGCTGGCGCGTCGTTGGGTCATTGGCGAGGAAGCCGGCCATCTCGGCGCGCTGCCGGTCGGTGAGATTCGCAGCAAGGCGATCCTGGGAGACGAGCCAGGCGGCGGACTCCTTCATCAGATCGTTCGCCTTCGCCGGGTCGGCCAGGTCAGCGCGTCTCCACTCGCTCCGTTGCGGGCCTAGCGGGCCGGGCTTGGCGGAGGCGGGTGCGGCGTCGTGGAAACGCGGGGCTTCGGATTTGGCGGCGGCGTTCTGCGTGGAAAGAGGCGGGATGGAGCCGCCGGGCGGGTCGCTGGGGATTTTCATGGCGCACCCTCAAACGTGACCTGGCTCTCCAGGTCGAGGAGGCTTTCGGCGAGGCGTCCGAACTCGCCGGCGGGATCGAGCTCACGCGCCCGCTGCAGGGCCGCGCGCGCAGCTTCGCGATTCATGGAGAAGAGTTCGGCTTCGCCGAGTTGCGCGTAGGCCCAGGCGCATTCGGAATCGCGCTCCAGCGCGCGCAGATAGTGGCGTTTGGCTTGTTCGAAGCGGCCTTGGGCGAACTCGACCGTACCGAGGCCAACCTCCGGCAAGGGGGACGCCGGCGCGAGCCAGCGCACGCCGGCGAAGATATCGCGCGCCTGGTCATACCGGCCGGCGTCGCGGTAGAGGACGGCCGCCTCCAGCATCACCTGGAGTTCCAGTAACGTGGGCTCAATCTGCCAGCTCATGGGGTTCTCCCGTCAGCCCTTCATATTGCGGATGGCGGACATGGACGCGTCGTGGCGCATCTTCATCACCGTCGATGCGGTTTCAAAGGCGCGCGCCTCCATTTGCATGGCGCGCTGCAGTTCCAGGAATTGCGTCGTCTCGCCCATGAGGCCGGTGGAATTCAGGCGGCCGCCCGAGATCATGCCGCCGATGGCCGTGCCCAGGCCGGGCGCAACCAAGTTCGTGGCGCCGCCGACGATGCCGCCGAACACCTGGCGGAAGCGGCTGCCGGGCTGGCGCACCTGCGTGGATTGCAGGATCTGATCGATGGTGTAGTTCGGCGTGTAGGCCCCGCCGATGCCGCGCGCTACTGACATTTTGCTATCGCCCTCTGTCCTGGTTATCGGGCGTGATCCTGCCCGGTTGCTAGGGACGCCGACTCGGCCAGATCCTCGAGCAGCCGGAGGGTGTGGCCGTAGGCGGTCATGGCGGAGCGGGCGCGTTCGGCGGTGCGAGGATCGGCCGAGCGCGTGAGTTCGTCGAGCTGCCGGCAGGTGAGTTCGCACTGTTCGAGGAAGCTGTCCAGGCGTCCTTCGCGGAACAGCGCTTCGATGGCGGGGAACTGTCGCCAGTTTGTGTTGTTGTCGGACATTGTTTCCTCCTAGGCCACCTGTCCGAGCGGAAAGAGCTCGATCTGGGGCGTCAACTGGTCATAGCTCAGCACCGACACATCCGGATAGTCGGCGGACAGCAACTGGCGCACATAGCGCCGGATATCGCGTTCGGTGACGATGACGGGAGTTTGCGCGGTGGAAGGCAGTTTGGCGAAGGCGCGATTGGCAGCGCCGAGGACCTCCTGCACCGCCGGCGTGGCCATGGTGAAGACCTGCGCTCCGATGGCGGGGAACTGTCGCCAGTTTGTGTTGTTGTCGGACATTGTTTCCTCCTA
>DALYJJ010000143.1:0-14558 GCA_031969915.1 Bryobacteraceae bacterium | reverse complement strand
CCAGATGGCCGATGCTCTCGCCGCCGCGCACGGCGCCGGCATCATTCACCGCGACCTCAAGCCCGCGAACATTATGGTGACGCCCACCGGGCTCATCAAGGTCCTGGATTTCGGCCTCGCCAAGTTGTCGCTGCTCGAACAGGAGAAGGGGTTCCACAGCGATGCCGACCATACCCAGACCCTGTTCAACGAATCTCCGAAAACGCAAGCCGGCGCCATGGTCGGCACAGTGGCCTACATGTCGCCGGAACAGGCCGAGGCCAAACCCGTCGATCCGCGCTCGGATATCTTTTCCCTGGGCGCAGTGCTCTATGAACTGATGACCGGCAAGCGAGCCTTCGAAGCCGATACCGCCATCGGTGTCCTGCTCGCCATGATGCGCGATGAGCCCCCGCGCATCCGCGAAGTCGCGCGCCACGTGCCCGCCGAACTCGAAGCCGTGATCCTGCGCTGCCTGCGCAAGGACCCCGCACAGCGCTTCCAAACCATGCAGTCCGTGAGGCTCGCGCTGGAAGGGGTTCGCGCGCTCATCTCCTCGAAGATGACGTCCATCACGCAAACCATCGACGAGGGCGCCCGCGAGTTGGCTGCCGTGGTGGCCTCCGGTTCCGGAACGCAAACGGTGCCTGAGCGGTCCATCGCCGTTCTGCCGTTCGCCAACATGAGCCAGGAGCCGGAGAACGCCAACTTCTGCGACGGCCTCACGGAGGACATCATCGGCCTTCTGAACCGCGTGCCCGGACTCCAGGTCAGTTCCCGCACTTCCTCGTTCGCGTATAAGGGCAAGAGCGTCGACGCCCGCGACATCGGCAGCCGCCTGCGCGTCCGCAAGCTCCTCGAAGGCAGCGTCCGCCGCTCCGGCAACAAGGTCCGTGTGAGCGCTCATCTGATCAACACGGAAGATGGGTATCCGCTCTGGTCTGAGCGCTTCGATCGCGATTGGTCCGACGCACTGACTCTGCAGGACGAGTTGTCAAAGACCATCGTCCTGGCCATCGCTCGCCATCTCGCTCCCAAACCAGGCACGCCCGCCTCGCCTCCCGGCGCGTCCATCGCCGCCGTCGCGCCATCGGTGGTGCACACGCCCGCCGCCGCGGCGGCCTCCGCTGTTCCGCCTCCCGCCCCGGCCCAAGCGCCGCCGCCCGCCGCCTCCGCCGCCGGGCTCATGCAGCAGGGGCAGCAACTGCTCGCGAAGTTGACCACCGAATCTCTGGCCGCCGCGAAGCACCAGTTTGAACAGGCCATCCGGCTGGCGCCCAACGATGCCGCTCCCTGGGCCGGCATCGCGCGCTACTACGCGCTTTCCATGTACCTCGGAGCGCCCCCTGCCGAAGCCGTGCCGAAGGCGAAATGGGCAGCCCGCAAGGCCTTCGAGTTGAACGCCAAGGAAACCGGCGCCCTGGTGACCCTGGCCGTGCTCGCCTTGGTTTACGAGGGTAAGGGCGAAGATGCGGAGCGGCTCTTCTCCCTGGCCGCGGATCCCGCGGCCGAAGCCTACTTCCTGAGCCAGGCCAAGAGCCGGCCGGCGGACGCCCTTGCGCCGCTCCGCGCCCGCGTCGAAGCGCAACCCGATTCCCAGATCTACCGCTTCTACCTGGCCTCCGCTCTCTACCGTGCCGGCGAGTTCGATGCAGCCGTCCAGCAGGCCGCCGCCGCCACCGCCCGCGACCCGAAGTTCGCCCTCGGCCATTACGTCGCCGGCATGGCGCGCTATGTCAACGGCGATTACCACCAGGCGCTGACCTCGTTCGAATCCGCCGCCGCGGCGGAACCCACCTGGGTGATGGCGCAGGCCGCCATCGGCGCGGCGCAGGCCGCCGTCGGCAATCGCCCCGCCGCCCTCGCCGCCTGGGCCCGGCTCCGCGCGGGAACCATGAAACACGTGAACCCGATCGCCTACGCCGTCCTGGCCACCGCCCTCGGAGAAATCGACACCGCCCTCCAATGGCTCCAGCGCGCGGTCAACGACCACGACCTCTGGGCCGCCTTCCTGCACATCGACCCTTTCTTCGCGGTCCTCGCCACCGATCCGCGCTTCCCCGTCTCCCGGACGCAAGCTTCGTAGATGCCGCGAGGCGACTACGTCCGCCCCGCCACGCTCGTGGAACTGGTCCGCAATGCAGCGCCGTTTCTGGCCCTTCCCCGCTGCGAACCCGCGTGCCGGCTGATCGCTCTCGACGGCTACCGGGAGATCCTCTCCTTCGCCGAAGCCTTCGATGGCGATTCGGAGTTGAGCGACGACCAGTGGACCGAGGACTACTTCGCGGTGTGCCTGGCGGCTCACCATGCCTCCGTCGCCACGTTCGTTCCGACCGATGTCGACTCCAAGATCCGCGGACTCCTCTGGGGCGACGTCCAGCGTTTCCCGGAGGCCCGTGAACGAATGTTCCGGCTGGCGCTACGAGCCCTGTCATGGCCGATCGATGGGATCTCGCGGCGGGCAACCGAACTCGCCGGCGTCGGCCCCGTGAGCGGCCACGACGGAGAACGGCTGAGCGTGCTCGCCGGCGCTCTCGGGTCGTTCCTGAAAGGCGGCGAAACCGCGCTGGCTGAAGAGGCGGGTGCGGCCATCGAACGCGAATTGGCCCGCGAAGCCGCCGAGTTCCGCTACGCCCTCGCCACGCCGGGTGCGGAACTCGATCTCCTTCGCCTGGCCGCGACGCTCACCCATAACGCGGGAGACCTCGACCAGGGGATCAGCTTCTGGCCCAAGGGCGAAGCCTTCGCCGCCGCCCGCGCCCGCTTCGGCCGGCTCGCGCACGAGAACTCAAAACCGTTCGGTGGCGCCTTCCAGGCCGCGGCCCAGATCTATCAGCGCGCCATGGCGTCCGAGGGTCACCGCAATTACCCGCTCCGCGCGGTCCGCGCCCTTCGAAGATCTCCGGATTTCCTGCTCCCGCTCGGTCCGTTTCTCGACGACTGGGGCGCCATCATCGCCACACATCCCGGCCTTGCGCTTGAAGAGCGCGCCGAAACCGTCGCCGCCCTGGTCGCCGGCTGCCGCAAGATCCCCGGCCAGCGCGGCTACTATCGAGCACTGGCCGGTTTCATGAATGCGTTCCCAGGGTCCGTCGAGACCGTAGTGCGGCTGCTGCCCACTTCCGGCTGGAAAGACGCCGGCCTCCGCAAACAGGCCGCCGTTCCGCGGGCGTCGTTCGAATCCATGATGCGCAAGCTGGCCCGCTGAACGCCTTCGCCGTCCCGGCTTCTTTTGACCACCCTGCCGGACGGAGAGTACACTTTAAGTGGAATTCATTCAGAGCAGCCCCTCCGCAATTGCGGTTGCCGGCAACGCAAAAAGGATCAGCCAGATGTCAACGAGCGAATCGAATCGTAGGGACTTCCTCAAGGGCGCGGGCGCGTTGGGCGCCTCGCTTTCGGCCGCCGGCTCCGCGTTCGCAAAGGCGGCGAACAAGCAGAGCGGCGGACGCGTCATCGGCGCAAACGACAAGATCAACGTCGCGGTGATCGGAACCGGCGGGCGCGGCTTCTACGTCGCCAACTACTTCCAGCGCATTGGCAAGGAGAACAATAGCTGCCAGGTGGTAGCGGCCTGCGATGTCTGGCAGAAGCGCGTGACCCGCGCCAAACAGCACTTCGGCTGCGACGGCACGCTGGACTATCGCGAGGTCCTCGCCCGGACCGATGTCGACGCGGTGATCGTCGCCACGCCCGATCACTGGCACGCCAAGATCGCGCTCGAAGCGATGGACAAGGGCAAGGACGTCTATTGCGAGAAGCCCATGTGCCACACCGTCGAGGAGACCAAGCAGCTCATCGACACCGTGCGCGAAACCAAGCGCGTCTTCCAGGTCGGGTCCCAGACCACTTCCGGGGACCAGTGGCACCAGGCCAAGAAGGCCATCGCCGACGGCATGATCGGCGATATGCTGCTCAGCCAGGGTTCGTACCATCGCAACTCCACCGAAGGTGAATGGAACTGGCCCATCGACAAGGAAGCCGGTCCGGACAAGAAGGGCGACGACTACATCGATTGGAAGATGTTCCTCGGCCCCGCTCCCAAACGCAACTTCGAAGCCGACCGCTTCTTCCGCTTCCGCAAGTACTGGGACTACTCCGGCGGCATCGCCACCGATCTGTTCTTCCACGTCATGGCCCCGATGAACATCTGCTGGAAGGAGCCCCAGTTCCCGCACAAGGTGATGGCCGGAGGCGGCATCTACGTGTTCAAGGACGAGCGCGAAGTGCCCGACACGTTCCACTTCATCGCCGAGTACGCCAAGGGCCACTCCGTGGTTCTCAGCTCGTCCATGGCCAACAGCCAGCACATCCCCGGCCTCATCCGCGGCCACGACGCGTCGCTCATCATGGTGGAGCACGGCCGTTTCGAGGGCTTCGCACCCTACATCACCGTGCGGCCTGAAAAGAACGTCGTGAGCGCCGAGTACAAGGCAAAGTGGGGCACCGAAGATATCCGCATCCCGGTCAAGGAAACGGATACCATGAAGACCCACATTGACAACTTCCTCTCCTGTATCCGTTCTCGCCAGAAGCCGACTCTCGATGTGGAGACCGCTGCCAAGGCCCAGGTGGTGATCACCATGGCCGTCCAGAGCTACCGGCAGGGCAAGATCCTCTACTTCGACGAGAAGACCTTCAAGATCGTCGACAAAGCGCCGCGCGCGTAGATTTCTCCGCCCCGGGGGCAAGTTTTTCGAACCTGCCCCCGGGCCTCCCACGTCTAACCCGGCATGCGAGCTGGGATTCTCCTCACTGGTTTGCTTGCGTGCGCCCTCCCCACCGTCGCGATGGACGGCGAGCAACTCCGCCAACTGGTCCGCAAGACCCTCGATCTGCGGCTGGAGAACGAAAAGAAGTTGCTCGACTACGGCTTCCTCCGCCGCACTCACAAGAAACAGCGTTCCGCCGCCGGCGAAGTGAAGTCAGAAGAACGGTTCACCGCCCGAGTGGAACGGCGCGAAGGCCTGCGCGTCAGCTACATCGTGGAGCGCAACGACGAGCCTGTGCCCGCGGACGAAATGGCGCAGAGCCACGCGAGGATCCGGGAGATCGCCGCGGAACGCCGCGCGGAGACGCCCGAGCAGCGGCGCAAACGGGAGTCGGCGGAACGCAAAGAGCCGGGCGAACGCGACTACCTGCAGGAGTTCCCCAACGCGGCCGAGTTCAAGCTCGTGGGCACGGAGAAAGTGGCGGGACGCGACACGTTGGTGGTCGATTTCGAACCCCGGCCCGGCTACAAGCCCAAGGACATGAAAGCCCGCATCTTCGAAAAAGTGCGGGGCCGCATCTGGATCGACAAAGCCGAATCGCAGTTCCTGAAGATGGACGCCGAGGTCTTCGACACGGTATCGATCGGCTTCGGCGTCCTGGCCAAGATCGAGAAGGGGACTCAGTTCCACTTGCGCCAGATGCGCCTCACGGACGGCACGTGGGCGCCTTCCCATCAATTGATGAGCTTCAACGCGCGGGTGATGTTGGTGAAGTCGATGCGCAACGAGGTGGAAACCACGTTCAGCGATTTCCGGCGCCTGGATGCAGCGGCCCCGGTCGTCGCGTCGGCACAGTAAGACCGCGGGCAGCAGCCCTGCCAGGCCGGCGCGACCCGATCCTACGCTTTCGGGCCGCTTCCGCGCAGCGCGATGCCCAGCTCTCTCAACTGCCGCTCCGGCACCGTCGAAGGCGCGTCGCACATCAGGTCCGTTCCGCGGGCCGTCTTCGGGAAGGCGATCACGTCGCGGATCGAGGTTTCCCCGGCCAGGATCATGACGAAGCGGTCGAGCCCGAGCGCGATGCCGCCGTGCGGCGGCGCCCCGTATTCCAGACCTCGCAGCAGAAAGCCGAACCGCCGCTGGGCTTCCTCATCGGACATGCCGAGCGCCGAGAAGACTCTGGCTTGTACGTCGCGGCGATGGATACGAATCGAACCCGAGGCGAGTTCCACGCCGTTCAACACCAGGTCATACGACTTCGCCCGGCAACGCGCGGGATCGCCCGTCAGCTTCTCGATGTCCTCGTCGTGCACACTGGTGAACGGATGGTGCGCGGCCACCCAACGCTGGTCTTCTTCGTCCCATTCGAACATCGGGAAATCCACCACCCAGAGGAACTTCAGTACCCTCGGGTCAAGCAGCTTGTGGCGATCGTTGTACTTCTGCCCGGCGAACAGACGAAGCTGCCCGCACGCGATGAGCACCGTCTCTTCAGGGCGATGCCCCTTCGGTTCGCCGCCCCAGCCGCAGACCAGCAGCAGGTCCTCGTCCGTGGCGCCGGTTCGCTCGCGGAGCTTCACCATCGCATCCGCGTAATCGCGATCCAGACGCTTCGGGTCGTCGTAGACCCGCAGCCCGCGTTCCTGTCCATAGGCTTTCAGTTCATCCCGTTCCTTGCGGCTCAGCCCGCCGGTCTTCGGAATGACCACCGCCACCAGCGGCAGCCCTTCGCGCGTGAGCCCGGCTTCGGCCGGGAACAGGTCCTGCACCTCGTAGAATGGCGGCAGGCGTAAATCGGGCTTGTCGATCCCGTAGCTGTGCATCGCCTGATGGTAGGTGAAGCGCGGAAACGGAGCCTCCACCGTATAACCGGCCGCCGCGCACATGCGCTGCACCAGCGGTTCGATCACTTCGAAGACCCGGTCCTGCTGCACGAAGGACATCTCGAGATCGATCTGCGTGAACTCATACTGCCGGTCGGCGCGCAGATCCTCGTCGCGGAAGCAACGCACGATCTGAAAGTACTTCTCGAACCCGCTGACCATCAGAAGCTGCTTGAAGATCTGCGGCGATTGCGGCAACGCGTAGAAGGAGCCGGACTGAACGCGGCTGGGCACCAGAAAATCGCGTGCGCCCTCCGGCGTGGAGCGGGTCAGGAACGGCGTCTCAATCTCGTGAAAGCCCTGCGAGTAGAGGAACTCGCGCGCCGCGAAGGAGAGCCGCGAGCGCAGCATGATGTTGCGCTGCATGCGCGGACGGCGGAGGTCGACGTAGCGGAACTCCAGCCGCGCGTCCTCGCTCACGTCCACGTGGTCTTCGAGCGGGAACGGCGGCGTACGGCTCTCGTTGAGCAGCCAGACGCGATCCGCCACCACTTCAACTTCTCCCGTGGGGATGGTCGCGTTGATCGTCTCCGGCGAACGCAGTTCCACGTGCCCTTCCACCGCCACCACGTACTCCGAGCGCAGCTCTTCCGCCTTCTCGTGAATGGCCGGCTCCACGTCCGCCCGGAACACAATCTGCGTCACGCCGTCGCGGTCGCGGAGGTGGATGAAAATTACGCCGCCCAGGTCCCGCCGGCGGTGCACCCAGCCCATCACCAGTGCGCGCCGGCCGGCATCGGCCGCGCGGAGTTCACCGCACGAATGCGTGCGGCGCAAGTCGCCAAGAAAATCGAGGGAAACAGCCATACGTCACTTTCCTGCGGAGCGAAGCGCCGCCGGCAACTCTTCCAGAGTGACCGTGCGCTGCTCGCCCGTCGCCATCACTTTCAGCGGATACGCTCCGCTCGCCAGTTCGCTCTCGCCGAGAAACAGCGCCCAGCTTGTTCGCCAACTCCAGCGCGCGTTTCAATTTCGCGTCGGCGCCGAGTTCCACAATGTGGCCGGCGCGGCGGAGGTCGCGGGCGATCAGCGCCCCGCGGCGCAGCGCTTCTTCGCCCATGGGCGCGATGAAGAGATCGAGCGGCGCGGCCAGGAACTCCGGATGGGCTTCTTCCACGGTCATCACCAGCCGGTCTTCTCCGATCGAAAAACCGATACCCGGCGCCGGAACCTTTGCCCCGATTGACTCTGCGAGGCCGTCGTAACGGCCGCCGCCCAACACGGAATTCTGAGCGCCCAGCGCGCCGTGCACAATCTCAAACGTCGTCCGCATGTAGTAATCGAGCCCGCGCACCAGCCGCGGCTTCACCTGGTAGGCGATGCCACGGTCGTCCAGATAGGTCCGGACGCTCGCGAAGTGCGGCGCGCAGACTTCGCAGAGGAATTCGTGAATCGAGGGCAGCGCGTCGATCACCGGCTGGTCGGCCGGGACCTTGCAATCGAGCACCCGGAGCGGATTCGTCTCCGTGCGCCGCTGACAATCCACGCACATCCCGGGCGCCACTTCCTTCAGGCGCTCCCGCAACCCGGCGATGAATCGCGGCCGGCAATTCGCGCAGCCCACCGAGTTGATCAGCAGCCCAAAGCCGTCGACGCCCGCGCGCTGCAACACCTCCACCACCATCTCGATCACTTCCGCATCCACCGCCGGCGACTCCGACCCGATGGCCTCCGCGCCGATCTGCGAGAACTGCCGGTAGCGCCCTTTCTGCGGCCGCTCCCGCCGGAACATCGGTCCGATGTAGTACAGCTTCTGCAGCCCGGGCTTCTGGTACAGGCTGTGTTCAAGGTAGGCGCGCATCACCGATGCTGTCGCTTCCGGCCGCAATACCAGGTGCGAGCCGTCGCGATCCTCGAACTCGTACATTTCCTTGGAAACGATGTCCGTCTCTTCGCCGACACTGCGCGAGAACAAGGCCTTCTCTTCCAGGATCGGCGTGCGGATCTCTTTGTAGTTGTATGCGCGAAAGACCTCCCGCGCCGCCGCCTCCACGCGATTCCACACTTCGCTTTGCGGCGGGAGGATGTCCCGCGTTCCCTTCACTGCCTTGATCAAGCCGGTTCGTCCCTGTAACTCTGCCGGTATTGGATGTATCGCTGCGCGTTCTGCCGGAAGCGCTCCTTCTCTTCTTCCGTGACGCTGCGCCGGACCTTCGCCGGCATGCCCATCACCATGCTCTCCGGCGGGATCTCCATGCCCTCCGGCACCAGCGCTCCGGCCGCGACAACAGATCCGCGGCCCACCCGGGCGCCGTTCAGAATGATCGCGCCGATGCCAATCAGACAGTCGTCTTCGATCACGCACCCGTGGATCACCGCGGAGTGTCCGATCGTGACCCGGCACCCGACCACCACCGGCCACTGCCCAAGCTCGCCATGCATCACCGAGTTGTCCTGCACGTTCGAGTCGTCGCCGATCGAAATGGTGTTCACGTCGCCGCGAATGCTGGTGTTACACCAGATGCTGGCGCGCTCGCCCAGATGGACGTCGCCAATCACCTGTGCGCTCACGTCAACGTAAGCGGAAGCTGCAATTTTCGGGTAGATGCCGCGATAGGCGCGAATCATGGGGCGTTGTAAAACTTTTATGCTAACACGCTCGAATCGGCTTCCCTCCGCTATCCTGTTGCACTGACCATGCTCCTCGTTTTGTTACTTCTCGCCACCTCCGCCCTGGCGGCCGGCCTCGAGCGGAAGGCGGACGCCGGACTGCTCTTCGGCATCGCGGACGGAAAGCTCCGGGTCGCTGAGACCCGCCCCGGCGGCAACGCCGCGCGCGCGGGCATCCGGGTGGGAGATGTTCTGCTCACAGCGGACGGCGGGGCCGCGCCGGCCACGCGCGAGTTCGCAAGGTCCGTCTACAAGCGAAAGGCCGGCGACTCCGTCGTGCTCCGCCTGCTCCGCGATGGCGCCGAACTCGAGGTCACGCTCCACTACCCTGCGCCGCCTCCCGAGCCCGCCGTCGAACACGGCGCCGTCCTGGCGGCTGGGTTCCTCCGCCGGACATTGGTCACCGCTCCCCCCGGGCCGGGCCCTCACGCCGCCCTGCTCTGGATCGCCGGAAGCGGGTGCGGGTCGCAGGAGTCACCCGGCTTGAGTGACCCCGTGGCCCAACTCCTTCACGCCCTCACAGCCCAGTACTCGATCGTCACCATGCGCGTCGAGAAGTCGGGCGCCGGCGACAGCGACGGCCCGCCCTGCTACAGCGCCGACGCGGGCCTCGCACAGGAAAGCGAAAGCTACGGCGCCGCACTCGAAGCCCTGCAAAAGGATCCGCGCGTCGACCCGGCGCGAGTATTTCTTGTCGCCCACAGCGCCGGCGTACTCAGCGTTCCGATTGTCGCCGCCGGCAGGAATGTGGCCGGGATCGTCGCGGCCGGCGGCTCCGGGTTCGCCTACTTCGACTATCACCTCGCCATGCGCCGGCGCGAAATGGAGCTGGCGGGAAAACCCGAGGATGAGGTGGAAGCCTCACTGGCCATTCACCGCCGCTGCCTCACCGCGCTGCTCAAAGAGCACCGCTCCCCCGACGAGATCGAGAAGGAAATGCCCGATTGCCGCCGCCGCGTCCGCTTCGACTCGCCACCTGTGATGATCGAGGGCCACTCCCGCATCGATTCCGTCGCCGCCTGGAAGTCCTCGGGCCGGGCTCCCGTGTTGCTGCTCTACGGAACCGGCGATTTCGTCACATCAAAGAAGCAGACTGAGGCGCTCCGCGACCTCATCAACCGTCTGCACCCCAGGCGCGCCGCGATGAAGGTGCTTCCCATGGACCATGGGTTTCTCGCTCACGAAACCGAGGCGGCGGCGTGGGCCGCCGAACGGGCCGGCAAGGGCGGCGCGTTGTCCGCGGCGGCCGTCGCGGCCATCGGCGAATGGATCGGCGGCGCCGCCGGCCGCCAGGCGAAACGCCGCTAGCGCTTGAGCAAGGCGATGGCGAATTCGCGGCCGCGCCCGCGGAAAAACGCCTGGTCGATCCAGAGCAACGCGAGCGGCTCCAGCAGGCGCGCGTTGGTAAGCGGCCCAGCATCGACGGGTTCGAAACCCAGATCGGCGGCGAGTTGCGCGGCGGCGGACTTCGCCGCAGCGTCGTCGCCGGCGTAGAACATGGCCGGTGTGCCGCCCGGATAGGCGGTGTTCTCCATGTTGTTATTGCCGGTGGAATTGAAGATCTTCACAACCCGCGCTCCGGGAGCCCAGCGCGCCACCATCTCGCCGCCGGAGTCCGTGAAGCCGACAGCGAGTTTCAAGCCCTCCAACGGATTCGTCGCGTCGAGGACGATCTTGCCCGCCAGGCCGCCCGCGCCCTCGATCGCGTCCTTGGTTGCCGGCCACGGCGTAGCGAGCACCACGACTTCCGCCGTGCGCGCGGCCTCCGCAGGCGTGGCGGTGTTCAGGGTTGCGTACTTGGGATCGGCCGGGTTGCGCACGCCGTACACCACACGATGCCCTTTGGCGCTCCAGACGCCGCCCAGCGAAGCACCGACGTTGCCGGCGCCCAGAATGGCGATGTTCATTCCCCCAGGTTACTGAAACAAGCGCCGTTCACGCCGGAGGAACGCGGGCGTGTCGAGATCGTCGAGACGCGGCATCTCGGGCGCGGGCGGCTCTTCGGCCACTTCCGCCACCGGTTCCGGCATCACCTCTTCCATCACGGCGACGGCAAGGGGCGCGGGTTCCGGAAGGGGACGCTCGATCCGGACATCAAGCCGCTGCTCCCGTCCGTTGGCCCGCGTCGAGGCTTGCGCCCGCTTCACCTCGGGCAGATTGTCACGCTGGAAGCCGGTGGCGATGACGGTGATCTTCACTTCGTCCTTCAAGGCCTCGTTCATCACCACGCCGAAATTGATCTGCACCTCTTCGTTGTTCGTCGCGGAGCGGATCAGTGTGCAGGCCTCATTCACATCGTGGATGCTGAGCTGGCTGGAACCGGTAATGTTGATCAACACGCCGCGCGCCCCTTTCACGCCGCCCTCTTCGAGCAACGGGCAACTGATCGCCTGGCGCGCCGCTTCAATGGCCGCGGTCTCGCCGCGCGCCGTGGCCGTGCCCATCATGGCGAAGCCCATGCCCACCATGATCGCCCGGATATCGGAGAAGTCGCGGTTGATGATTCCAGGCGTGGTGATGATGTCGGCGATGCCCTGCACGGCCTGGCGCAGCACGTCGTCGGCGACCCGGAACGCTTCGAAGAAGCTGGTGCCCTTGGGGACCAGTTCAAGCAGGCGATCGTTCGGAATCGAGATCACCGTGTCGACGGTGGCGGCAAGCTCGGCCAGTCCGCGATCGGCCTGCTTCATGCGTTTGGGTCCCTCGAAGCCGAAGGGTTTGGTGACCACGGCGACGGTGAGTGCGCCGAGTTCCTTGGCCAGCGATGCAACCACCGGCGCCGCGCCCGTGCCGGTGCCGCCGCCGAGGCCCGCGGTGACAAACACCATGTCGGAGCCCTCCAGGATCTCAATGATCCGCTCCGTGTCTTCGAGCGCCGCCTGCCGGCCCGTCTCCGGGTCCGAGCCCGCGCCCAGGCCCGCGGTCAGGCGCGTACCCAGTTGCACTTTGTTCGGGACCGCGGAGGCGTGCAGCGCCTGCGCGTCGGTGTTCATGACGTGGAAATCCACGCCCGTCAGGCCCTCGGCCATCATCCGGCCGACAGCGTTCGACCCGCCGCCGCCGACGCCGATCACCTTGATCTTGGTTCCCCGGAGCAACTCCTCCTGGATTTCGAACTTCAACCCGTCGAGCGCCATGGTTTCTCCTTGACCCCTTCAGCGGCCTGCCGCCGCGGCTTTCGCGTTCCCGTTCCACCAACTCCACAAGCCGCTGCCGCGCGGCCTGTTGATCCCCTGATACAGCTTCAGCCGGCCCGCGTACATGGCCAGTCCCGCGGCCGTGGTCCAGTCGGGCCGCGTCAGTTCGTCCGGCCAGTCTTCGACGCCGCTCGGCAGCCCGTTGCGCGCCGGACAGTTCAGCACGCGCTCCGCCATGTCGCACATGCCGTTCAGCCCCGCACTGCCGCCCACCAGCACGATGCCCTCCATGAGGGACTGCTCCATCCGCACCTTCACCAGTTCCTGCTTGGCGTACCAGAACAGTTCCTCCGCGCGCGCTTCCAGAATCTCGTTCAACTGGCGGCGCTTCGCTTCCCGCGGCGGCCGGCCTTCACCGGACGGCACCTCGATCAGCGCGTTGTCGGAGGTGAGGCCGAGCATCGCACAGCCGTACTCCTCCTTCAGCCGTTCGGCGTCTTCGTAGGACACGCACAGGCCCCAGGCCACGTCGCGCGTGAAATGGTCGCCGGAGATCGGAATGCTCGCGGCGCGCAGCAACGCGTCCGAATCGTAAACCACGAGGCCAGTGGAATGCAGGCCGATGTCGATCACCGCCACGCCCCGGGAACGCTCCTCGGGCAGCACCGCCGCGTAGGCCGCGGCCATCGGCTCGAAAACCGTCTCCTCAACGCCGAGGTGCGCCTTGTGCACCGCCGACACGACCGCCTGATGATCGTGTTGGGCAGCCGTCACCAGGTGGACGTTCGCTTCCAGGCGGCCGCAGGTGAAGCCCTTGGGATTGCGGAAACCGGCCCGGCCATCGACGGTGAAGTCCTGCGGGAACACCTGAAGCAGCAGGCGGTCCTCTTCCAGCCTTGCTTTCGTGGCCTGCTCGATGGCGAAGCTCATGTCGTCCTGCTGCACGGATCGCGGACGCCCGAACTCGTAGAGTCCGCGGGCGTCAAACCCCTGCACGCCGCTCCCGCCGATGCCCACCACCACGCTCTCCAGCGAGAGCCCGGCGTTCCGTTCGGCCTCCTGCACCGCGGTGCGCACGGCTTCGGCCATCGCCGCCTGGTCCGCCACACGCCCCTTCGCCCAGCCCCGCGAAGGCGCCTGGCCTGCGCCCAAAAAGCGGATGTGCGAGTCCTCGAGTGCGCAGACCACGCACCGAGTGCTGTTGCTGCCGGGGTCGAGTCCTGCCGCCACTCGGAACTTACTGCTCACTAGGGGCTCCTTTGCTGACGGGTTTCGAGTGTGCGCCGGTATCGATCGCGGTGATGCGGTCTTCCAGGCGCAGGTCGAGAGTCGTGGCCTCCGGGAGACGCTGCCGGATCTCCGGATAGTGATCGAGAAAATTCTTCAGGCGCGGGGCGAAGTTCTCATTGCCCAGAATGAGGACGATCGCGCGGCCGTCCACTTCCATCGTCACGCGCAGCGATTCGGGTGTCGTCGCGTCGATCTCGGAGATCTTCTCCACCAGTGGACCGATCTCGCGAATCAAACGCATCACGCGGCGCAGGCGCTCGCGGCGTTCGGCTTCCGGCTGGCGTGGCTCAATGCCGAGCAGCACGGGAAGCCGGAACGAGGCCCGTTCGGGCAGGTTGAGAATCTCGGCGTCGCTGTCGATCAATGCGAAGCGCTGCGCCCCATCGCCGCTGTGGGCGGCGGGAACGAAGGCAACGGGCTCCCGTTCGGTCACGTTGACGAAGACGCGGTTGGGCCACACGCGTTGCACGGAGGCATCCTTCACCCAATCGACGGCCAGCAGGTTGCGCCGGCGCTCTGCCACGGGAAAGAGATAGAGGCTGCGGCCGATGTCGCGCGCGAAGACGGAACGAACACGCTCCCGGGGCACGTGCTTCAGGCCCGCGATCGTGATGTTCGGGCTCTCTTCCCCGTAATCGGCCGGGTGCGCGATGGCGAAGCGGGCGTCGCGAATCAGATACTGTTCCAGAGTGGAGAACAGGAAAAGACCGCCCATGACCGTGCCCACGATCGCCAAAACGCCGAGCCCGATCTTGATCCCGCCGCGAAACATGGCGAAGCGCCGGGGCGGAGGCTGCTGTTTGCGGGCCATCGCTACACTCGCCTCCGCAACGCTTCCAGAAGCCGGTCCGCCGCCTGCCAAACGTTGCCCGCGCCCTGCGTGATCATCCCGTCACCGGCCTGGGCCTCGCCGGCTGGGTGAACAACTCGCCCGAGAGCGTCGTGGT